>JAZKYV010000038.1:0-60805 GCA_045612345.1 Bacteroidales bacterium
ATATACTACATTGAATATAGAATCGCGTTCTTCTTTTGGCTTGAGGAAGTTTTGTCTCAATCGTTTGTAAACGTTTTCAACGTCGATGATGGCGTCGTCAACCAAAGAACCGATAGCGATACACATACCGCCTAATGTCATTGTGTTGATGTTCATTCCCATGAGGTGAAGGACGATGAGTGTTCCTAACAATGACAAAGGAATAGCGATGATAGAGATGAGTGTTGTTCTGAAGCTACCTAAGAAGAGTAACAAGATGATGATGACGAAGATAGCACCTTCGATGAGGGCTCTTGCCACGTTGCTGACGGATGCCTCGATGAAGTCGGCTTGACGGAAGATTTTAGTGTCCATCTTGACGTCAGCTGGGAGTGACTTCTTGATTTCTCTGAGGTTTCTCTCGATATTCTTTGTAACCTCTAAAGTATTGATGTTAGGTTGTTTTGATATTGAAAGGATGATGGCTTCTTCTGCGTTGAGTGAAGCGAATCCCATTTTCACTGCGCTGCCGAGGACTACTTCTGCTACGTCAGAGACGACGACAGGTTTGCCGTTGATAGTCTTGATATATGTCTTTCCGAGTTCTTCAAGGTCTGTTGTACGGCCCATGCCTCTGAGTGCATATTCATTGCCGAAGTCGCGGATGACGCCGCCTACTGAGTTGACGCACATGCTTTCGCATATCGCTGTCATCTCTTCCATAGTGATGTCGTAATGTCCCATCTTGACAGGGTCGACGAGCACTTGATATTGCTTGAGGTCGCCGCCGATGATTGTCACCTGTGACACACCGCCTGTTGACAAGATAGCTGGCTTCACCACCCATTCTGCCATGGTTCTTAAGTCCATCATTGAGGTGCTGTCGGCTTGGAGACCAACGAAGAGGATCTCACCCATAACGCTTGACTGTGGAGCGAGGATTGGTGTGACGCCTGATGGAAGTGCTTCTTCAAGGGTAACCATTTTCTCGCTGACGATCTGACGAGCGCGGTATACGTCCATACCCCAGTCGAATTCGATCCATACGAAAGAATAACCCATCATTGAAGCTGAACGCACGCGGCGTACGTTGGTAGCGCCGTTCATAGCTGTCTCAATAGGGAAAGTGACAAGACGTTCTACTTCTTCAGCTGCCATACGGTGAGCGTCGGTCATGACGACGACGGTAGGTGCTGTCAAATCAGGGAAAACGTCGATATCCATCTGGCGCATTGAGCTGTAGCCGCCGATGATTAACAAAATTGCTCCTACGAGTACGAACAATTTGTTTTCTAATGAAAACTTAATGATCTTATTTAACATAGACACCTCCTCGAATTAATGAACGTGACCTGCGTGTGGATCTAATGCTGCTGAGCCTTGTGCCAATTTAACGTTGACAGCGCCTTTGGTTACTACTCTCTCGCCAGCTGCTACGCCTTTAAGAATCTGTGTCTTGCTGCCGTCTGTCACGCCTTTGGTGATGATGCGTTTCTCAAAATCTTCAGCACATTTTTGTACGAATACGCAGTAGATGCCCATTTCTTCAACGATAGCGCTGTTAGGTAACATGACGCCCATCTTGTTGCTTTCTGCTGTGATGAATATCTCAACGAAAGAACCAGGGATGAGGTTGCCGTTGTTCTTGATTTCGAAAGTTACAGGAATCAATGGGTTGTTGATGTCTGTTGTCTTGCCGTATGATAAGAGACGACCGCCTAATTCGTTTATTGTATATACGATGCCGTCGTTAGTTCTTACGTTAGCTGTCTTGATGTCTTTCAATACAGGATAATATTTTGACTGAACGTCAGCGCGGAGATAAAGCTTGTCGTTTTGAGCCAATGTCATGATAGGTTGGCCTGCTTCTACGTATGAGTTGTTAGGAACTAATATCTCACATACTGAACCTGAGATAGTTGCTCTGTGGAGAGTCTTGCCTTCAGGATAGTTTTGAATCATGTTGTCGTAATATTTCTGTGCTTTGAGATATTCTGTCTTAGCGTCGAGCAATTCGCTTTCAGAGATGATCTTGTCTTCTGCAAGTGATTGTTTACGTTCGTACTCAGCCTTTGCTTTTTCATAGTCAGCTTCAATTTCTTGGCGACGAATTTCGAGACTGCCGTCAGCCATTTCATCATTGTCGATGCTGAACAATACTTGTCCTGATTTAACTTCGAGACCTTGAACGATGTCTTTGCTTTCGAAAGCAACGATGCCGCTTGTTGTAGCTGTTAAGATCTTTTCACTTTCTTGTGAAGGAACTATTTGAGCTGATGTTCTGATTACTTGGTATAAAGGTTCTGTAACTACTTCAACAACTTCAAAGTCGATTTTCTTTTGTTGGTCGATTGGGAAGTTGATAGAACCTTCGCCATGGTCGTGACTGTGAGCTGCTGGTTGGTGGTTATGGTTATGACCTTCGTGATTATGGTTATGATGATCATGATTGTGAGCTGCATGGTCGTGATTGTGGTCATGGTTGCAAGCTTCTGAGTGTTGGTGATCATGATTATGGTTATGAGCTGCATGATCGTGATTGTGACCGTCATGGTTATGGTCGTGATTATGATCGTGGTTGTGGCTGCAGCTTGCAGAATGCTCATGATTATGTCCGTTGTCTGTTGTCTGTTGTCTGTTGACATTACCGCAAGAAATCAATCCTACGATAATAGTTATAACTAATAATATTCTTTTCATTTTTATTGTGTTTAATTTATTTTTTTATTCGTAAGGCGATGCCTTACGCTATATATGTTATGCCCTTTCAGGGCTAACTCCCAATTTTCAATTTTCAATTTTCAACTTTCAATTTAAAATTGTGGTGGTGCTCTCAATCCGAATATTGAATTGACATGCGGATTATTGAATATCAAAGGTATGAATCCTCGTCGAAAGCCGATGCCTTTGTTTTTAAGAATATCGTTTAGTGAAAAATTGACAGATGAGATAATGAAGTGGCTAAAGGATAATATATTTATATCGAGGCGATATTTTATTTCATGATTATCTTTAGGAGCATATAAGTCATCAATAGTACAGTCAGATTCATCACAATCGTTATCGTGATTGTGACTGGAAGTGCATGAGTCAGTGTCTTCGCATGTGTTATGGCTTAACTGACTAAGACATAATGTCGTTGTATTGTTATGATGATGATGTGGCACGATAGTATGAAGCATAAGCACCATACATGCCAAAAAGAGAGATATGTTCTTGATCTTCTTTAACATCATCATCAGTCTTTATCAATTTATTTTGCAGAGTTATATCCTGAAACAGGGTAAAGTGACAATGCCCAGCATGCTCCGTAAGGCTCGCCTGAGAGCTTGATTTTACCGAGACTGCTGCTGTCGTGGCTTACAGAATATTCGCGTAACAATTGTACTGTAGGATCGCCATTGCCGCTTTGGTGCATGTCGTCAGAGTCTGTGATCCAAATCTTTGTAAGCATGCCTGTAGCGTTATCTATTTCATATCCCCACAATGTTGTTGCATGGAGCAGACCTCCGCTTTTATTTACGGTTATTGCAAGTGATGCCACGCCTCTGTCGATGAATTCCACTACTAAGTCTGAGAATTTCTTCAACTGTTCTGTGCCTGTAACACCAGAGCCATTGCCCCAGCTAGTGTAGCTGTTATATTCTTTAGAGATGAGGTCGTAAAATTCATTAGGGAAGACATCGCTCTTGTATTCATGATATACTTTTGGCAATATTTCATTCCATACGCTTAAATAATAACCGCCAGCTGCGTTAGGTTGGGCGCAGCTTCCTTCTGATGCATATTTTTGAACGTTACGTCCTTCAAAATACCATATCACGGCCTGGTCGGTATAAGCACCTTTTTTGTCGTTATCTTTCCATAAATCGCGATATAATTCCATAAGTGCGAGGTTATATGCGCCAATGCCATCGTAGCTTTTTTGACCTTCTCCTGTTACGGCGCCTGATGGCAATGTGTTGCCTGCAGCCATATAACGGTCTTGCCACCATTCAATGATGTTAGATGCTGATGCAGCCCAGCACATGTTGATATCACCTCCGTTTTTGCTCAATTTGTTGACATCATACCAGCCAGAAGAGATAGATACGCCATCAGCGAAGACTATAGTCTTGCCCATATCTGGGACAGGAGATACGGTGATTGTTATCTCGTTTGATTTAGCTTCGTTCTTTTGAGCGTATGCTGTATAAGTGCCAGATGTATAAGTGGTGAATTTGTTGCCGTTGAGTTTGCCGCCGTTGACAAAGATTTCTGCTTGACTTGTAACGTCGTTGTTTTCCTGCATTACGGTGAATGTCACAGCGTCGCTGCCGTTAGCGGTGATGTTGGTTGTTGATGCGATAAGTTCGATAGGTTTTTCTGGTTCTGTTACGGCTTCTGCAGTGATGCTGATTTCGTTAGATTTCAGTTCGCCTTTTTTAGCGTAAGCCTTATATGTTCCTGCAGTTGTGGTAGTGAAAGTGTTGCCGTTTATTTTGTTGTCGTTGACATAAATCTCGGTTTCGCTTGTCACGTCGTTGTCTTCCTGTTTTACAGTGAATGTCACAGCATCGGTGCCGTTAGCTGTAATCTTTGTCTTTGAGGCTGAGAGTACTATTGGTTTTTCCTCTGGATTTTCTGGTGTCTCTGGTTTTTCTTCTTCGACGGTGATCGTAATCTCATTAGATTTCACTTCGCCTTTCATAGCATATGCAATGTAAGTTCCTACTTCTGTTGAAGTGAAGACATTGAGTTTTAATTTTGTATCGCCAACGTAAATCTTTGTTTCTGTTGTTATTTCTAAGCTGTCTTGCATTACGGTGAAGATGATATTGTCTTTGCCGTCATTTAATATGCTTGTCTTTGAAGCGCTTAGCACTATAGGAGATTCTTCTGGGTCTTGAGGGTTTTGAGGGTCTTCTGGATCTTCTGGTTCAGCTTCGACTTCTATCGCTGTGACGGTGACGTCATTAGAAACAGCGTCTTCGTAAGTCGCGTAGAATGAATAAGTATTAGGTTCTGTTGTTGAGAAGGCAGTAGCACCGAGTTCGAGCTTGCTGTCTGAGAAGAAAATCAGACATTCGTTGGTGACATCTTCTTCGTTATTGTGTTTGTCGATGCAGATGACTTTAAATGTTGCTGATTCTTTGCCATCGGCAGCTATTTCTGATTTGTCTACACTGAGAGTGATGATAGGAGTTTTGTCACATGAAGTTATCAAGAAAAATAATGACAAAATAAATAGTAGCTTTTTCATATCAAAAACATTTGGTTAGTACAGATTATTTCAGTTTGCAAATGTAGTGATAATTTTTTAAGTCCACAAGACTAAGAGACTAAAAGACAGCAAGTTTTTTAGAATTTGGACTGATTGTTTAGATATCAGGAATTGGATGTGGTGAAAAAAATAGAGACGCAAAAGAAATTGCGTCTCCACTTATAGTTTTATAGACTTGTAGTCTTTTAAAATCAGTCACCTAATGTAGCTACCATAACAGCTTTGATAGTGTGCATACGGTTTTCTGCTTCGTCGAAAACGATTGAGTTTTCTGATTCGAAAACTTCTTCTGTAACTTCAACGCCATCGAGACCGAATTGTTTGTAAACGTCGCGGCCAACTTGTGTTTCTAAGTTGTGGTAAGCTGGTAAGCAGTGCATGAATTTGCATTTTGGATTGCCAGTCATTCTCATCATTTCGCCGTTTACTTGGTAAGGTTTTAACAAGCTGATACGTTCTGCCCATACTTCAGCTGGTTCACCCATTGATACCCATACGTCTGTGTATAAGAAGTCACAACCTTTAACGCCTTCTTCAACGTTGTCAGTAACTGTAACAGTTGCGCCAGTTTCTTTAGCGATTTCTTTACATGTTGCTACGAGTTCTGCATCTGGTTGTAATGATTTAGGAGCGACGATTCTAACGTCCATACCCATCTTAGCGCCACCGACCATCAAAGAGTTACCCATGTTGAAACGAGCGTCGCCAACGTAAGCGAAAGTAACTTTGTTTAATGGTTTGTCTGTGTGTTCTGTCATTGTTAAGAAGTCAGCCAAGATTTGTGTTGGGTGGAATTCGTTTGTCAAACCGTTCCATACTGGTACGCCAGCATATTTAGCTAATTCTTCAACTGTTGCTTGGTCGAAGCCACGATATTCGATACCGTCGTACATACGGCCTAAAACGCGTGCTGTGTCAGCCATAGATTCTTTAACACCGATTTGTGAACCTGAAGGTCCTAAGTATGTAGCGTGAGCGCCTTGGTCGTAAGCTGCTACTTCAAAAGCACAGCGTGTACGTGTTGAAGTCTTTTCGAAAATCAAAGCGATGTTCTTGCCTTTTAATCTTTGTTGTTCTGTGCCTGCATATTTAGCGCGTTTGAGGTCGCGAGCTAAATCTAAAAAGTATTGAATTTCTTTTGGAGTGAAGTCTAATAACTTCAAAAAGCTTCTGTTTCTTAAGTTGAATGCCATAATTGTATGATTTTATTTGTTTGTAAATTCTAACGATGCAAAAATATGAAAATAATTCAAACTTAATTCAAATGAGGGAGATTTATTTTATGGTCAACAGTCAACGGTCAACAGACATCCCTCATTCTTCACCATCTTGAACAGGTTGCGCAATTCCCTTTTCTCTTCTGAACGTTAGTAGGCTGATATGCTCTGCTGCATGAGGATAATAATATTCCCACTATTATCGCTGCAATAATAAAAATTCGATTTTTCTTCATATTGATTAACTCCTAATTCCTAACTCCTAACTCCTAACTAATAAGACGCTTCAATGTGTGTTTGTTTTTATAGGAATCATTGAAACGTCTCTACATCAATTTTTCCTAATCCATAACGCTGGATTTACCGTAGTTCTGTTTTCCTGCCAGATCTCGAAGTGCAATATTGTCTTGCCGTCGTTGACACTGGTGTGAATGCGTCCTATCTCTTGTCCTGTCGCGACCTTGTCACCTGTCTTGACGAATACCTTCTCGAGGTTTGAATATAAGGTGAAGTATAAGCCGTGACGGATGAGTATCGCGTTGTTGTTGCCTTGGCTTGTGACGAAACAGACCTCGCCTTCGAAGACGCTGCGTGCTTTCGCTCCTCTTGTCGTGCTGATGTCGACGCCGTTGTTGTTGACAGTCACTTTAGGCTGTGTAGGATGTGGCGTCAATCCGTAGCGTCCTGTGATGATGCCTTGCTCTACAGGATAAGGGAGCTTGCCTTTGTTCTGGGCGAAACTGCTTGAGAGATTGTAATCTACAGAATTGGTGTTGTTTTTCTTCGCCAGTTCTTCTCTTTCCTTGGCCTTTCTGATTTCCTCGGCTATGATCTTTTCAATCTCTTTCTTAAGTTTCTTGGTCTCGTTTTCCTTGGTCTTGATGTCTTTCTGAATCTGACTTTCTTTCTTCTTCAAAGATGCGATGTCCTTGTTGAGTTTGTCGCGGTCTTTCACCAATGAGGCTCTCTCTTCTTTTTCTTTTGCCAGGACTTTCTCAATCTCTCTCTTATTGGTTTCGTTCTTGTTCAACTGCTTGTTGATCTTGTCCTGTGTGGCTTTTATCTCTTCTATCTTGACTTTCACCAAATCGTTAAGTTCCTGAAGATAACGCATTCTGCGCATTGCTTGGTTGAAGTCTTCTGAGGAGAATATGAATAAAAGATTGTTGGTCTTGCCTTTGTTGCGATAGGCTATGACCAAGAGGTTAGCGTATTCCTGTTGAAAAAGAGTGAGGTCTTTCTTTGCAGCTGTTATGCCGTTCTTGTTTTTCTGAATCTCCTTGTTCAGTGTGTTGACCTGACTCTGGTATGTCTTGATGAGTGTCTCTCTCTGATTGATTTGCGTCTGAAGCAATGACACCTGGTTGATGGTGGCTTCCTTGTTTTTAGAGGTCTCTTTCAAAAGTTTCTCAGCCAGTTTGATGTCCTTCTGAATAGACTTTATTTTCTTCTCCAAAGACTCAACGCTCTGGCAATTAGCAGAAATAGCCAGAATTAATAGTAATAATAAAATCCAAAACTTCTGAGGCTTTGAACTTCTGAGTTTCTGAGTTTCTGAGTTTCTGAATTTCATATTCTACTATATTTTTTTGATATATTAAAAGGAAACTCTAGTTCCTCTCCTACTTTTATCTCTGAATAATCTATTTCTATGTTTAGGTCAAATTCGTCTTTAGTATTTAAGATGATTTTCGTTGGCAAAAGTTTGCCGTTGATTTCCTGAAAATTATCGTAATTTATTATTACCGTTGGCCGTTGGCCGTTGACCGTTGGCTGTTGTCTTTTTAACTTAAATATTTTCGGCGTGACCCAGAAGGTGTTTTTCTCTGATGAGAGTTTGTAGTTTTTATCTTCAATGGTTACTTTGAATTTCTCATTGTCATCGAATTGGATTTCGTTTCCGACAAGCACATCTTGCAAGAAATTTATTGTCGCCTCGCTTGGAAGTAACGGCTTGAAATTATCTATGTTTTCAGCTAAATATGTCTTGTCAGTCCTGTTGATAAACTTCACGGAGTCTTCCGTTATCATCACTCTCACCATCTCAATACCTAATTTCAACGATACTGAAACCCATATCACGCTGTCGTTCTGCATCCTCAGCTGACCTTTGAGTCCGATGCTGTTATCGCCTTTGACTTTGACATTGAACTTAGTTGTGAGATTGTCAAACTCAAACTGGTTTCTCTCAACTTCTCTTAATATGTGATTCGCCGACAAAGTCCTGAGGTTCGATGTGGTTTTATTTGTGGAACAAGAACCGAGAACCAGGAGCCAAAAGCCAAAAACCAAAAGCCAAAGTCTATTCATAAATCTTCTCATCTCTTATCTTTTGGTCAATAAACTCTGATGTCTCGCCGAGTTTTTTGGCTTTCTTCCAGTTTTGTACGGCTTTCTGTGTGTCTCCGAATTTATACAAGATGTCGCCGTAATGTTCGTAGTAGACACCGCTGGCGTTTTTGTCATAGGAGAATACTTTTTCCATCCATTTCTTTGCTTCTTTGTAGCGGCCTAATTTATAAAGAACCCAGGCGTAAGTGTCTAGATATGTGGTGTTTTTAGGTTCTTTCTCAACTGTTATGGCCGACATTCTCAGTGCGTCTTCCAAACGTGTGTTGTCTTCAGAAAGGAAATATGCATAGTTGTTCAATACGTAGATGTTTTCAGGATCGTTCTTGAGCACTCTGTCGTATTGCTTATACATCTTTTCTTTCTCGCCGAGTTCGTGGTAAATGTCAGCGAGGTAGGTGTCGAAGTTTGCTGTGAGTTTTTTGTCTGCCGACAAGTATCTTCCTTTCTCAAGGACTTTGGCGGCTTCTTGATATTTTTCCATATCGATGAGAGCCACGCCGTTAAAGAGGTAGAAGATCGGCTGCTCAGGATAGAATCTCTTTGCCTTCATCGTGTGTTCGTATAAACCTTCAGCGTCTTCCAGCGACATGTCGGTGAAGATGAGCTGATACCATGAAATGAAACTGCTGCTGTCACGAGCTATCGCGTTCATGTAATATTTCTTCGCTTCTGCATAGTTCTCGTTGTTATAATGTACAGTTCCGATCACATAATATCCCAGTTCTTTGTCAGGATGTGTCTCTAAGAAAGCGTTGCCTGCTATCTCGGCTTCCTTGACGGTGTTCTCTCCTTCATCTTTCATATTGAACCAGTATTCATAAATCTGGGCCTTGGTGTTGTAGTCAAGTTTCTTGTTTTTTATGGCCAGAATAAACTCCTCGAAAGCCTTGTCGAGTTCGCCTTGCTTCTGGTAATATTCCAACAATGAAGTGTTGATATAAGGATCTTCTGGGTTGATTTCCTTGATCTTGAGATATACGTTCAATGCGTCTTGATCTCTTTTATCTTGCATATACATTTCAGCCAAGACAGACATATATCTGGTTTCATAAGGATAAGCCTTACAGAGTTTCTCCATTTCCTCAACGACTTTATCCTTATTGCCTAATAGGTCGTAAATCTCAAGCTTCTGTAGTGAGATATATTCATTTACACCGATATTCTCTTCAAAGACATCGAGTTTCTCTGTCACTTGCTCGTATCTTTCAAGATGAAGCAAGGCATCGATATATACTTCCAAATATTCCAGGTTGTTAGGTTCATCTTCGAGCAAGTCGTCGTAGATGTTCACGAACGAATCGTAGTCGTTGTTTTGGCTGTAGAAATCAGCGAGGCGAATCTTATACCATTTGTTTGTGCTGTCGAGTTCGACGGCAGTCTTTATCATCTCGAAACCTTTTTCTGGCAGACCTTTTCTGCTGTATAATGCGCTGAGTTCATACATGCTTGCATGATCTTCAGGGAAAGCCTTCAATGCCTCTTCGAAATAAGCTATCGCCATGTCGAAGTTCTCATTGAATTTCTCTTCTAATCCTTTAGAAAATGCTTCCGCATTCTGAGCCAAGCTCACTTTAGGTTGTATCGTATCCTGACAGAATCCCACCACGGAACTCGCCAATAACAATGATAATATGAATAAGATTCTACGCATTTTTATAATTTAAGTCAACAGGCAACAGACTTTGTCCATTGTCTGGTTCAAAGTTCAAAGTTCAGAGCTCAGCGTTCAAAATCATTTCTTTCCTGTATGTCCAAAACCACCTGCGCCTCTTTCTGTTTCGCTAAGTGTCTCTACACTTAAGACATCCATTTGTTCACATTTAGCGAAAACAATTTGTGCAACTCTCTCGCCGCTGTTGATGACGAAGTCGGTGTCTGATAAGTTGATGAGTATGATTTTTACCTCGCCTCTGTAGTCGGCGTCGATGGTGCCAGGTGTGTTCAACACTGTGATGCCGTTCTTTATTGCCAAGCCGCTGCGTGGTCTTACTTGTCCTTCGTAACCTTCAGGAATCTCCATGAAAAGTCCTGTTGGAACGAGTGTTCTTTGCATTGGTTTCAAAGTGATTGGACCTTCTGGTAAATAAGCTCTTAAGTCCATTCCTGCTGAACTGCTTGTTTCGTATGCAGGTAAGTTATTGTCTGATTTGTTAACGATTTTTACTGTCATAACTATTGTTTTTTTTATTCTATTTTAAGTGGATTTTTTCTTTCTAAAACGAAAACTATTACGATATATGATATCAACATCAAAGTATTTATTGTGAGTTTTACTATGATGTTAAAATCTATTATGAAATTGCTTACAACGAATAAGGCAAACGCCAGGATGCAATAGACTGCTATTCTTCCTATTTGATAAGGTATAGGGAATACGCGTTGTCCCCAGAAATACGACACCAGCATCATCACGCTATAACATGCAAGGTGAGCGATGGCAGCTCCCATATAACCGATTCTTGGTATCAAGGTGAAGAAACATATCAAGGTTATTATCGAGCCGATGATGGCTATTATCGTTCCGTAATATGTCTTGTCGGATAATTTAAACCATATTGAGAGGTTGAAGACGATGCCGTACAACATATTGGCGATAAGTATTATCGGTACGATGCGTAATCCTTCGCGGTAGTCGCTGCCGTTTCTTCCGACGAAATGCTGTAATATGTCCATATAGAACATCACGCCCAAGAAGATGAGCAGACAGAAGATGACGAAATATGTCATGACTTTCGCGTATAAAGCAGGTGCGTTGCGGTCTTTGGCGTGGCCGAAGAAAAATGGCTCAGAGGCGAAACGGAACATCTGGATGAAGATTGTCATCAGCACGCCGAGCTTGAAGTTCGCCGAATAGATTCCGAGCTGCTGCATGGCATACTCCTCCCCTGTTATGTTCATATCTGCCAATACGCTTGCCTCTGGAATGGTTACGAGATATTTGATTAAGATCTTGTCTGCTACCTCATTTATCATTCCGACAAGACTTATCAACAAGATTGGGAATGAATATTTCAACATCGGAACGATGAGTTCTTTGTTGAGACTTATCTTCAGCTGTGACAACTGTGGAGCAAGCAATATCAAGTTTAAAATACTTGCCAAGATGTTGGAGATGAACACCCAGATGAGTAATGAAGTCTCTTCGCCGAAGATATGTTCCGCAATCATTATAGATTTTTCCGGGATGACGACAAGGAACAGTATGTTGAAGAGGATATTTGTCAGGACGTTGGTGGTCTTTATCAGACTGAAACGTCCGGCTTTGTTTTCTTTTCTCAACATCGCGAAAGGAATGGCTGCCGATGCGTCAAGGGCGACAATAATTCCTAACAGAAGAACGTAATGGCTGTTGAACTCGTAATGAATGAGTTCCGCGAACGATTTATAGAAGAAGCTGTAAAACAGCAGAAATACAACACTAATCAGAAGCACCATCGTCTCTGCGTTGTTGAATACTTTCCTGCTGTCTTCTTTTTGCGAGAAGCGGAAGAATGTGGTCTCCATCCCGAATGTCAAGATGGCGAGCATCAAGGCAATCCAGGCATATAATTCAGATAGCTGTCCGTATTCATCGGATAAGAATACGCGGACGTAAAAAGGCGTCAATAAGTAATTGAGCAACCTCGGCACTATGGTGCCTAATCCGTAAATGACAGTCTGTCCTGCCAGTGCCTTGATAGGATTCTTCATCTTCTAATTCTTATTGTTTTATTATTTTCTTGACGACACTGCCAGCGCTAGTCTTGACATTTACAAAATAAACGCCTTTGCTTAAATCAGAGACATTTATGCTCAATGTCTGTTGTCCGTTGACTGTTGCCTGTTGACCAACAATAACGCCAGTTATTGTATAAACTACAACTTCTTCTATCTCAACTTCTGTTTCGATAAATACTTTGTCGTTAGCTGGGTTTGGATATATCGTCACATTTGGAAGGACTAACATATCGTTGATGCTTTCGTAGAATGCGATATCTTGTGAAGCAGTAGCGCCCTTGCAGTCTTCGTAGACGGCTCTTACGTTATAGGTGTAAGTTCCGCTGCTTAAGTTGTTGTCATTATAAGAGAGAGATTCTGTTGTGCCGAGAAGTATTGTCTCACGATATATTTCATAAGACACTACGCCTTCTGTTTCAGGAGCTTCCCAGTGTAATGTCACTGACTTGCTTCCTGCTTTGAGTTCGAGGTTTTTGACAGCTTCGCCTGTCTTTATCTTCATCTCTTGAGTTGAACAGTCGTTGGTCCAAGTGAAGAATGTTCCTTTTTGAGTTCCTTTTCCGCTATAGATCTCAGCGCCGTTTTCGTAATTTATGGTGTATTTACATTCTGAGTCCATGCTGCCTTTTTTCCATTCGAGAGATACTTCAACGCCAGTGTTTAATGTCTTGGTGAATATTTCCACTTCTCCATTGTTAAGTGTATAAGTGTCTGATTCAGAATTGTCGTTATAATGAGCGATGATTTTTGCACCCATCCATCCGTCGCCGAATTCGTCGCGTAAGGTGTAGATGATATCACAAGAACTTACGTAATTGAAGCTGATGTTTCTAGTCTTGTTATATTTGTCTGTAGCTTTTAATTCGAAAGGAATGTCCATGGCGCCTGTTGCGTTATTGGATAATGTCACTTTGAAATAAGCTGTCGCTGATGTGTTTGGAGCAATAGAGTTAAATTCAGCGGTGTTATTGTCGATGGTGATAAACTCGCTATTGCAGTTTAATGTTCCTTTAAGATTTACAGCTATCTCGCTTCCGGAGTTATTAAGTACAATGCCCAAATCTGCAGTCTCTCCGGCTTCAAGTATTCCGTTGCCGTTGTCGTCGTTGCTTATAACGAGAGAAGAGAATCTGATGTTCTTGTCTGTTACGATCAATGAAAGTCTTGTTGATGAGATTCTTTCGCTGCCGCTGTAGAACTCGACGTCGAAATAAAGTTTCTCTTGGTCATTTACTTTATCATTGATGATGAAACTGAATATGTCTTCTATCTTAAATGTTTGCTTGGCAGCTATGTTTCCTATTTCTGCCATATCTTTTGTGATATTCACTAAGTTGTTGGTGCAAATTAACTTAGCTGTGATGTTGTTGTATGAGTCGTCAGAAGTGTTTTCAAACTCTATATTTAATTTGATTTCTTCTTCTGTGTTTATATTGCCGTTGTTGTTTTCATCTTGGAAGGTGAAGTCTTTGAAGATGATATTTCCCATATCGATAGCGTTGATAGCTGCGAGTGCATCTGCTCTACCCGATCCTGAATCGTTGTTCTTTTTGTCAGCGAGTTTTACTGCTGTTGTCTCTAGCAGCATGCTTATCTCTGCAGGTGTGAGTTCTGGATTTTTTTCCAACATAAGAGATATGATGCCGGCCACGCAAGGAGCAGCCATTGATGTACCAGTCTGTCTCAGATATCCGTCTGAGTTATAATTTAATGAAACTACATTCACTCCTGGAGCGCATACGTCAGGACGTATCAGGCCGATGCCAGGGTTGTATTGATAGTCGGCATAAGAAGTGTTCTGCCATGTGACAGGACCGCGTGATGATACAGAAGCCACTTTGTCGTTTTTGTCGACAGCGCCTACAGAGACGACGCATGATGTTCCGCCGGCGTTTTCCTGTTGGTCAGGATTTATCCATGGCGCTGGACAGCTGCCAGGAACTCTTACATTGTTTGGTATAGGGTTAGAGTTTTGTGATCCGCCTTCATTGCCTGCAGCTACAGAAGCTATAACGCCTGCTTCTAAAGTGTTGACGCAGGTCATGCGTATCATTGTTCTGTCGGTTATAGATGAGTTGGCGATGCCTAATGACATGCTCAAGACGTCGGCGCCGTGTTCAACAGCAAATTCCATTCCTGCTACGATAGCGTTGGCATTTGTGTTGCCGTTGTCATTTAATGCTTTGATACACATCAGTGTTACATTAGGAGCTATGCCAGTTTTCTTCTCGCCTGAGCCGTCGCCGCAGATGGTGCCTGCACAGTGTGTGCCGTGTCCACGGTTGTCCATTGTCACAGTTCCACCATCGTATGAGTTATATCCGTGGTTTGGATATTGTGATCCGCCGTCCCAAAGATGGTCGGCAAGGTCGGGATGTTCGTAGTTGACGCCAGTGTCTAAAATGGCTACCAAGACGCCTTTTCCAGTGTATCCCATCTCCCATACTTGAGGAGCGTTGACTTGTACGACATTTTCGGTGATTTCTTTTTCGTCTCTTACTTCCTCTCCGATGACTTCTTCAAGAAGGGCGTTTCTGTCACCGTTGTAACCAATCAATAAGATATCATCGCGCTTTGCAAGCTCTCCGATGACGCTTCTTGTAGTTGTACATGTAATCGAATTTGAAAGCCAGTGGCAAACTATGTCTGACACTTCGTTTTTGCTTTCAGCAGACTTTATCATAGAAAGAACATCGTGCTGTGTCTCTGCTGAGAAATTCTTAAGTTCTTTTATGACGGCCTGACGTTTTGTTTCTTTGTCGATGAAAACGCTTGAACGTTCTTTCAAATCAGCACGATCTAACTGTGACTTGAAAATTATGTTGATGCTGATTTTTTCATCTCCTTTTTTATCAATAATAGATTGTAATTCAGGGTCAATTACGTTTTGTGCAAGATTAATGCTACCTGTGAGAAGCATTATGATAAAACAAAAAATTAACTTTCTCATATCTTGTGAATTTTCATTGTTGCAAATATAATAATTTACTCTTTATACTATTTCTTAATATTAATTTTGAAAACCGTTCCTTTGCCAAGTTCGCTTTCGAAGCTTATGTCGCTTTCTAATGTCTCTAAGATGTCATAAACTATTGATAATCCGACGCCCATCCCGCTTGATTTGGTTGTGAAGTTAGGCATGAATATCTTTTTCTTTTCCTCTTCCCTTATGCCGCATCCGTTGTCGCTTATCTCAATGTTATAATATTTGTTAACGTCTTTAATTCTAATTAAGATGTTGCCGTCTTCTTTTTTGCCAATCGCCTGTATGGCATTCTTGATGATGTTGCCGAAAACGATGCTTAAATTGTTCTTGTCGGAATTGATGATATAATCGCTTTCGTTTTCTTCTACAAATGCAAATTTTATGTTGTTATGATTGTCGTATAGATTTATTGTATTGACAATTAACTCTTTGATGTTGAATGTCTCGATGTTCTTTTGAGGCAGTTTTGCATAGTTTGAAAATGCCGTCGCGATATTTGAAAGAATATCAATCTGTTCCAATAATGTATTTGTCGTTTCTCTCAATTTTCTGTCGATGTCTGGATTTTTCTCGTCCCACGCCATCTGTAGAAACTGTATGTTAAGTTTCATCGGCGTCAATGGATTCTTGATCTCGTGTGCCACCTGACGCGCCATTTCTCTCCAGGCGGTCTCTCTCTCCGAACGCATCAGCTTGTTCGCACTGACCTCCAGTTCTTTAATAAGGTTATTATAAATCCTGATTAAATCACCGATTTCATCCTGACTGTTCCATTCAATCTCTTCGTTCTTGCCGGTAAGACTGATCTTCTGCATCTTTCCCTGAATGATTTTCAAAGGCTTGATGGTGTTTCTGGTGACGATAATGACAACTAAAGCAGAGACGCCCATCAAGACTAAAATGATATTCAGATATGTAATGACGAAATTAGATATGTTGATCTTGCTCTTTATGTTATTGTCGAAATACGGAATGTTGACGATGGCCTGTGTGTTACCTTCTTTATCCTTCAAAGGGAAATATGACGAATTGTATTTTATTCCGTCTATTTTCTCTTCGTTTGAATAATAGAAGCGGTTTCTTAGTTTGATATATTCGTATGCTTTTCTATTGATTATCGTGGACTTAAATCCATCAAATAATTTCGGTTGGGTAGTATTTATAAGGTTGCCGTTTAAATCGTAAATGTTGATATCGATGAAGTTGTTTTCTTTATAATTTTTAAGATAATCATATTCTGTAATCAATTCCTTGTCGAGGTCTTCTTCCAGATTTTTGACTATGCTTTTATTCTTTTCATATTGAAACTCAAATGCTTTCTCATTTAATGAGTTGCGCATGAATATAAATGAGGTGATGCCGGCAACGATAAATGACAATCCTAATGTCAATATGATTGTAAGCTGCATCTTCGCATGCAATGTCTGCTGATAGTTGATGATTTCCTGTTTCTTGTAAAGTTTTATGTTAAGGAAATACATCAATATCAGGATGATAAATATATAGGAGAATGGCGCTACTATATCGATGAAGCGTGGTTTTTCAATAGTGACGATGATGGTTTTATGTTCATCGATTTTCTTAATTAAGTGTTTGAAAATCTTGGTCTTGACGTATTCTTCATCTTTATATCTGAAGTTGTTGAATTCGTTAGGATAGTTGTAATTGCCGTATTTGTATTGTAAGATATTTTCTTCATAGCAGCTGAATGAATAATTTACGAGTTTAGGCAGAATTACGTTTTCTGACGATGTGATTATTTCAGGGATGCCGATATGATTCAAGATATATTCTTTATAGAATTCTATGTAGCAGGTGTTTATATAGTTAGAATCAATAGGAGAGAGGTTGAGTTTTAGAATGTAGTAGCTGTCTGTTGTAGGGTCGTCGACTAAAGTCAGCTCCTCGCTGATTTTCTTGCTAGGATTAGATTCTAATATTTCGTTGAATAATTCATTGCAATTATATTCGTAATCGTTCAGACTTTCGAGTATGAGTATTGTTGATGTGTCGCAGAGTGTAACGACTTTATAATAGTCTTCGACTTCGTTTATGTTAAAATATTTTTCGTTAAGATAATTTAAGATGCTGTCGTCAGAAGGGAAGTCGTTTCTCTTTTGCCAAGTGATGAGGTTGTTGTCGTTTTTTAATTTCTCTATCGTTTTTATCATGGCGTTCTCGAAATCTTTATCGGATTCATCGCCGATGACATTGGCAAACCACGACATCTCTTCGTATTCCTTGTTTTCTTTTATCAGGTAAAGAATATATGTCAGCTGTGTTGTCATCAATGTGATGACGATTATATTTCTGACGATGTTCTTGATTTTTGACTTTGATTTTTTCTCCCAGAGGAGGCTGAGGTAGAATAATATTCCAACTACGTTTGTAATCATCGAAAATCTTAATCCGATGAATTTATTTGCGATTATTTCATAAACGCCTCCTATTATCAAAAACGCTGCTATCGACCATAAATATGACTGCTTTTCATTTATGAAAATTTTCATTAAGGTTTGCAGTATGATAATGACGGCACAGGTGAGCGCTGCTATTAATATAAGGAGTATGTAACTGTTGACGGTTGTATTGTAAATTTCAAGGAACGCAAAAGGAATATTGATGTTTGATATGAGTTCGTAGATTAAGTAGGTGTATGTCAATAATATAAAGATAAATATTGAACAGCTTATTATTATTCTGCTGCTGTTTTTTAATGATATTTCTTTTGTGATGTTTGGCGATATGGCGATTATATTCGCGAAGAAGAATATTGTGAATTCTGCCAGACTTCCTAAACTGAATGAAAATTTACATCCTTGGTTGAGGCATGAGGTGCCGAATAAATCGGATGTCGAGATGAATAAGATGTTTTGTAATAATGTGATGATTAGGTAGATGAAAGTGCTGGCAATAAAAAATAATACATATTTATTTTTGCTGTTTTCCAGACTTTGTATCTTTTTGTAAGCGAAACTGAGGCTGCAGATGAATATGATGATTAGCAAGATTCCGAGCAGATAGGAATCTAGATTGTTCATCTTAGCTTTGTAGTTTATGTTAAAATTTATTTTGTTGTTTTCGATAAGGAAATCTATTTCGTATGTTCCGTTGATTTTTTCTGGAAGAAAAATGTTGTTGCCAGCGATATTTGGATTTTTATAATAGAGTGGGGTAGAGGTGAAAAGTTTTAGGGAATCGTTTTGGGTGAGCGTTAAGAAAAATTTATTGTTTCCTTGCGAGAAGATATTTTTTTCGGAATCGGTTCTCAGCAGGCTTTTAGGATCGTTTATATCGGAGTTCCAATAAATGAGGTTGTCGTTTTTGAAAAGATAGATCGCTAAACTGTTTTCGTCGTTTGCTGGATAAAAATCCTCAGGCTTTTCGATTATGGACTTGAAATTATTTTGGAATTCCAAGGCGAGGCTGTCGTGTTTGCTTTGGATCGATTCTAGAGATGCTGAAATTTTCTTGACGACTCTTTCTTCGCTGTTTTTTGATTTTATGATGATATTGCTAAAAATTAATAGCATGATCAGTAAAATCAGGCATAGAGATTCACGAAAAATACCTTTTTTATCCATAAAAATCCTATTTTGTATTTTAATTGCTGTAAATCAACTAGTTGACTTTTGTTGGTAAGTCTTGAAAATTTCTTTCGTTTTAAGCGGCGATTTTTGATTTTTTGACTCCTTGTTCGTTTTGTCTCAAAAATCGCTTAAAACGCCTAAAATCATCTTTATTTTGAATTTCACTGTTTTTGCAGAAAAATTGACCTTTGAACTAAGTACAGACGTGTCAATGATGTAAGAGCATTGATGCGTTTCTACCGAATAACTTTCAATTTTCAATTTTCAGTTTTCAACTTAAATATATATACCAAACTAGAATACTCTCCTGATTTCTTCGCTTTTCTATTTGATTTCCAACCTGTTAAGATACCTTTGAAGAAACTGTTCTTGCTGTTAAGATATTGTTCGCTGAGCATGGAAATATAGAAGCTGTCCCATTTAAGCGGTTTGATATCAACAAGTTGCAAGTTTGTTTCTTTGAAAATATTCTTAATTGATGTCCTGGAGAAGTGGCTTAAATGTCTTGGGACGTCATAAGCCGCCCATTTGTCTTTATAATATTCAGCATCGTATGATTTATAGTTTGGAAGAGCCAGAACCAGTCTGCCGTCTTTTTTAAGAATTCTTTGAAGATGATGAATTTCTGTTTTAAGATCGGCGACATGTTCTAAGACGTGCCACATTGTTACGATATCGAAAGACTTATCGGGGATATTCTGAAGTTCTTCTGGAGGCAGTATTTTACAGTCGAGTTTTTTCTCGGCTATTTTTCTTGCGTCTTCGCTTGGTTCTATGCCGGTTATTTTGCAGCCGTTTTCTTTGGCATAAAGCAAGAAATCTCCAACACCGCAACCTATATCTAATAGGCTTTTGGCTTTTGGCTTTTGGCTTTTGGTTGCAATATTAAATTTATTCTTAATATTTATCTTTTTAACCTTATTATAGATCTTTGCGAACAGTCCTTTTTTCTCCTCGTTGTGACTTAAATAATCCTCGGATTTATAGTAGCTGCCTATTTTATCAGGAGTAGGGCATGGGCTTGTAAACAGAAGTCCGCACTCGTTGCATTCTAATATCTCGAATTGCTCTTGAGTGAGAAAATAATCTTTCAATTCCAAAAACTGATGATTATTTTCTGAATTACACCATGGACACATTTTACTCATAATATTTTATTTCAATAATTTATAATTCAATTTCACGTGAAACTATCTTCCTAAGAAAACAGCGATAACAGAAATATCGGCAGGGGAGATACCGCTAATTCTACTTGCTTGTCCCAATGTCTGAGGTTTATGCTTGGTTAATTTTTCTCTCGCTTCCATAGTAAGAGAATTTAAAGCATAATAGTCGAAGTCTGGACTTAGTTTTACGTTTTCAAGTCTGTTTAATTTATCTGCAACTTCACGTTCTTTGTCGATATATCCTTCGTATTTTACTATGATTTCTGCTTCCTCAACGATGTTTCTTACAGATTCTACGCTTAAATCGTAGTTTTCTTTGAGGCTATCTATAACGCCAATCATGTCTGTGAGATTGATTTGCGGACGTGTCAGGATCTGAGCGAGGCGCATTTTATTTGCAATTCCTGGTGTGCCTTTAGATTCTAACAAGCCATTTATTCTATCCGGACTGATATTGGTTGTCTTTAAGAAATCTACTAATTCGTGTACTTTTTCGTACTTGTTTTTATAATGGTTTAATCGTTCTTCTGTTGCAAGTCCGATTTCATAGCCTTTTTCTGTGAGACGTGCGTCAGCGTTATCTTGACGTAATAATATACGATATTCTGCGCGGCTTGTAAACATTCTGTAAGGTTCGTCGACGCTCTTTGTGATTAAATCATCGATTAAAACACCGATGTAAGCCTCGTCTCTGCGTAAAACTACAGGTTCTAAATCGTGAATCAAACGATGTGCGTTGATGCCGGCCATCAATCCTTGAGCTGCAGCTTCTTCGTAACCTGTGGTTCCGTTTATCTGTCCAGCGAAGAATAAGCCATGGATTTGATGTGTCTCTAAGCTGTGGTAAAGCTGGTTTGGAGGGAAGAAATCGTATTCGATAGCGTATCCTGGACGGAATATCTTAGCGTTTTCAAAACCTTCTATGCGGCGTAATGCGTTATATTGAATGTCTTCGGGAAGTGAAGAACTGAAACCGTTGAGGTAGTATTCGACTGTTGTTCTGCCTTCTGGTTCCACGAATAACTGATGCATATCTTTGTCAGCGAAACGTTCGATTTTATCTTCGATGCTTGGACAGTAACGTGGTCCGATGCCTTTAATTCTTCCTGTGAAAAGAGGTGATTTTTCGAAGCCGGTTCTTAAGATGTCGTGTACTTCTTTAGATGTATAAGCGATGTGGCAGCTGCGTTGTTCTTTTGGTTTGTCTACTTCAAGGTATGAGAAACCTGTTACATCGTCGTCGCCTTTTTGTTCAGAAAGTTTGCTGAAGTCGATGCTTCTGCCGTCGATACGCATTGGAGTTCCTGTCTTCATTCTATCAGCTTCGAAACCTAAAGAGACGAGCTGTTCTGTGATGCCAGTACTTGCGCTTTCTGAAATTCTACCTCCTGTGAATGATTTTTCGCCAATAAATATCTTTCCGTTCAAGAATGTGCCGTTTGTCAAGATGACGGTTTTAGAGTAAATATCGCCGCCCATAGAGCAGTGTACGCCTCTTATTATGTCGCCTTCTACGATAAGAGAATCGACATGGTCTTGCCAGAACTCAAGGTTGTTAGTTCTTTCTAAAACGTTTCTCCATTCAGCGGCGAATTCAAATTTGTCGCTCTGAACTCTAGGGCTCCATACGGCAGGTCCTTTTGATTTGTTGAGCATTCTGAACTGGATCATTGTCTTATCTGCAATGATGCCCATTTGTCCGCCTAAAGCGTCAATTTCGCGGACTATCTGTCCTTTGGCGATGCCGCCTACTGCTGGGTTGCATGACATCGCTGCCATGGCATTCATGTTCATTGTGATGAGAAGTGTCTTATTTCCCATATTGGCTGCAGCTGCAGCAGCTTCACAACCGGCGTGTCCGCCTCCTACAACAATAACATCATACTTGTCGAAAATCATATCTCTTGTTTTATTATTTCACGTGAAACGTATTATATAACTTCTTAATTGTCATTAATTAACTTTGAATCTCAAATATCTTTTCTTATCCTTGGTGACTCGGAGACTTGGCGCCTCAGTGTCTCATCTCAAGACATCTGTCTTCTTGCTTGTGCATCTCTAATTCGTCTTCTTCGCAGAGATCGTCGAAACCGATTAGGTGCAAGACTCCGTGTGCCATCACTCGATGTAATTCGTCTTTGAAGCTGCGTTCGAAAGTTACGGCATTGTCCTTTATTCTATCTATGCTGATATGGAACTCTGCCGATAAAATAGTTTCGCACTCGTTCAAAGGATAGGTGATAATGTCGGTGTAAAAATCATGACCCAACAAATCTACATTCATTTTATAGAGATATTCGTCGCTGCAAAATGAATAATATAATTCTCCAACTTCTTTGCCGTAACTTCTGACAAAGTCTTTGATCCATTCTTTTACGCCCGCCATTTCTTCGGACAAAACTTCAGTGTCGATGAATTGTAAACTGATCATTTTTACTCCTTTGTTTTTATGTTTTTCTTGAAGAAATAATCATTGATTTTTGATTTGTAGAACGGCTGATATTCGATGCTGTTCATCTTCAAAAACTCCTGTTGCTTCTTCAGGTTTTCTTGATATTCTAATTCGTCTATATTGCGTTTTTCGTATGAGCCTTTGAATTCTTCCGACTTGCGTTTTTCTTCTTTCTCGCGTTCCTCTTGTGCATTCTGGGCTTTTAACATTCTTGATAAAATGTCTCTGTTGCGTCGCATGGTCTGATTAGTGATCTTTTTATTGACGAGATCTTCTTCCAGCTTTTCCATGTCTTTAATTATCTCGTTGATGCCGTCATCGCCTGTCAGACCTTCTTTTTTCATTTCTTCTAACATCTTCTGCATACCTTCGCGCAGCATCTCTTGTTCAGCAGCCATTTTTGCAAACTCTTTGCTCATCGATTGCTGAGGCTTGCCTTCTTTCTGTTGTTGCTGTTGCTGCATCTCTTTGCGTAATTGTTCCAGCTGCTTGCCAAGCTGTTCTTGCAGGTCTTTCATGTTTTTCATATTCTGCTGGCTCTTGCTAGGTTTCTTGCTGTTCTTAGGCTTCGAACAAGATCCGCTGGCTTCCATCATGCTTTCGTTCATATCATTAAGAGATTCCGACAACATTAACGCTAAATTATTCATCGACATCATCGCTCTTTGTTGGCGTGAGGATGCAGTAAGCAAAGTCATCTCGTTCATCTCTTTCATAGAGAGGCTTAATTGTTGGTTTATTAGTTGTAACTCTGTGAAAATGAAGTTCTTAATTTTAGGTTGACGCATTGCCATCTTCCTTAGGGAATCCTCGACTATGACAAAATTGTCGGTGATTTCTTTCTGGCGGCTGATCTTCTCCGATAATGAAGGGTCGTCTTTCTTCATCTTGCTGACTTCATTCATGAGTTTCTCTTCTTCGTGAGAAGAACGCACTACGTTTTCTAATAATATACGAACCAAATGTGCATCCTCGCCGAGTTGTTCCATACCGGCCATCATCATATCAGAACTGAGTTTGTTGGCCATTTCTTTCATCTTCTTGCCGGCAGCGTTTTTCTTTTGGCTGGATCCAGAGTCGTTGCCTTGGTCTTCCATCTCTCCGGCTTCTTCCAAATCTTGGTTTATCTCGTTTTCCATCTTCTCATCTTTGGAAATATTGAAAGGTTCTTGTAAGCCTTTGTTCTTTTCCATGATGGAATCTAATTCTTTTGATAACTTATCGAATTGATTCTTAGCGTCTTCTGCTTTTAAAGAGTCATTATTGTTTTTATCGGTGTTCTGTAACTTGTCCGATAAGTCATTCATCTTGTTAATCAAATCGTTAAGGTCTTTTTCTACTTTTAATTGCTCCAATAAAGCTAGATTTCTGTCCATCATCTCTTGGAGTTCTTTATTGCTTTTCTTGAGATCCTGCATCATCTGCTGCATTTTCTCACGAGGCATCTCGCTCAGCATCTTCTCGATTTCCTCCATGAGTTTCTTCATCTCCTCAGGAATGACCTCATCGAAGAGTTTGTTGATTTCTTCCTGTTTCTTCAGCAAATCTTCCGAAGTTAGTTCGTTTTCTCTCATGAAATCCTGAAGTTCATTCTGTTCTTCTTGGATTTTCTTCCATTCTTCTTGTATCTCTTTTTCTTTCTCAAGAAGTTCTTTTATCTTTTCCTTGTCGGTCCAGTCGAGTTCTTTTTTTGACATAAGATCTTTAATCATCTCGTCGATGTCTTTGCGAAGCTGTTCTAAGTTGTCGGTCTTTTCTTCCAAATTAGAGATGATATTTTCTTCTGAAGCGTCTGCGATGGAATCAAGGGCTTCGCGAGTCGGAATGTTGATATGGAACAATTCTGAACGTCTCGACTTGGCACCGTTTATTCCGTCATTGTCCCAGATTTCGAAATAAGATTTTATTTCATCGCCAGGGAATATTGTGAGAGTGTCGAGGTCGATGCTGTAATAGAAAGATGCTCGTGTCGTATTCTTGTTTATGTCGATACGTTTGGCGAAAGACTGATTCGGTTTGTTTTCGACCTCAAAATGATAAAGAAGTTTTGTAAATCCATAGTCGTCGGCAACGAGACCTGAATAATATGTTTGTTTCGAGAAATTTTCATTGAAGGTTTGAACCTGAATTTCAGGATAGGCGTCAGGTATAACCTCAACCGTAAAAGGAATAGGGTTGTTGCTTTCGCTCCATTCATTTGAAATATTTACATAAAATTTTGAAGTCTGTAAGGCCTTAAAACTATAGACGTAATCGTTGCCCTCCGATTTCAATACTTGATTTATTGAATCGTGTAAGATGTTCATTTCGGTGACGTCTTTGGTGTGGAAGATGAACTTCGCTTCAGTGCCTTGCGGAACCATAATGCGAGTCTTGCCTGGCAAAGTCTCGTTCTTTCTGTTGATATATTTGGGGAATTTTAGTTCGGTTTCGTAGTACAAAAGTGCAGGAGATGGGTTGACGATAATATTAATCTCCGGACTTATATAATCTCCGCCTTTGATCTGGAAAGTCTCCGATTGATAAATATTGTTGAAAATGTAATAGAATTCATTTGTCGATTTTTTCGACATCATTCTTGTTCCGACGGAGGTGTTGACGTAAAACGCTTCTGGGATTTTCTCGCCGCTTACGTAAATGGTAAATTCTAAGTCGTCGCCTTGTGTGACTTCCATCTTTTCGCCCTGAAGTTTCACTTGGAAAGGAAGAGGTTTCTCGTAAAATTTGTCGTAGTTGATGATTCTTTCGACTGGCTTTTGTGAGAAATCGGGGAAGAATAATATGAGCGCGATTAGGACTATAAATGATATTCCGAATATTTTCAGGTATTTATAATTGCCTTTAAGATTTACGGCATCGCTGAAGTTGAAGGCCTGTAGGTTTTGTGTTCTTTGTTCTATGGTTGCGATAAGCAGCTCGTTATCCTGGTTGCCGCTTATCTCATCAGTGAGTTGAAGTGTGTTAAGAAGTTTGTCTTTTATCTCTGGAAAGAATTTTCCGATTAAGATGGCGGCTTCCTTATCGGACATCTTTTTTCTGAAACGAATCAGATTTATGCAAGGGATGACGAAGTAAGAAAATATTATGATGGCGAATATCGCGACTAATGTTATGAAAAGCATCAGTCTTATTTTTCCAGGGAACCAGGAGATGTATTCTATTACGTTGAAAATCAGGAAGGATAAAATGAGTATGACGGAGCCTATCAGTGCGCCTTGGATGAGTTTGTTGAGATAGAACTTCTTTATGAAAGATTCTATCTTGTCCAACAAGATGCGATTATATGATTTACCGTCAGAAAACATTATACCTAAATTAATAATCTGCAAATATAATGAAAAGTCAACAGTCAACGGACAACAGACAACAGTTTTTTTAATTGAAAATTAGGGCTTAGGAATGTGTAATTGAGTCGGGATTTGTAAGTAAATAATTCTTATTTTTGCAAAAAATAAATTTATTATATGAAAGAAGTACGTGTACGTTTTGCTCCAAGTCCAACAGGTCCGCTTCATATCGGCGGCGTCAGGACAGCTTTATATAACTATCTGTTTGCCAAGAAGAACGGCGGTAAGATGATTCTTCGTATTGAAGATACAGACCAAACTCGTTTCGTTCCAGGTGCAGAAGAATATATCGTAAAATCACTCGATTGGTGCGGAATCAAATTCGACGAAAGCGATATCGTTGGCGGTGAATATGGTCCTTACAGACAAAGTGACCGCAAGCCTTTATACAAACAATACAGCGACGAGCTTATTGAAAAAGGTTTCGCTTACTATGCTTTCGATACAGCAGAAGAACTCGACAAATACCGCGCAGAAGCTGAAGCAGAAAAGAAGACATTTATTTATAACGCAGAAAGCCGTAAGACTTTACGCAACTCTTTGACAATTGCTGCTGAGGAAGTTGAAAAGATGATCAACGACGGTATCCCTTACACAGTGCGTTTCAAGATGCCTGAAAATTATGAAGTAAGAATGCACGATATCATCCGCGGCGACATCAAAGTCAACACAAATACATTAGACGATAAAGTTTTGTTTAAGTCAGACGGAATGCCTACATATCACTTGGCAAATATCGTCGACGACCACTTGATGAAGATTTCACACGTCATCCGTGGTGAAGAATGGTTGCCTTCAATGCCATTACACGTTCTCTTGTATCAAGCATTTGGTTGGGAAGCACCAGAATTCGCACACCTTCCATTATTGTTAAAGCCAGACGGCAACGGCAAACTCAGCAAACGCGATGGTGACCGTCTCGGTTTCCCAGTGTTCCCACTCCGTTGGGTTGATCCTAAGAGCGGCGAGGTTTCTTCAGGTTATAAAGAATCAGGTTATTATTCAGAAGCTTTCATCAATATGTTGGCTCTCCTCGGCTGGAATCCAGGTACAGAACAAGAAATCTTCTCAATGGAAGAACTTATTGAAGCTTTCTCATTTGAACACTGCACAAAATCTGGCGCACGTTTCAATGTTGACAAGACAAAATGGTTTAACCACGAATATCTTTTGAAGAAAGACAAGGAAGAAGTCGGCGAAGAATATCTCCAATGGCTTGAAGAAGAAAAAGGCATTAAAGCAGATAGAGATTACGTCGTTAAGGTCGCAGGTTTGGTAAAAGACCGCGTTAACTTCGTAAAAGAATTATGGGATCAAAGTTTCTTCTTCTTTGAAGCTCCAACAACTTACGATGAAGTAACAGTCAAGAAACGCTGGAAAGAAAACTCACCAGAATTGATGAGAATGGCAAAAGAACTCATCAACGGCATCGAAGACTTCTCAGCAGAAAATATAGAAAAGGTTCTCAACGATTGGATCACATCTAACGAACTCGGCATGGGACCAGTCATGAATGGCTTGCGTTTGATGCTCGTCGGTGCTGGCAAAGGTCCACATATCCACGAAATCTTAGAACTTATCGGCAAAGAAGAGGCTGTTAAGAGAATTGATAAAGGATTGGAAGTTTTAGGATAAATTTTGGATTAAGGTTTAAGGCTTAAGGTTTAAAGAAATTTGAACCTTAAACTTTAAACCTTAAACTTTAAACTAGGAAATATGTCGCTCATCACAATAGAAAATATGGAATTCTACGCCTATCATGGTCACTTCGAAGAAGAACAGAAGATAGGCACATGGTTCAGTTTGGATCTGACAATGGAAGTCGATACAAGCAAGGCTGAATTGTCTGACGAACTCGAAGATACTGTAGATTATTCAGCAGTATATCAAGTGGTTAAAGAACAGATGATGATACCATCCAAATTATTGGAACATGTTGGAAGACGTATATTGAACACTATAAAAGAGAGATTTCCAGACGTTAAGAATGCCCAATTGAAAGTCAGAAAAATGAATCCTCCATTAGGCGGAAAGATGGCGTTTGTTTCTCTGGAATTGAAAGGCTAAAGGCGAATGATAAATGGCTAAAGACTATGGTTTTAAATACACTATAAACTGCCTTAAACTTTAAGCCTTAAACCTTAAACCAGTCTTAAAACTTTTTTTTGAAAATAATGTTTGTACATTAAAAAAAAGTTGTATCTTTGCACTCGCAAAAAGGTATCATGGCCGAGTGGCTAGGCAGAGGTCTGCAAAACCTTGTACGGCGGTTCGACTCCGTCTGGTACCTCAAACAAAAGGACGTCATTATGGCGTCCTTTTTTGTTTATATACGTTGTGTTTTATGAAATTAACATAAATTAACGTTTGTGTTAAAAAATGTTAAAAACGTCAGGCGTAATTCTTTTTCCCATAATTTTGCAATAGATACACAAGCATGCCAACCTATGGACAAAGTCTGTTGACCGTTGTCCGTAGTCTGTTGACTTTAATCAAACCAAAATGAAACTGAAATTTTTAAACCATCTTATCAACCTTTTCTACCCGTCGGTATGTTCCGCCTGCGGTAATCTTCTGATGCGTAATGAAGAATCCGTATGCCTTTCTTGTCGTTATCTTCTTCCTAAGACTGAATATGAGAAAAACGCCGATAATCCTTTAGCGCAGATGTTTTATGGACAAATCGATTTCCATGCTGTGACGGCTGAGTTTTTCTTCAGCAAGACAGGCAAGGTGCAGCATCTGCTTCATCAGTTGAAATACGAAGGAAATAAAGACGCTGGATTTTTTCTGGGACAACAGATTGGCGAAAGCATAAAAGACGCTGCTTTGTTTCAAGGCATTGATTATATCATCCCGATTCCTCTTCATCCAAAGAAAGAACATCTGCGTGGATATAACCAGAGTTACGTCATTGCGCAAGGCGTGGAGGACAAGACGGCGATTCCGATAATGAACGACTGCCTTTATAGAAAGGTGTTTACTTCAACGCAGACTAAGAAATCGCGGGAAGAGCGCTGGGATAATGTGAAAGATATCTTCGACGTAAACAACGGCGAGCGACTGAAAGGTCGGCACATTTTATTAATAGACGATGTTTTGACCACGGGAGCAACTTTGAAAGCTGCTGGCACGACATTGTCGAAAATAGAGGATATAAAAATCAGCGTCGCGACAGCAGCCTGTACTTCGTAGAATCTTAGAAATTTAGAATACTAGAACTCTAGAAAATTTGTATAATTCTAAAGTTTTAAAATTCTAGAGTTCTAGAGTTCTGCTTTGTGTCCTATCGCTACTATTGAAAGTACTGAATAGTTTTCTGGTAGGTTGAGTATTCTCTTGACGTTGTCGGTGGCGTCATTTCCTTCGGCGTCTTTACGCATGCGGATCTGTACCCAGCAGCTGCCGAGACCTAGTTCTTCTGCTGCGAGCTGCATGATGATAGTCGCGATGGAGCAGTCTTCAACCCAGACATCGGTCTTTGTGATGTCGGCAGCGACTACGATAGCGACAGCCGCACCTTCGATGAGAGCGGCTCCCGATGCCTTGCTTACAGATAATGCCTTAAGAGTTTCCTTGTCTTCCACGACGATGAAATCCCAAGGCTTGATGCGATGTCCTGATGGTGACAGACGTGCTGCTTCAAGGATATATTCTATAGATTCTTTACTGACTGATTCGTTGGTGAACTGACGGCATGTGCGTCTGCTTTTTAATAATTCTAGGAAGTTTTTCATAGTGTAAAATTATGAGACAAAGATAGGAAATTAAGTCAACAGACAACGGTTAACGGACAACAGATTTTTGGTTTGGAGTTAAACTTTTTTTCTATTTTTGTAAAACTAAAACTTTATAAATATGACCCCGCTTCTGAAAGTCAATAACCTTCATATCTCTTTCTGCCGTGATGATAAATGGCAGGAGGCGGTGCATGGCGTCGACTTCGAAGTGTTTGAAGGCAAGACTCTCGGTATTGTCGGGGAGTCAGGATCGGGAAAGTCGGTAAGCAACCTCGCTGTGATGCAGCTTCTAGACAAGCGTAAATCTAAGATTGAAGCGGATTCTATTTTATTGGAAAATAAAGACATTTCCCATTATAGCGACGACCAGATGTCGGAGATACGCGGCAAGAAAATCGCGATGATTTTCCAAGAACCGATGACGTCTCTCAATCCAGTTTATAAATGCGGATTTCAGGTTTTAGAAGCATGTAGAAATCTAGAACTTGAAAACTCTAGAACTCTAGAAAATTCTAAAGTTCTAAAGTTCAAGAATTCTGAAGTTCTAAAAGATAAGGTTCTAGAACTTTTCGAAAAGGTGAAGCTGCCAAATCCGGAGATTATTTTCGATAAATATCCTCACGAACTTTCTGGTGGTCAGAAGCAGAGAGTTATGATAGCGATGGCGCTTATTTCCAATCCTAAGGTGCTTATCGCTGATGAGCCTACGACGGCTCTTGATGTCACGGTGCAGAAGGAAATCTTAAAGCTTCTTAAGGAATTGCAACGAGAGAACGGAATGGGAATGATATTCATAACTCACGACCTCGGCGTGGTTTCAGAAATTGCTGATGATGTCATCGTGATGAACAAAGGCGTCATCGTGGAAAGAGGCAAGACACACGATATCTTGAATAATCCTCAGCATCCTTATACAAAAGGTCTCATCGCTTGTCGCCCGCCGCTCGATTATCGTCTGGAGCGACTCCCGATTGTGAAGGAATTCCTTGATGGAAAGTGGAGTGATAACGATCAGGTTAAGAGCGAATTGCTCATCACCGACGATGTTAGACAAAAGCAACACGAACTTCTATATTCTCAGGAACCGATTCTTAAGGTGCAGAATCTCAAGACTTGGTATCCTCTCCGTAAAGGCGTTTTCGGCAGGACTTACGACTACATAAAATCCGTAAACGATGTCAGTTTCGACGTTTATCCAGGCGAGACGCTCGGACTTGTGGGCGAGTCGGGATGTGGCAAGACGACATTAGGACGCAGTATTTTAAGATTAGTGGAACCGACTTCAGGAAATGTCATTTTTGAAGGAAGAGACATCACGAAGTTAAATAATAAAGAACTGCGCGAATATCGCAAGCAGGCGCAGATTGTATTTCAAGACCCGTATTCTTCCTTGAATCCTCGTATTTGTATCGGCGATGCTATTGCCGAGCCGATGATGGTTCATGGCATCGATAAAGACACCAAGAAAAGAAGAGAACGCGTTTGTCATCTCTTGGAAGAAGTAGGTCTGGAGGCGTCGCATTATCAGCGTTATCCTCATGAGTTCTCTGGCGGTCAAAGGCAGCGCATCTGTATTGCAAGAGCGCTTGCAGTCAACCCTAAACTGATAATCTGCGATGAGTCGGTGTCGGCACTTGATGTCTCAGTGCAGGCGCAAGTGTTAAACCTTATTAACAGATTAAAGAAAGAATTTCATTTCACATATATATTCATCTCTCACGACTTAGGCGTAGTAAGATTCATGTCCGATAGAGTAGTAGTGATGTATAACGGCAAGATTCAGGAGATGAACGAAGCTGACGTTCTTTTCAATAATCCTCAAAACGATTACACGAAGAAATTGATAGCAGCGATTTGTAAGGTTTAAAGACATTGCTAATTTTCAATTTTCAATTCTCAACTTTCAGTTTTCAACTTACTTGTTTTATCTTCGAAAAAATGTAATTTTGCATTCTCAATTCATAATGAACTTTAACAAAGATTTTTTATGGTAATAGTTGATAATGTAATAGTCACTGACGAGTTTATCAATGCTCGTTTTTGCTGTCATCTCGCAAGATGCAAAGGTGAATGTTGTATAGCCGGCGACGCTGGCGCTCCCCTCGAACCTGATGAGGTAGGTATGATTGAGGAATATCTTGAAGAGATAAAACCTTATATGCGCCCTGAAGGCATCGAGGCTGTCGAGAATGACGACGTCTACGACTATGACGAAAAAGGCGCGCTCGTTACACGTCTCATCAATAATGAAGAATGTGCTTTCGTCTATTTCCATGAAAACGGCACAGCATTATGCGCTATAGAAAAGGCTTATCTCGAAGGCAAGATCGACTTCTGGAAACCAATAAGCTGTCACCTTTATCCTATTCGTCTCGAAGAGAAAAACGGCTTCATTTATGTGAACTATCACGAATGGAGCGTCTGCGTTCCAGCCAAACGCAAAGGCGAGAAAGAAGGTGTTCCTTTATATAAATTCTTGAAAGGTCCTATGATTCGTCGTTTCGGCGAGGACTGGTATGAGAGGTTCGTTAAGCAGATTAATAAATGACAACAGACTACGGACTACAGACAACAGACTTTGTCCATATTGGATCAACAAATTGTATACTCAAAGACTGTTGACCGTTGTCTGTTGACCGTTGACCAAATATATCATGAATTTCAAATCTTTTCTCGATAAAAAATCCGTCAATATCACAGCGAAGGCTTATTTCCTCGATGCTCTGGGTGCTATGGCTTTCGGTCTGTTTGCTTCATTATTGATAGGAACTATTTTCACTACTTTAGGTGATAAGTTAAATCTCCCGATATTATTAGAAATCGCGAAATATGCGAAACAGGCTACCGGCGCCGCGATAGGTGTCGCAATAGCATATTCGCTACATGCGCCTTCACTGGTGTTGTTCTCTGCAACAGTATGTGGCATCGCAGGCAACGCATTAGGCGGTCCAGTCGGTGCATACGTCGCTGCTGTCATCAGCACTGAGCTCGGAAAACTTGTCTCAAAAGAAACTAAAGTCGACATCCTCGTCACACCATCTGTCGTGATAATCAGCGGCGTGCTCCTCGCCATGTTTGTCGGTCCTGGCATCAACGCCTTCATGGAGGCTTTCGGAAGATTCATAGAAAACGCCACAGAGTTACGTCCTTTCCTCATGGGAATAATAGTCTCCGTCTCTGTCGGAATGGCGTTGACATTGCCTATCAGCAGCGCTGCTTTATGTATTGCTATCGGTCTGTCGGGAATAGCTGCCGGTGCCGCCACAGCAGGATGCTGCGCTCAGATGGTAGGATTCGCCGTGATGTCGTTCAAGGAAAACCGCTGGGGCGGACTCGTCTCACAAGGCATAGGAACATCTATGTTACAGATGCCTAACATCATAAAAAATCCTCTCACATGGATTCCTCCTACGCTTACAGCGGCGATCACAGGTCCGATAGCGACATGCGTGTTCCAACTCGAAAACGTGCCTATAGGAGCCGGTATGGGAACATGCGGACTCGTTGGTCCTTTCGGAATAATAACGGCTATGCCTGAAGGCGGAACAAAAATGTGGATAGGAATATTGTTAGTATGCTTCATACTTCCGGCAGTTTTAACTTGGATCTTCGGCGAGATATTCAGAAAATTGAACTGGATTAAAGAAGGGGATTTGAAAATTGAAAATTGAAAATTGAAAATTGAAAGTTGAAAATTGAAAATTTTGTAGAGACGCGTCAACGTTACCTTAAAAATAAACACACGTTGACACGTCTTCTTAATTGGAAATTGAAAACGGAGAATTGACAGTCTGGCGCTTCGACAAGCTCAGCGACCAAAAAGTTCTTAGTTCAAAGTTCTACGTTCTGAGTTCATAATAAAATTCCTAATTTTTTTATAAAAAGGTCTTGACAAAACTTCATTCTGATATTATATTTGTGACTTTCCCAAGAAATAACATAAAATCATTATATAATGAAGTTATCTCAATTCAAATTTAACCTTCCTGCAGAACTCATTGCCCAACATCCGGCAAGAAACAGAGATGAATCTCGTTTGATGGTTGTTAACCGTAGAGATGGTTCCATCGAACACCGTACCTTTAAAGATATTTTGGATTATGTCGACGCTGGTGACGTATTCGTACTTAACAACACCAAGGTTTTCCCAGCACGTCTTTATGGCGAAAAGGAAAAGACAGGTGCTAAGATCGAAGTTATGTTGCTCCGTGAACTTAATCACGAAAGCCGTCTCTGGGACGTACTCGTAGACCCAGCACGTAAAATCCGTATCGGTAATAAATTATACTTCGGTGAGAACGACGATCTCGTAGCTGAAGTCATCGACAACACTACATCACGCGGTAGAACATTACGTTTCTTATTTGACGGAACTCACGAAGAATTTAAGAAGACAATCACAGAGTTAGGTAACACTCCTATTCCTGTAGAGGTACAAAGCGCTCGTGAAAAAGCTGGCGAAGAGCAAAATGTAGAAGAAGACGCTGAAAACTATCAAACAGTATTCGCTAAATGTGAAGGCGCTGTGGCTGCTCCAACAGCTGGTATGCACTTCAGCAAATCTCTTATGAAACACCTCGAACTCCGTGATGTTCAGTTTGCAGAACTTACTCTCCATACAGGCGTTGGTAACTTCCGCGATATCGAGGTTGAAGACCTTACAAAACATAAGACAGACTCAGAAGAGATGGAAATCACACAAGAGGCTTGCGATATCATCAACGCTGCTAAAGCAGAACGTCACAAGATCTTCGCAGTCGGAACAACATCTCTCAAAGCTCTCGAGACATCTGTAACAATCTCAGGTCAGATAAATCCTTATAAAGGATGGACAAACAAGTTCATCTTCCCTCATTACGATTTCAACACAGCTGACGCTCTTATCACAAACTTCCACCTTCCTAAGTCATCAATGATGATGGAAGTAGCAGCTTTCGCTGGTTATGATTTGCTTATGAAGGCATATAAAACAGCTGTAGCAGAGAAATATCGTTTCTTCACCTACGGCGACGCTATGCTCATTTTATAAGAACTCTAGAACTCTAGAATTTTAGAACTTTAGAGAAATAATTACGTACATAAAATTGGACAAAGACTGTTGTCTGTAGTCTGTTGTCCGTTGACAAAAAAATAAAACAATGAATCAAGAAGAATTTTTCAAGAAGATAACAGCTCACGCTAAGGAATATGGTTTCGTATTCCCTTCAAGTGATATCTATGACGGACTTTCAGCTGTTTATGACTACGGTCAAAACGGTGTTGAATTAAAGAATAACATCCGCCAATACTGGTGGAAAGCCATGGTGCAGATGCACGAAAACATCGTTGGCGTTGACGCAGCGATCTTCATGCATCCAACAGTATGGAAAGCTTCAGGTCACGTTGACGCATTCAACGACCCTATGATTGACAACAAAGACAGCAAGAAACGCTATCGCGCTGACGTTCTCGTAGAAGATCATATCGCTAAGATCGAAGACAAAATCAACAAGGAAGTAGAGAAAGCAAAGAAACGTTTCGGCGATGCTTTCGATAAAGAACAATTCGTTTCAACAAACGCTCGCGTTCTTGGCTATAAACAAGAAATAGAAGACATCAGCCATCGTCTTTACGTCGCTATGGAAAACAACGACCTCGTTGGCATCAAACAACTCATCGAAGACCTCGGTATTGTTTGTCCAATCTCTGGCTCACGCAACTGGACTGACGTTCGTCAATTCAACCTTATGTTCGCAACACAAATGGGTTCTGTAGCAGAAGGCGCAAACGAAATCTACCTCCGTCCAGAGACAGCTCAAGGTATCTTCGTCAACTACCTCAACATCCAAAAGACAGGTAGAATGAAAGTTCCTTTCGGTATCGCACAGACAGGTAAGGCATTCCGTAATGAAATCGTTGCTCGTCAGTTCATCTTCAGAATGAGAGAATTCGAGCAAATGGAAATGCAGTTCTTCGTACGCCCTGGCACTGAACTCGAATGGTTCAAGCACTGGAAAGAAGAACGTCTCAGATGGCACCTCTCACTCGGTATCCCAGCTGAAAAATATCGTTATCACGATCATGAAAAATTAGCTCACTATGCTAATGCAGCTACCGACATCGAATTCGAATTCCCATTCGGTTTCAAAGAATTGGAAGGCATCCACAGCCGTACCGACTTCGACCTCAGCAGTCATTCTAAGTTCTCAGGCAAGAAACTCCAATATTTCGATCCAGAGACAAACGAAAGCTACGTTCCTTACGTTATCGAGACATCTATCGGTTTGGACCGTATGTTCCTCGCTATGTTGAGCCACGCTTATACAGAAGAAAAACTCGAAGACGGTTCAGAACGCGTCGTGATGAAGTTCCCAGCAGCATTGGCACCTTATAAAGTCGCCATCTTGCCACTCGTCAAGAAAGACGGTCTTCCAGAAAAAGCACGCGAAATCATGGAACAACTCACACCTGACTTCATGTGTCAATACGAAGAAAAAGACTCTATCGGCAAACGTTACAGAAGACAAGACGCTATCGGTACACCACTCTGTGTTACTATCGACAATCAGACATTAGAAGACAACACAGTGACAGTCCGCGACCGCGACACTATGGAACAAATCCGTGTAAATGCTGACGAACTCTATACAATCATTAGAAATAAAATAGCTCCAAAGAGAGTTTGATATAATTAGGAATTATTTTTTGCCAAGGCTATTGGCCTTTGGCTATTGAACTAAGGGTGCCTGAATTGTCGAAGGCACCTTTTTTATTTCCATGAACGCATATGGTTCAAAAGCCTTAGTTCTTAGTAAAAAAATAAAGACACATCAATGTGATATGTCTTTACCTTAAAAATATAATGAAATCCCTCTAATTGACCTTAATTCTTCATTGAAATAACTCCCACATAAATCAGCAGAATCACATTCATAAGGAGCGCATATATAATCGCTGGTATCGCCATCTCAGCACTGTTGAATATGAAAGGAGAGCTCGCGATGGCGATGGCCTGTGCTGCATTCTGCATTCCTACTTCAATGACGATGGTTCTTCTGACTGCCGTGTTAGACTTCGTCATTCTGGAAAGCATAGAACTGCATGTCATCGCTGCTAATATCAATATTGTTATTGTTAGTCCTAACACTGCGAAATTGTCCTTGATGGCTTGTGTGTTCTGTATAAAGAATATCAAGGCTAATGTCATAAGCGCAGGGAAAGCGAGTTTGCCGAGCACATGATTTACTTTAGCCGCAGGCTTAGGGAAGAAATGTCTGAAGATGATGCCTATTAAAAGTGGCACGAAGAGAAGCACTATGTTTTGTACGATGAGCTTTCCGAAAGGCAGGTTGACTTCTACGCCGCTCTGTTCTGAGACGAAACGTGCTACAAATTCCATGATGACAGGAATGGTGAATAATGTCACTATGCTGCTGATGGCAGTGAGCGTTACGGATAATGCCACGTCGCCTTTTGCCAACATGGAAAATACGTTGGATGAACTGCCGCCTGGACAACAGGCGATAAGAACTATACCCATGAAATAGACAGGAGGCAAGTTCAAAGCCCAGGCTAAACCAAAGGCTATGAGTGGCAATAATACCAACTGTCCGAGCATTCCTATCATTACAGCACGAGGATTACGTGCTACGTCAGTAAAAGATTTTTTGTTTAAGTCAGTGCCCAATAAAAACATCAAAACTATCAAAATGGGCATTACGATCCAGATCATAATAAAGTCTCCAAGTCTCCAAGACACCGAGTCTCCAAGTTACTAGGTGTCTTGGTGTCTCGGTGTCTTGGCGTCTTTCATTCGGCAAGCACAAGTATCTTGTTATCCAATACTTCTACTACGCCTCCGTTAATTTCTAAATATTTATATTCGTTGTTAATACCGATTTTCACTCTTCCTTTGCCGAGAGCTGCAATCATAGGAGCGTGCAAATTTAATATCTCAAACAATCCGTCAATACCTGGCAATTGTACCAAGTCGACTTCTCCTGTGAAGATATTTTTTTCCGGTGTTATAATTTCTAATTTCATCCCTAACTCCTAACTCCTCATTGATGAGTCTCTTTCCTTTCTCTATCGCTTCTTCAATGGTTCCTACCATCATGAAGGCAGCTTCAGGATATTGGTCGACTTCACCGTCCATAATCATATTGAAACCTCTGATGGTGTCTTCTATGCTTACGAATGCGCCTTTCATGCCAGTGAACTGTTCTGCGACATGGAATGGTTGCGACAAGAAACGTTGTACGCGACGAGCGCGGCTTACGGTGAGTTTGTCTTCTTCTGACAACTCGTCCATACCCAAGATGGCGATGATGTCTTGAAGTTCCTTATAACGTTGGAGTATGTTCTTCACGCGTTGTGCTGTGTTATAATGTTCTTCGCCTACGATGTCGGCCGACAATATTCTAGATGTAGATTCAAGAGGGTCGACGGCAGGATAGATGCCGAGTTCTGATATCTTACGGCTGAGCACTGTAGTAGCGTCGAGGTGAGCGAATGTCGTTGCAGGAGCAGGGTCGGTCAAGTCGTCGGCAGGTACGTATACAGCCTGCACTGAGGTGATGGAACCGTTCTTTGTAGATGTGATTCGCTCTTGCATCAAGCCCATCTCTGATGCCAAGGTAGGTTGATAACCCACCGCTGATGGCATACGTCCGAGGAGCGCTGACACTTCAGAACCCGCCTGTGTGAAACGGAAAATGTTATCGATGAAGAACAGGATATCGCGTCCTTCTGTCTCGCCGTCACCGTCACGGAAATATTCCGCCATGGTGAGACCGCTTAAGGCAACGCGTGCACGTGCTCCAGGAGGCTCGTTCATCTGACCGAAGACGAGGGTTGCCTGTGATTTCTTAAGCTCTTCGTAGTCGATCTTATCGAGGTCCCAGCGACCTTCTTCCATCGATTTCATGAATTCTTCGCCATATTTGATGACTCCTGACTCGAGCATCTCTCTCAATAAGTCGTTGCCTTCACGTGTGCGTTCTCCGACGCCAGCGAAGACTGACATTCCTGAATATGACTTGGCGATATTGTTAATCAACTCCATGATGAGAACGGTCTTGCCTACACCGGCGCCGCCGAACAAACCGATCTTGCCGCCTTTGGCGTAAGGCTCGATGAGGTCGATGACCTTGATGCCAGTGAAGAGCACCTCTTGTTTTGTTGAGAGCTGTTCGAACTTAGGAGGCTCGCGGTGGATGCTGTTGCGTTTTGTCGACTCCACTTTCTCGAGTCCGTCGATAGAATCGCCGATGACGTTGAAGAGACGACCTTTGACCTGCTCGCCTGTAGGCATAGAAATAGGAGCGCCTAGACAGCGTACCTTCATGCCTCTGCGCAATCCGTCGGTGGAGTCCATAGCTATGGTACGCATGGTGTTCTCTCCGATGTCTTGCTGCACCTCGGTGATGAGTTTCTCGCCATTGGCACGTTCTATCTCAAGAGCGTCCAAGAGATTTGGCAGCTGTGATTCATCCTCGAAAGCGACGTCAATCACAGGACCGATTATCTGTACGATACGACCGTATTTTTCTTCACTCATGATTAATCTATTGTATGTATGCTTTCGTCTGATTCAGACTGAGCATCTAAATTATCAATGTTTTTTAAGAAATCCCATTGGAATATCAGGAGGTATAGGAATCCTATCGTTATCGCGCTATCAGCTATGTTGAAGATAGGGCTGAAGAATATCTGTCCTCCGAAGAATGGCACCCATTCAGGGAATGTGAACAATGGGAAATAAAGCATATCGACGACCTTGCCTTGCAGGAAACCTGCATAACCGCCGCCCTCTGGGAAGAGAGTAGCGACTTGATAGAAGGTGCTTTCGCTGAATATCATGCCGTAGAACATGCCATCGATGATATTGCCAAGGGCGCCAGCGGTGATGAGCGATATGCCTAACAAAGGTCCGAATTTGGTTTTCTTCTTGCTTAGGTAGTATATGAAATAAAACAACAACGCCACGGCTATTATCCGGAAGATGCTGAGCGCCAACTTACCGTATTGCGCCCCGAACTCCCAGCCAAAAGCCATGCCGTTGTTCTCTATAAAATAAATCTGAAACCAATCTCCCAATACTGAGAAACTTTCGCCTATTGTCATATTCAGCTTGATCCAGAACTTTGATATCTGGTCAATAAGCAAGACAAGAAAAATGACTATCAGTGGTTTCTTCATTACTTCTTTTGTCCCAATTTAGCCTCAACACTTAAGGTTGCATGTGGTACGGCACGCAATCTTTCCTTAGGGATCAATTTGCCTGTCATACGACATACACCGTAAGTCTTGTTTTCTATGCGGATCAACGCATTTTCCAAATTTTGAATGTACTTATACTGACGTGCTGCCAACTGGCTGTTCTCTTCTTTTGATAAGACGTTTGAGCCTTCTTCCAAAAGCTTAAAGGTAGGAGCTGTGTCGTCAGCGTTATTTCCTTTGCCTGAGACATTCTCATTCAACAATTCAAGGTCTTTACGTGCTCTTGCCAATTTTTCTAATATCAGTTCTTTGAATTCAGCAAGTTCTTCGTCAGAATATCTGACTCTTTCTGGAGTATTATTTAAATTATCTTCCATATATCTCGAATTTTATTTGATTTTCCGAATTATCGTCGTCAAAGTTAATAATAAATATCGTATAGTACAAGAAATTATTTCTTAATCCTTGTTAATTTTAATCTTAACAGAAATCTTGTCAATAAGTTCTAATTCTTCAACGCCTTCACCGATATTGTCAACCATATTCAATGTTGCTAAAGTCTCTGAACAGATGTATTCTTTGTACTTCTCAACAACATTGTTGATATCGTCGTTCTTTTCTATTGTCAATAAGATATGGTCTGTAACTTCGAAGTCGCCGTCTTTTCTCATGTTTTGGATTCTGTTGACGATTTCTCTTGCTAAACCTTCTTCTGCCAATTCTGGAGTGATGGTGATATCCAATGCCACTGTAGCGTCGTCTTGTGTAGCAACTGCCCAACCTGGAATGTCTTCTGTTGTGATGATAGCGTCATCAAGTTCCAAATGGAGTTCTTGACCATCTAATGTCACGTCAAGATAACCGACGTTTTCGAAAGTTCTGATGGTTTCTTGTTCCATCTCAGCGAACATTTGTGTGATTTGTTTTATCATCTTGCCATAACGACGGCCTAAGTTTCTGAGGTTTGGTTTTACCTTCTTGACCAAGATGTTCTTATCTGCTGTGAGATATTCGATTTCCTTGACGTTGACTTCAGAAAGGATGAGCTGCTCGATTTTCTTGAATTGTTCGAGTTCTTTTTCTGAGTTGACAGGAATCATGATCTTTGATAATGGCTGACGTACACGGATGTTAGCTTTCTTTCTCAATGACAATACCATTGATGAAGCGAGTTGAGCCATTTCCATTCTTTCTTCCAAATCCTTGTCGATGAGAGCTGGATTTGCTTTAGGGAAGTCTGTGAGGTGTACTGATTCAGCTGTCTCGCGTCCTGTAGCTGCGTTCAAGTCTTGGTATAAGCGTTCTGCGAAGAATGGAGCGATAGGGCTTGAGATCTTAGCCAATACATTCAAACAGGTATATAATGTCTGATATGCGGAAGTCTTGTCTGATGTTACATCGCTCTTCCAGAAACGACGGCGTGAGAGACGTACGTACCAGTTGCTCAAGTGAGCGTCAACGAATTCAGCTATAGCACGGCCAGCTTTTGTTGGCTCGTAGTTTTGATAGTCGTTGTCAACTTCTTCAATCAATGAGTTCAATTCTGACAAGATCCATCTGTCGATTTCAGGACGTTCTTCGTATGGAATTTCTGCTTCTGAGAAGTCGAACTTGTCGATGTTTGCATATAATGCGAAGAATGCGTATGTGTTGTACAATGTGCCGAAGAACTTACGACGTACTTCGTCAACGCCTTCTTCGTCAAACTTGAGGTTATCCCAAGGTTGTGAGTTGGTGATCATGTACCAACGTACTGCGTCAGCACCGTATTTTTCTATTGCTTCGAATGGGTCGACGGCGTTGCCGAGACGTTTTGACATCTTGTTGCCGTTCTTGTCCAATACGAGGCCGTTAGAGATAACTGTCTTGTAAGAGACAGAGTCTGATATCATTGTAGCGATAGCGTGTAATGTGAAGAACCAGCCGCGTGTTTGGTCAACGCCTTCTGCGATGAAGTCAGCTGGGAATGTTTCGTCGTTGAGCTTGCCTTCTTCACCCATGTAGTGGATTTGTGCGTAAGGCATAGCGCCTGAGTCGAACCATACGTCGATGAGGTCTGGTTCACGGAACATCTTTCTTCCGTCTGATGAGACGAGGATTACGTTATCGATATAAGGTCTGTGTAAGTCGAAGCTGTTGTAGTCTTCTGAAGCGTATGGGTTTTCTGTCATGAAGCCAGCTTTTACAGACTCGTTGATTCTTTCGCGGAGTTCTGCTACGCTGCCGATACATACTTCTTCGCTGCCGTCTTCTGTTCTCCAGATTGGCAATGGAGTTCCCCAGTAACGTGAACGTGACAAGTTCCAGTCGACGAGGTTTTCGAGCCAGTTGCCGAAACGGCCTGTACCTGTTGCTTCTGGTTTCCAGTTGATAGTCTTGTTGAGTTCTATCATTCTGTCTTTTAAAGCAGTGCTGCGGATGAACCAGCTGTCTAATGGATAATAGAGAACAGGTTTGTCTGTACGCCAGCAGTGTGGATAGTTGTGAGTATGTTTTTCGCTCTTGAAGAGTTTGCCTTCTTCTTTCAATAAAACAACGATGTCGACGTCTAATGACTTGTCTTTTTCAGTCTTTGTTGCGTCGAAAGCGTTCTTGACGTATTGACCTGCGTAAGGACGATATGCTTCAACGTCCATGCAGTTCTTAACGAACTCAGCGTCGAGGTCTTCGATGAGGAAGAACTTACCGGTTTTGTCAACCATTGGCTGAGCTTTGCCGTCTTTGTCGATCATTTGGAGTGGAGGGATGCCGCTTTGTTTTGCTACGCGGTCGTCGTCTGCACCGAAGGTAGGAGCGATGTGAACGATACCTGTACCGTCTTCTGTGCTGACGTAGTCGCCGTGGATGACGCGGAATGCGCCTTCGCCTGGGTTGACCCATGGAATGAGTTGTTCGTATTCCAAGCCGACGAGGTCTTTACCTTTGCATGTGCCGAGAACTTCGTAAGGAAGTTTCTTGTCGCCTACGTTATAGTCTTCGAAAGCTGGTTTTTCTTCTTCGCTTGGGAAGAATGCGCCCATCAATGGTGTTGCCAATACGAAGTAAGCGAGTTCACCGCTTGTTGGGTTGACAGTCTTGACGAGGTTATAGTCGATGCTGTTGCCGACGCACAATGCTGTGTTTGAAGGCAAGGTCCAAGGTGTTGTTGTCCATGCTGCGATTTGGATGCTGTTGAGAGGAACGTCAACGCCGAAAGGATTAGCTTTCACTGTTGTCTGTTCAGCTTTAACGCGGAACAATGCTGTACATGTGAGGTCTTTAACGTCGCGGTAGCAGCCAGGGATGTTAAGTTCGTGAGAGCTTAAGCCTGTACCAGCAGCTGGTGAATAAGGTTGGATTGTGTAACCTTTATAGAGGAGACCTTTCTTGTAGATTACTGATAAGAGATACCATAAGGTCTCGATATATTCATTTTTGAAAGTGATATAAGGATCGTCGAGGTTGACCCAGTAACCCATGGTGCGTGTGAGTTCGTCCCATAAGTCTTTATATTTCATGACTTCTTCGCGGCAAGCCTTGTTGTATTCATCAACGCTGATTTTAACGCCGATGTCTTCTTTTGTGATGCCGAGTTTCTTCTCAACGCCGAGTTCAACAGGGAGACCATGAGTGTCCCAGCCAGCTTTACGAGAAACTCTCTTGCCTTTCAAAGTTTGGTAACGGCAGAAGATGTCTTTGATGGCACGAGCCATAACGTGGTGGATACCAGGAGTTCCGTTTGCTGAAGGTGGACCTTCGAAGAATACGTAAGCAGGGCCATCTTTGCGGTTGTCTAAACTCTTTTGGAAGATGTCGTTTTCTTCCCAGTATTTACGAACCTCTTTAGCAATATTTGTGAGGTTCAAGTTTTTATACTCTTTATACGAGCCTTTCATATATCTATAACTTTTGATTTTTTTTAATAAGCGACAAAGATAATATTTTTTTTGAAATTCAGAAACTTAAATTCTCAGAAATTCAAAAACAAAAAAAGACGCATTGATGCGTCTTTTCTCGTAGTTATCGAATATATCTCGGTGTCTTGTCTTGTTGATCTGTTGTCTCGTTGTTTTGACTGTTGACTTCCTCCCTATATTCCGTTCCTGTCACTTGTATCTCTCTCTTGAGTTCGAAGAGGTCTCTTGCGTTCGCGACATCGAAGTCGCCGATTTTAGTTCTTCTTAAAGAAATCAGACATGCTCCGTTGCCGAGTGCCTTGCCGAAGTCGTGTGCGAGCGAGCGGATGTATGTTCCCTTGCTGCATTTCACTTCGAAGTTTATCTTAGGGAATTCGCTGTAATCTAGTTTGAAGTCTTCTATATGCACTGTTCGTTCTTTCATCTCTATCTCTTTGTCTGAGCGTGCATAGTCGAAGGCGCGCTTGCCGTTGATCTTGATAGCCGAGAACTTAGGCGGTCTTTGCATGATGTCGCCAAGGAATTGTTTTCTAGCTTCTTCCATCATCTCGATGGTAATGCCATCGGTAGGATAGAAGGCATCTGGTTCGCTTTCCATATCGTAAGTAGGCGTTGTCTGTCCCAACAAGAATGTTCCTGTATACACTTTTTCCTGTGCCTGGAAGTTGTCGATCTGCTTTGTCATTCTTCCAGTGCAAATTACCAAGAGACCTGTCGCCAGAGGGTCTAATGTTCCGGCGTGTCCTACCTTGATTTTTCTTATTCCATGATAGCGTTTTATCACGGCGCGTATGAGGTTGACTGCATCGAATGATGTCCAGTCTAGCGGTTTGTCAATGAGAAAAACTTCTCCTTCTTCAAAGTGAAACATATTACAAAGCGAAAATTATTGTTGCGATGCCGACGATGGCACAATATATTGCGAAATAAATCAACTTGCCTTTCTTCACCAAGTTAATCATGAACTTACATGCAAGACATCCTGAGATGAAAGCGCCGAGGAATCCTATAAATAAAGGTGTGAATCCTATGCCGCCGAGCAAAGCTGGCTCTTTGATGATGTCGATGACGTTGAGGAATGTCTCTCCTAAGATAGGTATCAAGACCATAAGGAAAGAGAACTGTGCTATGCTTTCTTTTTTATTTCCGAGGATGAGACCTGTAGCGATGGTGGTTCCAGAGCGTGAGAGTCCTGGCAGCACTGCGAGAGCTTGCCCCAATCCGATGATGAAAGCGTCGCGGTAAGAGATGGTCTCTTTCTGACGTGGCTTTGCGTAATATGCAAATGTCAATAATAATGCGGTCAACAAAAGACAGCAGCCTACTATCAACAAGCCGCTTCCGAAGATGGCTTCTACTTGGTCTTTGAAGAACAATCCTACTATCATGACAGGGATGCATGATAACAAGATCTTCGCGACGTATGTCTTATCGTCGTTCCATTTAGCTGTGAAGAAAGTGCCTTTAAACAGACCTTCTATCTCTTTCCAAAGTATGACGATGGTGCTTAACACTGTAGCTGCGTGTACTGTCACTGTGAACAATAAGTTGTCGGCCGCTGAGGTGTTAAGGTTTAATAATTCCTGACCTATTGTCAAGTGTCCGCTACTGCTGACAGGCAAGAACTCTGTGAGTCCTTGGAGTATGCCTAATAATAAAGCTTCTAACCAATTCATAATTATTCGTCTTTAGGTTTTTTCATGATAGCATATATTTCAAGACCGAAGCCTATCAATACTAAGATAGGAGCCAATGTCAATCTGCGGAAACTGAAGATAGCTTCGTTGAAGACGTCTGGGTCGTCGGAGCCGCCGCCTATCATAAGGAGGAATCCTACGAGAAGGAATGCTATTCCTATCAAAACCCATAAGTAGTTGTCGCGACCAAAAGGCATCTTGGTTTCTTTGTTGTCTTGTTCAGTTTTTTTGTTGTCTAACTTGCTCATATTGATTTTTATTTGTTATGCATAGAACTTGTCGATGTCGGCATTGAGATATCTCTTCATAGAGATGAATGTTGAGCACATCGTGAGGATAAGGCTTATGCCGATTATCGAGAAATAGATTTTGAATATGTGCATATTATTCTGAAACAGATCTGCTTCAGGCAAATATTGTTTTATTCCAGTGAGTGCGAATGTTATGCATGTCAGTGCAATTATCGCAGCGAATAATCCTTGTTTCATAAATGTCTTCAGGAAAGGCTTCATGATAAAGCCTTCTGTCGCTCCTACGAGCTGCATGCTTCTGACGATGAAGCGTTTGGAGTAGACCGAGAGACGTATGGTGTGGCTTATCAACACAATGGCGATTAATAACAGTATTAGGCTTATTACGAAAAGAACGAGTTTCACTCTTTTGATATTTGTGTTGATGGTGTTTGTCAAGCCTTTTTGATATATCACTTCCTTGACTATGGTCTTGTTGCCGAGCCATTTCTCGACCATCGCCATGCTGTCGCTGTTGGCGTAGTCGGAAACGAAACGTATGTCGATGGAAGGCAGCAATGGGTTCTCTACATCGCCGAGCCATTTCAGGAAGTCTTCTCCCAGGTCTTCTTTAAGTCTGTTCGTGGCTTCTTCCTTGCTGATGTATTCTACAGATTTTACGTATTTTTTCTTGCTTATCTCGTCGCTTAAAGTCTTGATGGCAGCTTCTTTTGCGTCACTTTTCATAACTACTTCAAAGCCTATGTTTTCTCTGACGTGATCCAGTAGCTTGTCGGTGTATGCCATTAGGAATGCGTACATCCCCAAGACGAAAAGCACCAGAGCAATGCTTATCAGTGAGACGAAATACGAACCTGCGAATCTTCTTTTTGTTGACTTGTTTTCGGAATACATCATACGATATTTACGTGCAAAGATAAAATATTTATTCTATCGTAAGGCAAAACGTAAAAGTTTTATTGTTATAGTATTTATAATTAAAAAAAATGTAATTTTACACTTTAAAAAATAAGGTCTTATGCTAAGGAAATTAGGCGATTATTTGACTTTGATGTATCAGACTTTTTCCAGATATGACAAGAGTCTTGTCTTCAGGAAACGCCTGCTTCATGAGTTTTATAATCTTGGTTTTACGTCGATAGGTATCGTCTTGATACTATCGGTTTTTGTCGGAGCTGTCGCTACTATCTTGGTTGCTTATAACACCGACAATCCGCTTCTGCCTGAGAAGCTCATCGGTTTCTCTGCGCGTCAGATGATTATCCAGGAATTCTCTCCTACCATCATAAGTCTTATCCTTGCCGGAAAGCTCGGTTCCCAGATCGCTTCCGAACTTGGAACTATGCGCGTGACACAGCAGATCGACGCTCTTCAAGTCATGGGCATCAACCCTGCCAATTATCTCATACTTCCAAAAATCATTTCATGTCTTTTGTTCATTCCTGTGCTGATCATCTTCAGTATCGTAATAGGAATCCTTGGCGGCTGGCTCGCCTGCGTATTTACTGGCGTCATTACTCCGACAAATTATGTCGTAGGTCTGAGGTCATGGTTTGAACCTTATTCCATTACTTTCGCAATGATAAAGACAGTCGTCTTCGCATTTTTGATCTCATCAATATCTAGTTATATCGGATATAGCGTAAAAGGCGGTTCTGTAGAAGTGGGCAAGGCCAGTACGCAAAGTGTTGTCGTGAGCAGCATCGCTATCATCGTTTTTGACTTAATCTTAACACAAATGCTTTTGACATGATAAAGGTTGAACATATATCAAAAAGCTTTGGCGATCATCTTGTCTTGGATGATATCACCGCTACTTTTGAAAGAGGCAAGACTAATCTTATCATTGGTCAGAGCGGATCGGGAAAGACGGTGCTGACAAAGATATGCATCGGTCTGTTTGAGCCAGACAGCGGTGTCGTCACTTTCGACGGCCGTCCTTTTTCAAATATTAAGGAGAAACATAAGATCGATATTCGTAAGGATATGGGCGTATTGTTCCAAGGCGGCGCTCTCTTCGACTCCATGAATGTGGAAGAAAACGTGATGTTCCCTCTCAATATGTTTACCGATATGTCGTATGAGGAGAAACTGGAGAGAGTGAATTTCTGTCTTAACAGAGTGAATCTTAAAGGTGTAAATAATCTTATGACTTCGGAGCTGAGCGGCGGTATGATGAAACGTGTCGCTATCGCACGCGCTATCTCCAACAGCCCTAAATATCTTTTCTGCGACGAACCTAACTCAGGCCTCGATCCAGTCACGTCCGAACTTATCGACGATCTCATCAGCGAGATAACGGAAGAATATAACATGACAACGATTATCAACACTCACGATATGAATTCAGTGTTGAAGATAGGTCAGACTATAAATTTCATCTATAAAGGAAAATTGTGGTGGCAAGGTGATAGCAAGTCGGTATTACACTCTGACAACAAAGAACTTGATGAATTTTTATTTTCCACAGAATTGACAAAAAGATTGAAAACAATTTAAAAAGTAAATATTATGAACGTATTAGATTTAATCATTGGAATTATTCTGGTTTTATTTGCGATAACAGGTTTGAGAAAAGGACTTATCATCGAGGCTTTCTATTTGGCTTCATTTTTATTCGGTGCTTATGGAGCTATGCATTTTTCTGATGCAGTGGCTGATTGGATGTCAGACTTCATTAATGTCAATGAAGATTATCTTACCATAATATCTTTCATCGTGACATTTATAATAGTGCTGATTTTGGTTCGTCTCCTCGGACGTATTATCTGCAGATTGCTTGAAGCCATAAGTTTAGGTTTCGTAGATAAAATCGGAGGGTTCATCTTCGGAGTTCTTAAAGGTACTCTTTTAGTGAGTGTTATCGTTATGATTATGAATGTCTTCGGTGCATCTGATTTAATAAATAATGACTTAAGAGAATCTTCGAAACTTTATACATTGACAGAGTCTATAGCCAATACGATTTATGACAACCGTGAGGATTTGGAAGATTCAATAGAAGATGCTTTGGACAAAAGCATGGATAAGATAGAGGATAAGATGGATGCGATTGAAAATATCGTAGAAAAAAGTATAACCAAATAAGAATAAATATATGAAAAAAATAGCTGTTATTTTAGGCGGTTGCGGAACCAAAGACGGTTCTGAAATCAACGAAACGGTGACTTTATTATTAGCTTTAGATCAACATGGTCTTAAATATCAATGTTTTGCTCCTGATAGAAACCAGTATCAGGTGATCAATCATGTCACAGGCGAAGTCGTTAATGAAGAACGTAATATGATGGTTGAGGCTGCTCGTATCGTCCGTGGCGAGATCTTGCCTTTGACAGAATTCAATGCCGATGATTTCGCAGGCCTTGCAATCCCTGGTGGGGCTGGCATCGCCAATAATCTCTTCACATATTTCACCGATGGCATGGACATGACAGTGTTGCCAGAAGTTAGAGACGCTATTGTTGCTGTCCATAAACAGAATAAGCCTATAGCAGCAATGTGTATCGCTCCTGTGTTGCTCGCTAACGTATTAGACGATATCACTATTACTCTTGGCAGCGATGACTGCGGTCCTGCAAAAGACATTCTCGAAATGGGCGCACATCATCAGGCAACAAAAAACGGCGAAGTGGCAGCTGACTTGAAAAACAAGATCTTTACCACACCATGTTTTATGTTGGAATCGACTTTGAAAGATATCTACGACGATGCGTATAATCTAGTAGAAGCTTTTGCTAAAGAACTCTAGAATTCTAGAGTTCTAGAGTTCTAGAGTTCTAGAGTTCTAAAAATTACTCTGTATAATATAATATCATCTTCTCGATTGCCTTTTGACAGACTTCACAGAACTTGTCTCCTTGGAAAGTCTTCATGAGGCAATCCATTTTAGGGCGGTACATTCCTTTAGGTTCGTAGCCACCGCCTTCAAAGACTCCCACTTCATTTATATATTTGTTTTCCGCTGGTGTTGGAACCGGCGTTTTCTTTTTCAGCATGTCTTTCCATTTGCTGTCGAAATCGACTAATGTGGTAAGGTTTGGTTCCCAAGGTTCAATGCTGAGGTTGTAGTATTCTTCGTATGAAATGGCGTTGTTGTAATATTCATCGCCTAAACCTGCAAATCCGTGGCCGAATTCATGGATAATGACATCTGATGATAAGTTGTCGTCGGTTGAGCTTACGCAGTAGAAGTTATATATTCCGCCGCCGCCATATTTCGAGGTGTTTGCCAAGATATAGATCTGGTCATAAGGAACTATTCCTGCCAGGCTTCTTATGGCTTGGTTGTTTGTCGACATACAATAACGTTCAGAGTCGAAGGTGTAGAAGGAGCATCCTATAGCGGTGTTTTTCCATACGTCTTCAGCAGGGATGCTTATTCCTGAGTCTTTTGAAGGTGCCATGACGGCTCTGATATTAAATCTGTCTTGGTATGATTTATATGGCTCATAAGAGAAGAGGCACTCTTTGAAGAAGTTGCAGTCGATGACGAACTTGCCCATTTCTTCTTCGCTGTAGCCGTCTGGCAGAATCACGATATCGACGGCTTTCTCTGTGGCGTAATCGCCATGAACGTTAAAGATGGAATAGTTAGGATGGAGAGCGTCTTGAATGAAATAATCGTCAGGATTTACGACGAGACGCATCATTTCTATAAATATTCCGTCATAGTCTCTCAGATAAAAAACGACATCGACAGTTTCTTTAGGATAAGGTATTATCACAGATTCGTGGAATCCTTTGGTGGTGAATTCTGCTTCGGCTGTGCTTTGCCATTCTCCAAAAAGATTGCAATAGCCTCTAGAATAGAGAACGACGTCGGAGTCGTGTAGTAATACCTCGACAAAATAATCTCCATAACCAAGGCTGTCGACGAGATTGTTTCTTGTGCCGCCCCACACTGGTTCCATTACATATTTGTCTAATGCATAATAACAGGTGTCGGAATTGCCGAATATGTAATAGTCGATTCTTAATTGCTGGTTTGTGAAATGCACATCATATTGGGCTTTTGTTCCCAAATGTAAAGATGTGAGCAATAATAGCAGTAATAATGCTTTGTATTTGAGGTTTTTCATAAGACATTTTATTTGATACCGCAAATATAATTAATATAGGTCAAACATTATGAATTATGCATTGAGAATTATGAATAAAAAAAAGGGCGCGGGGAGCGCCCAATTGCATTAATAAACCAAACTACTTACAAAGCTATAGAGAATGTTTAGTACTTGTATATGCAAAGATACTATTTTTATAAAAATGTCAAGACTGCTGAGTTGTAATTGTCTGTATTTTGAATTTTTTGGCTTTTTTTTGATATTATATTTTTTTAATTTTATACTACATTATTATTATATTTATATTGATTATCAAAATTATAGTTTTTATTATATTACTATATTTTTGATATTTTTTAGTTTTTGTTTGATTTTGTTATTGTAGTATTTATTTTATTGAATATTTTTAGATTTTTTGCAAAAAACCGACAATATCCTCGTCTCTTGATAGTTCGAATTTTCTCCTTAATCTATATCTAGAGGTTTCAATCGTTCTGATAGTCGTATTTGTTATTGTAGCGATTTCTTTACTTGACATGTTTATATAGAGCATAGTGCATAGTTTTTTCTCTGCTTTTGTCAATCCTGGATGCTTTTCTTCCAATCTGTCCAGAAAGTCTTTATATACATCGTTTATTTGTTTGTTAAGGTTTTCCGTGTTGCTGAAGATCTGAAGATTGTTCTGTAAGTGCTGATATATGTTTTTGACCTTGTTCTTCTGTTCGCCTTCAGGGAGTTCTATGGCAGTCTTAAGATCGTCTTTGATTGGACTGATTATTTCAAGAAATGATTTCAGTTGCAATGCTAATTTCATTGTCACTTCTTTGTTGGTCTTTAACTTATATTCCATCAAATCACTTTCGATCTTGTCTATCTTGAGCTGTTGCTCGTATGTAGTTACTTTATTCTTATGGAAGGTGGCGTTGTTTGTAGAATATAAAATAATGAATGTTATGGAGATCAATGCTAAGACAATGATGATTGAAATGAATAGTACCCATTCGTTTTTGTTATTCTTTATGCTTTCCTCTTCTGCTTCTTTCGCCTTCAACTCCTTGACATTTAATGACAAAAGATAGCTGTTGCGTAATTCGTTGATTTTTTCTTCTTGTTTCTTGAAATATGCAGAGTCGTAATAAATGTCGTATTTGTTGAATAGGTCATAAGCTTTTTCATATTGTCCTAATGAAGCGTAGCATTGGGAAATATTATAGTAGGATTGGTAACAAAGATGGAACATTTTGTACTTCAATGTGCTATCGCATACGATTTTGAAAATGTCTATAGCGTTATCATATTCTTCGTTTCTTTGTTTTAGATGTGCTAAGTTATACATGTTTCTGCCGCAATTGTGGAAGTCATTTATAGAATAAGCCAGTTTCGCGGACTGATGATAATATTTTTTTGCAGATTCAAAGTCGTTTATAGAATCATAAATTTGGGCTTTGTAGCTGTAGTTTATAACTTGTAGACTATCGTTGAAATCTCTGATACATAAATACAGAGATGAATCAATCATAAGCATTGCGTCATCATATTCTTTTTGTTGTATCAATATGTTCGCTTTGTTTGTCAGAGCTACCGATATTGCGCGGATGGTCTTTTTGTCAATGTCGTTTTCTAATATTTTGTCGTAATATTGTTTGGCCAGATTGTATTCATTTTGAATGAAGTACATATCTCCATAGGCCATATATATTTCGTTGTATGTACTGACGTCATTGATGATTTCTGTGTATTTCATCGCCTTGTTCATCGCATCAACGCTCCACTTACTCTCGAATTCGCCGTTTTGATACAACTTGGCAATTTTAATGTACAGTTTATATATGGTGTGGTATTCTTTTGTTGGTGTCAAGTCTTCGATGGCTTTTTCGTAGTAGCTTATCGCTGTTGGATATGAGTTGTTTTCTTTAAAGATATCACCCATTATTATATTGCATTCTGCTGATTTCTTTCTGTCGTGTTTCTCTTCTGCGATGGCATGCGCCTTATAGGCACAGTTGAAAGCGTATTCAGTGTTTTTGTTAAAATAAGTTCTGGCCAGGTCGATGAGTTTGTCGTACTGATTATAGACATCAATCAGTTCAGGTGTTGTGTTTGTTGTTTTATTCGTATTTGAGTAAACGTCTGCAAATGATAATAGCAATATTACAGCAATGATTATTCTTTTCATTTTCCATATTTTTTAATTATGCAAAGATAGACATTTTGTCGTATATGATATAAAATTAAATTCCAAATAATCATTAAGATAAATTCTTAAATGTAGTAAGTGTTGTTGTGGTTATAAATTGAAAATTAAAAGTTGAAAATTGAAAATTATTTGGGAAATTCGGTGATGAGAATTGCTGTTGAAATGCATGAAAATAACAACAAATTTTTTGCAAAAAAAATGACATAAACCACGATTTATTTCTTATTTTTGCGAATATAAATTTTAAAGATATGAGTGATTTCAAAGAAATTGAAAAAGAAGAAAAAAAATCTCTGAACTTCATTGAAGCCAAGGTTGTTGAGGATTTGCAAAATGGTAAAAACGACGGTCGTGTTCAAACCCGTTTCCCTCCAGAGCCTAACGGCTATCTTCATATAGGTCATGCTAAAGCTATCTGCTTGGATTTTGGTATCGCAAAGAAATATAATGGCGTTTGTAACCTTCGCTTTGACGACACAAACCCAACCAAAGAAGATGTTGAATATGTAGATTCTATCAAGGAAGATATTCAATGGCTTGGTTTTCAATGGGCTAATGAGTATTATGCTTCTGATTATTTTCAACAGCTTTGGGATTTTGCAATACGTCTCATAAAAGAAGGCAAGGCTTATATCGATGAACAAAGCGCTGAAGAAATCGCTGCTCAAAAAGGAACTCCTACTGTTCCTGGCACCGAAAGCCCTTATCGTAACCGCCCTGTTGAAGAGTCATTGGAACTCTTCCAAAAGATGAACAGAGGCGAGATTGAAGAAGGCAAGATGGTGCTTCGCGCAAAGATCGACATGGCGAATTCAAACATGCACTTCCGTGACCCTATCATCTATCGCGTGGTCAAGCATCCACATCACCGCACAGGAAATACATGGTATGCATATCCAATGTATGACTTCGCTCACGGCGAAAGCGATTATTTCGAAGGCGTTACACACTCATTATGTACTCTCGAGTTCGTAGTTCACCGTCCTTTATATGACTATTTCATCGATGAACTTAAAGAACAAAAAGACCTCGACGATCATCGTCCACGCCAATATGAGTTCAATAAGCTTAACTTCAACTATACATTGTTGAGCAAGCGTAACCTTCTCATCCTCGTGAAAGAAGGTCTCGTAAACGGTTGGGATGACCCACGAATGCCTACTATCTGCGGTTTCCGCCGTCGTGGTTATACTCCAGAATCAATTCATAAACTTATAGATAAGATCGGTTACACAACATACGAAGCTGTCAACGACTTCGCACTTTTGGAAAGCACAATCCGTGAAGACTTGAACGCTCGTGCAACACGTGTTTCTGCTGTTATCAACCCTGTTAAACTCGTCATCACCAACTATCCTGTCGGTCAGTCAGAAGAAATGGAAGCTGTCGATAATCCTGAAGATGAAAACTCAGGCGTACACAACATCACATTCAGCCGCGAATTGTGGATTGAACGTGAAGACTTTATGGAAGACGCTCCTAAAAAATATTTCCGCATGACTCCAGGTAACGAGGTTCGTTTGAAGAATGCTTATATCGTGAAATGTACAGGCTGCAAGAAAGACGAAAACGGCAATGTCGTTGAGGTTTATGCAGAATACGATCCTGAAACAAAGAGCGGTATGGCTGGTGCAAATCGTAAGGTTAAAGGCACTTTACACTGGGTGAGCTGCGATCATTGCATCCAAGCAGAGGTGAGATTGTACGACAGATTGTGGATGAGCGAAAATCCTCGCGAAGCCATCGCTACAATCCAAGAAGAGCAACAATGCTCGGCTCTCGAAGCAATGAAACAAGTGATAAATCCAAACTCTTTGGAAATCAGAAAAGAATGTTATGTAGAGAAGTTCCTCGCAGACGCAAAACCTCTCGATCATTTCCAATTCCAAAGAATAGGTTACTTCACAGCTGATAAAGACAGTACAGCAGAGCATCTTGTATTTAACAGAACTGTGACATTAAAAGACACATTCCAACTTCCTCAGAAATAATATCTGAACTTTGAACCTTGAACTTTGAACAATTAGCTCAAAGTTCAGAGTTCAAAGCTCAGAGCTCAGAGCTCTGAGTTCAAAAAGCCACTTTAGCTCAGTTGGTAGAGCACCGCATTCGTAATGCGTAGGTCGACGGTTCGAGTCCGTCATGTGGCTCAAAAAGACTAAATATTATGAACTATACAAACTCGTTTTTTACTGAAAATACTAAAATGGCGGAATTGGTGATATCAAACCCAAGTTTGATGCTCACGCTTTCACGCTTTGGAATAGAACTCGGTTTTGGCGACCATAATGTTAAAGAGGTATGCGAAAAAGCTAATGTATCTCCTTCTTTCTTCCTTTTAATATGTAACTTATACTCCAATCCGGATTTCGTTCCTTCTTATGAAGATCTTAATTCTGTGGATGTTAACACAATGCTTTCTTATCTGTCTGTTTCACACAGATATTATGTGGAAGAAAGAATCCCTCATATCGAACATCATCTCAACAGAATCATCGAGGCTTGTCCTGAGAGATTCGGAAATACTCTGCAACGCTTCTTCAAAGAATATAAGAAGGAGGTCGCATATCATTTTGAATACGAAGAAGAAACGGTTTTCCCTTATATTAATTCATTGTGCAATAATACGCTAGAGAAGAAGTTCTCTATTCATGAGTTTAAGTCAAACCATAGCAATATAGAGGATAAGCTAGACGATTTGATGAATATTCTCATTAAATATCTTCCTGCAGATATCTTCCCGAAAGAAAGAATAGAGATTTCCATTGATATAATGAATTTGTCTTCAGACTTGAGTTGTCATACTCTTGTTGAAGAACGTGTGCTAGTGCCTTTCGTTGAATTGTTAGAAAGAAAATGCTATGAAAATAAATAAGATAGTAATAGCAGAACCTTCACCGATAGTTACAGCGGGTTTACTCAAATTCTTCGAGGATCTGAATCAGGTTCATGTCGTTTCTGTTGTTGACAACCTGGACGACTTGAATGACAAAATGATTATCCATAATCCGGATATGCTGATTGTCAATCCTTTGATGATGGGATATACCAACAATAATCTTATCAAGCAAATTACTCAGACTTATCCAGATACAACCTGTATTGCGCTTGTCACGACTTTTATCGACAAGAATTTCTTGAGATATTTCAGGGAGGCGATAGAGTTGAGCGACAATAAACAGAAAGTCGCGAATAAGATATTCAATCTTATCAATAATAGTGATGATTCTTCATCTCAAAATGAAAGCATCGATCTGTCGAATCGTGAGACAGATGTCTTGGTTTGTGTTGCTAAAGGTATGACAAACAAAGATATATCAGATATGCTTAATATCTCTGTTCATACTGTCATAACACACCGTAAGAATATCGTAAAAAAAACCGGAATCAAATCTGTTTCCGGTCTCACTGTTTATGCTTTGCTCAATAATCTTGTCGAGGAATCTGAGATTTACGAGTGATTATAATTGTTGTAGAGACGTCACCCCTGTGGCGTCTTTAATAAGGTGACAACAACGACTGTCAAAGCGAAAATCAATGCTTCTAATGACGCCTGGCCTAATAATGCGTTGAGCTGCTTGCCTTTGTATTTTTCTAGTTTTATATAGACGCTGACAGAGTAAATCAACATTGGTATTATGGCTATTGCCCATACTTTATAATCGCATATGTCTTTCATGAAATAAAATCCCAATCCGCAGGCGATGAATGGGTTGAGAAGAAATACTTTCTTCATGAACTTACTTCCGAAAAATCCTACTGTAGTTTTTTTGTTATGTAGTTTGTCTTCTTTTTCGTCGCGTACGTTGTTGACTATAAGCAATTCATCCACAACGAGTCCCATTGCGATGCCGGCAGTTATGATTTCCCAGTTTATTTCTTTTGTTAATATATAATAGGTGAAAGTGATTGGAACTATCCCGAAGAACAAGATGACGGCGACGTCGCCTAATGCGTGGTAAGACAAAGGGAAAGGTCCCATTGAATAGCAGAATGCCACCGCCATTATCAATAAACCGAATGGAAGCAGGATCCAGCCGCCCCAATAAATCAAACTGCAACCTATTAAAAAGCAGATCGATGCTAATATTATAATAGCTTTTGTGATGGTCTTTATCGTTATTTCACCGCTGACGAGTTTTCTGTCAGGACCGAGACTATTTTCATTATCACATCCAGTTTTGAAGTCGGCGTAATCGTTTGCTACGTTTGATGTAGCTTGTGCCAACATTGCAAACAAGAGGCAAAGAATAGCTGGTAGCCAATTGTTTCCACTTTTTTCAAATGCCAAGGCAATCGCCATTATGACAGACGCCATCGAGACTAACAATGTCTTTGCTCTAATGACTTCAAACCATTTTTTAATATTCTTTAACATAGTTTCAATTGTTAATTTCTAACTAATTAGACGCAGCAATTACGTATTGTTTATTTTTATTTTATGGTGTAATTGATACGTCTCTACTTCAATTCTTCAATTCCTCAACTCCTAACTCCTAATTCCTAACTTCTAACTAATCACAAATCCTTCATAAATTCTGCAAAGTCCGAATGTCAGTGCTTTTTGTTTGACATTTTTATAACCGCATTCTTCCATCATTGCCATGAAATCCTTAGGTTTTGGGAAATTCATAACCGACAGAGGCAGATAAGTGTAAGCCTTGCTGTCGCCTGAGATTTTCTTGCCGATGAAAGGAAGGATGTGGAGGAAATACAGTTTATATAATGAAAGTAAGATCTTGTTTTGCGGAACGGAAAGCTCTAATATAAGAAGGTGTCCGTTGTCTTTCAAGACGCGTCTTAATTCATTCAATCCTTTTTTCTTGTCTTCGAAGTTTCTGATGCCGAAGGCGATGAAAGCAGAGTTGAAGGTGTTGTCTTCAAAGCTAAGATTTTCACAATCATCCACTTTAAGGTTTATGTTGTTAAGATTCAAAGCGGCGATTTTCTCTTCGCCAACTTTTATCATACCTTCGGAAATGTCGATGCCAGTCACGAAAGGAACGCCTGCTTTTGCCAAAGCGATGCTAGAATCCGCAGTGCCGCAAGCCACGTCGAGGACGTGAGCACTTTTGAAATTCTGAGTTTCTGAACTTTTGAGGTTTTTACAAATGCGTTTGACGGCTTTCTTTCTCCATATTTTATCAATATTGAGAGAAAGTATATGATTGAGTTTGTCGTAAGTAGGAGCGATGTTGTTGAACATCGACCTGACGAAATTTTTATCGGCCATATTATTTATGTCAACAGTCAACGGACAACAGACAACAGTCTTTGTCCATATTTTTATAATTGTTTATTTTTTGTTGAAAGCAATCCGCATGCGGCATCGATATCTTGACCTCTTGATGCTCTGATAGTTGCGATGATGCCTTTGTCGTTGAGTCTGTCGCGGAAGCGTTCCATGTCATCCATTGTCGGACTTTGAAGGTTGACGCCAGGGATGTTGTGGAAACGTATGAGGTTGACTTTGCAACGGAGGCTGCCGAGTTGTCTTGCGAGTTCTTTGATGTGGTCGGAAGTGTCGTTGAGACCTTTGAAGACGATATATTCGAAGAACACGCGACGTTGTCCGCTCCAGTCGTGTTGGCGTATTGCGTGGATCACTTCGCGGATTGGATATGCTTTTTCCACTGGCATAATCTTCATTCTTTCATCGTGGAAAGGAGAGTGGAGGCTGACAGCGAGATTACATTTCGACTCATCGAGGAAGCGTTTCATATAAGGTATGACGCCAACTGTTGATACTGTGATACGAGTTGGACTCATGGCGAGGCCCCAGTCGGATGTCATCACGTTGAGAGTACGCATGAGGTTGTCGTAGTTGTTCATTGGTTCGCCCATTCCCATGAATACGTAGTTAGTAAGTTTTTCATATTCTGGGAGGTTGAGGATTTGGTTGAGGATATCGCTAGCAGGAAGATTCTCTTGGAAACCTTGTTTTCCTGTCTGGCAGAAGAGACAGTTCATCTTGCAGCCAACTTGAGAAGAAACGCATAATGTAGCACGTTCTTTATCAGGAATATAAGCTGATTCTACGAAATTGTCTGCGCCAGGGAAGAGATATTTCTTTGTGCCGTCTTTAGATTCTTGTACCGCTTCGAAGTTACGATAACCTGTTGTATAATTTTCAGAAAGAAGCTGACGTGTTGCTTTAGATAGGTTTGTCATTTGGTCGAAGTCGCCAGTGTGTTTCTTGTAGATCCACTCGGTGATTTGCTTCGCTGTAAACTTAGGCAATCCATGTTGATTGACGATTTCTTGTATTTCAGCTAAAGATAATCCTAATAATGCTTTCATAGTTGTATTGTTTGTAGTACAAAATTAAAAACAATTGTTAAATGTGCATTGTGAATTGTACATCGTATATTAATGATGTAGGTGGGAAATAAGTTAGGTAGGAGAGGTGTGAAAAAGCAGTCTCGTGGTATAAAAAAAGCAGCCTCGTGATTACGAAGCTGCCTTCTTTGTACCCAGGGCCGGGATCGAACCGGCACGAGTGTTACCTCATCGGTTTTTGAGACCGACGCGTCTACCAATTCCGCCACCTAGGCATTAATTTCAATGATCGGTTTGCGAGTGCAAAAGTAGTAAAATTTTTGTTACGACAAAGAAAATTTTTATTATTTTTGCAAAAATTTTAAAACACACTTAAAATTAACGTCATGCAAGAGCCTTTAGTATCAATTTTTTCAGGTAGAGCCACTCGCTATTTAGCAGATGAAATCGCTAAACATTATGGCAAACCACTCGGACAATCAAGCGTTTTGGTTTTCGCCGATGGTGAATTCCAACCAAGTTTCGATGAAAATATCCGCGGAAGAGATGTCTTTTTGATCCAATCAACATTCCCACCAACAGAAAACATGATGGAGTTGTTGTTGATGGTTGATGCTGCAAAACGCGCTTCAGCACGTAGAATTATCGCCGTTATCCCTTATTTCGGCTTCGCACGTCAAGACAGAAAAGACCGTCCACGTATCAGTATCGCAGCTAAATTGATGGCTGACTTATTGACAACAGCTGGTGTTACACGTATTATTACTATGGACATCCACGCTGACCAAATCCAAGGTTTCTTCAACGTTCCTGTTGATAACATCTTCGCATCAAAGATTTTCGTTCCTTACATCGAAAGCCTTAACTTGCCTAATTTAATGGTAGCATCTCCAGACGCTGGCGGTACTCGTCGCGCTGCTTCTTACGCTAAGATGTTAAACACTGTATTCTCAATCTGTCACAAACAACGTTCAAAACCAAATGCTATCGAACAAATGTTGCTCATCGGTGACGTTAAAGATAAAGACGTTATCCTCATCGACGACATGATTGACACAGCTGGTACAATCACAAAAGCAGGTCAATTAATTAAGGAAAGCGGTGCTCGTAGCGTCCGCGCTGTTGCAACTCACCCTATCTTCTCAGGTAGCGCAATGGAAAGAATCGAAAACTCAGTATTCGACGAAGTTATCGTAACAGATACTATCCCATTGACAAACCCAAGCAGCAAGATTCACGTTCTTTCAACAGCTCCTCTCTTCGCAGAAGTTATCAAACGCGTTGAAAACTACGAATCATTAAGCGACTTATTCAAGAAATAAAATGTAGAGACGTCACTCCTGTGGCGTCTCTGAAAAATAAAGACGTCACCTTGTGGCGTCTCGTATAAATAAATTATTAACAAACAAATTAAAA
>JAZKYV010000039.1:0-27125 GCA_045612345.1 Bacteroidales bacterium
CAGAAACACCAACATACTCGTCGTATATCCGCCTGCGCTAAACGAGACATGGAAAAATGAATTCAAACGATTTGGCATCAAGAAATACGCTCAATTCGTCTCCAACGGAAGTCTCTACAAAATACTCGAAGGAAGAGACCAATACAAAAGCAAGGAAGAATTCGACCTCATCATCGTCGATGAAGCTCATGGCTTCAGAAGCGACAGCTCTGGCAAATACGACGAACTACAAAAAATATGTAAATCACAATGCCGTAGTAGAGACGCAAAATCTTGCGTCTCCCATAGTAAAGACGCAAAATATTGCGTCTCCACAAAATATTGCGTCTCTACGAAGAAAATCATGCTCCTTTCAGCAACGCCTCTCAACAACAAACCAGACGACCTTCAGAATCTGCTGCTGCTCTTTCAAAACAGTCAAAACTGTACCATCGACGGAATACCTAATCTCAAAGCATTTTTTTCACCTCTAATCCAGCAATATAAGAAACTCATGCAAGAGCGTGACAAAAGAGATGTCACCAATGATGTCGATAAGATTTACGCGCAGGTAAGAAATAAAATCATCGATAAGGTCACAATTAGAAGAACACGTCATAATATCATGAATGACGAAGATTATAAGAAAGACATTAAAAAACAAGGTCTTAAATTTCCACACATACTGCCGCCTAATCAGCTGATTTATCAGATGGATGCCGATACGAGCCAACGTTTCTACGAGACATTGAAACAACTCACCGACGGAAAGTCAGAAAGCAACCCCGATGGCAAAGGTCTCGACTACGCCCGTTATCGCGCCATAGAATTTCTGAAACCAGAATATCAAGGCAAATATAAAAACGCTGAACATATTGCTCAGACACTCGCCGGAATCTATCGCGTTCACATGGTGAAACGCCTGGAAAGCAGTTTCTACGCATTCAAGAAATCACTCGCCACACTTCTACGCATCACCAACGATATGATTAAGATGTTTGAAGAAGACAAAGTCATCATTGCTCCCGACTTGAATGTCAAAGAACTTCAATCCAAAGGAATGGAACTCGACCAGATTATAGAATACGCTGTAAACAAAGGCTATTCAGAAGAAGACATAGTGTTCAAAGCCGACGCCTTCAAGCCGAATTTCGTCGAGATGCTCTATCACGATAAAAACATATTAGAACATCTCAATCTCGAATGGCAAAAAGAAAACGATGACCCTAAATTCGATAAGTTCCACGAAAACCTAAAAAACAATTTCTTTGATAAAGACATAAACCCCACAGGAAAACTCGTCGTCTTCTCAGAAAGCGTCGACACCTTGAACTATCTCTACGACAGACTCACTAACGATGTGAAACGCACCGACGTACTTATGGTGACATCGAATAATCGGCAAAAGTCAGCCCTGATGATTAAGGAAAACTTCGATGCCAACTACGATGGAGAACACAAAAACGACTATAACATCATCATCACATCCGATGTTCTTGCTGAAGGTGTCAACCTTCACCGTTCCAATGTCATTGTCAACTACGACTCACCATGGAACGCCACACGTCTCATGCAACGTATAGGCCGTGTCAACCGTATCGGCTCCGTCGCAGAAAACATCTACAATTACATGTTCTATCCATCGCAACAAGGCGACAAAGAAATACAACTCTACAAAAACGCACTTGTCAAGATACAAGGCTTCCATTCAGCATTCGGAGAAGACGCACAGATATATTCCATTGAAGAAATTGTCAAGGAATTTAATCTTTTCGACCCCAACATCACCGACTATATTGACAAAAAACTCGCACTCCTAAGAGAACTGCGCGAACTATACAACACCAACAGAAAACTATACAACAAAATCAAAAACCTCCCAATGAAATCCCGCGTCTGTAGAGACGCTTCGTCTGTTGACTGTTGTCCGTTGTCCGTTGACCAGAAAACGATAGTTTTCATTTCTTCAAACGTAAAGACAGAATTCTATCTCGCCACCGACACTACCACGAAAGCCATTGATTTCCTCGAAGCCGTCGAATACCTCAAGGCAGAACCCGAAGAACAAGCACTCCCATTCACCAATGACGAAAGTCATTACAAGCAAGTCAACAACGCACTCAATCTCTACACTAAAGAATATGTAGAAGCAAGCGACACCTCAACGGTAAACCGCAACGACTTAGACAAAAGTTCGCTCGAAGCAAGGAAATTCCTCGGTTATGTCAAGCAAGTCAGCGACGACAACGAACTCAACGCACAATGCGACACTCTCAACGCATACATCAACGAAGGAATCTACTCCAAGATGCCACGCATGATAAAAGACCTCGCACGCAATTATAAAAACGACAAACGTAAAATCAGAGAAGACATAAACCAAATCAAAGACAAGATAAACAAACTCCACGAAGAATATCAAACACTCAACAAACAACAACAACACGAAGCAAAAGACATATCAAACCCACAGATAATAATTTCGGAAACATTTATATGAAAGAATCCCTCCGCACCATATTTCAATCGCCATTCGACATAAAGCAATGGAACAAGCTCTTGCAGAATCTTTTCAAGGCCACAGAGTTAAGACTCGTGCCGGAAAATTTTGAAAACAACCCTACAGAAGAAGGATATTATTTAGGTAATATACAGACATCCGATTCATATCGTATCGGACTGTTTCACTATAATATAAAACAAGGCTCTGTCGCTAACAAACGCGTCGGACTTCGTAAACTCGTCAAGACATTCATCAACCCGCAATGGGGAGAATTCGATGCAGCCCTCGTCGTCTTCAACGAAATACAATCTCCGTCACCAAATCCCGTTCCCGAAAAATATTGGCGACTCTCATTCATCTGCGATATCAAAGACGAAGCCACCGCGCCCAAACGCTACACATACGTTTTTGGCAACAAAGAACTGCTTTATAAAACACCAATAGACCGTTTCATCTTTCTTAAAGACAAAGGAATATCATTCGAGAACCTAAAGAAAGCCTTCTCCGTAGAAGCACTCTCTGACGAGTTTTTCGACAAATACCGCGAGCAATACGCCAACTTCATACAATACATCACAGGCAAACGCTTCGTGAAAAGCGGAAGTAGATGGGAAGATAAAAACGTCTCCACGCCGAACTATAAATTCATGCAAGCCTTTGGCAACGACGAGAAAAAGATACGCGACTACATTAAGAAGATGATGGGACGAATCACCTTCCTGCATTTCCTCCAGCGCAAAGGATGGATGTGCGGCGACCTCAACTACATGCAGAACCTATTCCAACGCTCGTCACATCAAGACGACTACCTCGACGCAGTCCTCGAGCCGCTTTTCTTCGGAATCCTCAACACCAAGCCAGAACAACGTGAGGCTTTGTTCGAGAAATATTCTTGGGACAAATCACTGCTCGCCGAATGGAGCGACATACCATATCTCAACGGCGGACTCTTCGAACGCGACGAAAACGACGAACCCGAGAGCAAGTTCCCAGCAGAATACTTCGAACGTTTGTTCAACTTCTTCAGCGAGTATAACTTCACCATCGACGAGAACGACCCCAACGACGCCGAAGTAGGAGTGGACCCCGAGATGCTCGGCAAGATTTTCGAGAACCTCCTCGAAGACAACAAAGACAAAGGAGCCTTCTACACACCAAAGGAGATTGTGCGCTACATGTGCCAGGAGTCGCTTATCGCATACCTCGAGACCAACACAAGTATTGCCAAAGAGAAAATTCGCAACTTCGTTCTTTCACCAGAAGAAGGTATTGCAGACATATCAGAGAAATGGAGATGTAGTCTTATAAAAGCCCTGGAAAACGTCAAAATCTGCGACCCAGCCATCGGCTCCGGAGCCTTCCCGATGGGACTCTTAAATGAACTCTTGAAATGCTGCGAAGCTTTGGTAGAGACGTCACCCCTGTGGCGTCTCAATGAATCAGAAAAACCAAAATATAATCGTGCAGAGATAAAGAAAAGCATCATCCAGAATAACATCTACGGTGTTGACATCGAGAAAGGAGCCGTCGATATAGCCCGTTTGCGTTTCTGGCTCAGCATCGTCGTCGACGAAGAAGAAGCCTCGCCATTGCCCAACTTAGACTACAAAATCATGCAAGGCAACTCCTTGATAGAAAGTTACAAAGGCCTCGACCTCAGCAAGCTCACCTACGCCAAGAAAAGCGGCGGACATATCAGCCAGTATTCCATCTTCGAAGACGACACCAAGCAGCTGCAGAGAGAAGTCACGCAGCTACTCACGCAGTACTATTCCTGCAGCGACCACGACAAGAAGACCGACTTACGCAACAAGATAAGCAACACCATAGCCAAGCAACTCAGCGTCCAGAACTTCGATGCCGACATACTCCGCGAGCTCCGCACCCTCGACCTCGCCGGCAACGACCAATTCTTCCTCTGGCACACCTGGTTCAGCGACGTCTTCAATAGGGAAGGAGACAAGAAAGGATTTGATATTGTGATAGGAAATCCGCCGTATGTGAATATTGCTAATATCAAAGATGAAGCTTTACGAAAAACATATCAACAGAACTATGAAACAATAAAAAATAAAAGCGACTTATATAGTATATTTACAGAAAGAGCTCATTGGTTATTAAGAAAAAATGGAGTTTGTTCTTTTATCTTTTCAAATAGTTGGATGGGAACTGACAGTTTTTCCATATTTAGACAATTCCTAGTAGACAAAACTAAGGTTATTAAGTTGGTCGATTTGCCTGATAGAATTTTTGAATCAGCCCAAGTAAAAACATGTATTATTTTATTTGCCAAAGAAGAAGTTGAAAATCATTCAATAATACTATGTAGGTATAATGGTTTACGTTTTTCAACTATGAATCATATGTTGACATATGATACTATTAGAAAATATAATCATTATCCTTTTTCATTTGAACAAGGTATAGATTTGACGAAGGTTAAAACTATTAAATTAGGGGAAATAGCCAAGTTTTCTCTTGGTATTAAAACTAGCAACGATAAAAAATTTATAAGTTCTGAACCTTTTCCAAATGATAGTTATAAAATGATAAGAGGGAAAAATATACAAAGATATGGTTGTCCTATCAGTAGTGAGTGGATTTGGTATAGACCAGATTTGTTTATGGAAAAAGCAGGTTCTGGTGCAAGAAAATTGGAATATTTTATTAACAAGACAAAGATAGTTATTCAAGATATAGGAACTGAAATTTGCGCAACAATTGATAGAAACAAACTTTTATGTAATGATACTATAAATTTGATATATCAAGTAGATGATGATTATTCTTTTGAATATATTCTAGGTTTACTTAATTCAAAAGCTATTCGTTTTTGGCACAAAAAAGTTTTTCCAGAAGGTCTTCATATAAAAAAATACCAGTTAATGGAAATACCAATTTCAGATGTTGCATATGATGTTCAATATACTATAGTCGAATTAGTTACTAAAATTTTGGAAGAGAAGAAGCAAAATCCGTTAGCAGACACTTCATTGTTAGAAAGAGAAATAGACAAGAAAGTGTATGAATTATATGGACTAACGGAAGAAGAAATTAGGGTAGTGGAGGGAAGTTGTCAGTAATCAATAGATTCATTCTCAGTAAAATGTCACAATGTCAGTCATGCGTAAAAGTGTGACTGACATTTTTCTTTGGATTGGATTTTGTAATGTTAATGAAAATTTAAAATAATAAGATTATGGAAGTTAATTTTTGGCACTCTAATTTGTTTCAAACACTTGTGATGGTACTATCTGTTATCATTACGATTTTTACGGCTTTATATAATATTCACTTACATAAGAAGAAAGAATTAAGAAATGCTGTAATGATTCTAATGCTTCAGATAAAAGATATTGAAAAGAATATCGAATACTTATTATCCGAAGGACTTTCAAACGGAGCTATTCAAGAGACATCTATTCACTATTCTACAGTTATTTTTGAAGAAAACAACTGGAACAAATATTCTCATTGCATTGTTGGAAATATTTCTCAAGAGGCATTTGAGATGATTGACAATTTCTTTAAAGTTGCTCAAAGGATAAGAGAACAACAAATTTATATCAAACAAAAAAGTTTGATGGCAACTGATAATAAAGCAATTTATTATTATAGTGCCATGTACAATAAGCTTGTAATTGAAAAAGGGTCTGAGGAAACAGTCGAATCACTAAAGGATAGGTTTAATAAAATAAACATTCCCCCATATATTCCTGTAGAATCTTTCTTAGGATTGGAAAAGACTCTAAAACAATACCACAAAATAACGGATGGTGTGGCTTATAATGAGTTAAAAACGATAGCAAAAAAAAATAATGGATAAAATACATATTGTAAATGATATAAGGAGTTTTAGGAGTTTACTTAGAATATTAATTATTATTCCACCAATATTTTCACCATTATCTTTTATCAGTAGTTTTGATATTATATATTTGATCACTTTTGGCAACCCTATAATTTTATTACTGATATTTTGCTTCGGAAGAGTGAAAAAATATTTTTGTAAGAAAATCAAGGTTATACTAATACTAAATGTATTGTATTCATTTACAATAGTTTTAAGTTGTATTAAGATTCAATTTATGGTTTTCTTAATATATTTTCCTTTTTCTGTGTATGCTATATGTACATTTATGAAATGTAAGAAAAATAAAAAGGCGTATTCATGATTTATACAGATTAAAATTACAGAGTTTTTTTAAACTCTGTAATTTTTTTGTCAATAAAACTAAACATACAAAGATTCCAACAATTCTAAAGTGAGAATTGCTGGAATTGTTTGTTGCTAGCGATGTAGAAATTCTTTAAATTTTTTAGGAATTTTCATTTTTTTTGCTTTTTGGGGGATTTGCTTGTTTGGGTGACATCCCAGTTTCAACTCCGCTACTGCATTTACAATCTGTTAATACAACCAGTGTATTGTTTAAGTCCTTGTATTCAATTACTAATTTATCGAAATTTTCAATCTTACTATTATTTTTATGAACATTAAACACCCAAAACACAGATAAACAGGCATTTGTTGCTCTAGTATATTGAATAAACTTATGTTTATATTCTTGACGTTCTTTATCATTTTGAATCTCATTATTATTAAGCAATTTAAGCTCAATCATAATAGGATTACACATACCATATCTTACAAGAAGATCTGTGCGTTTGTTATCTTGAAGTGTGACCTCTCGGTCCACTTGAACTGTTTCTAGTCCCATTTGACAACACTTATTTATGATAGTGTTCTTTAGCTCTCTCTGAATAAAATCTTCATTTAAATTTTCTGGACGCACCAAAGCATATATACCTTGATCTTGTATTTCCTTCTGAACTTCACATTGTATACGAGAGAAATACCGTCTTAAATCACCATTATTTCTAATTTCTAAATGGTTGTCTTTAATACATTTATTGTATAATTTAATGGATTTATTAATTGAAGTTTTCTCCTTTTGCAAATAAACATTTTCAGCATTATTCATTATATTGTTAACGCTATAATTTACATTTGTAGCATTAAAATTTTCCACTTTCTTTCTAAGTTCAAGAAGAAAATGGATATTATCTGTATTTATAAAAAAATGATATATTTGATCAAGAAGGTAAATTGAATATTGTAGTGTATCATTTTTTATGCTCAATTCTAAAGCAAAGTCAAATAAATCATACAACAGTTCGTTAAGTTTTTCATTTCCTTTTATATTCATAAAACATCTAAACATATAAGGATTAGGACTGGTTATTTCAGATTCTTCTCTAGATACACTGCGAAAACCTCTTGTGTTATTTTCAGTATATTTAACAACATTGTTCTTGAGATAATCAATACGCCATTGTATTGATTTTAGGTCTTGATATTTCTCAATCATTATAGCATTACATTCTATTTTAACACCATCAATGCCATCATTTTCCAAAACATCAAATAAATGTCGATATTTTCCAATATTCCAGTTGCAATATCCTTTAGATATTAATTCTAGTGATTTTGATGCATTAAGTCTGCTATCATGATTCTGTAGTTTTATATACTCATCAATATAGTCTTCTAATTTATAAGAGAAAGCATCAATGCCGTATTCTTCTATACATGTGAAAATACTATCAGGACTTACATTTATGTAATCATCTAATCTAGACTTCCACCATTTAGCTAGTTCCTCCTTATCTTGTTCGCTTAGGGTTCCAATAATTGTTTTATAAGCATGCAAAATTTCTTTAATGTCAAAATTTGCATTAACATAAACTATAGGTAAAGTCCTTGCTAATAGAATTCTATTTTGGGTTAGTAGTTCAATATGACCTAAATGAATTAATAGTTTAATAAAACAAGGAATTTTAATTAAATCTCTGGATATATTATAGGAAGTATTGCCTGTTTTTTCAATTGTTAACTTATTTAAATCTATCTCATTAAAAAAAGAACTAATAACATTTATTAAAGGTCGAGGGGATTGTTGTGCTGTGAACTCAATCTTTTGAGACAACATATATGCCATTTCATATTTATCCTTCATTGGTATAGCAGGATCAGAAAGATTTTTGTATGCCTCAATACAATCTGGATTATCATATCTACTTTCAGCTTTTTTCTTCGAATCATCATCCCATTTCTTAAATGTTTCAGCATATCTTTCTATATAATTAAATATGGAATCTTTCTTACTTTCATCTTTTCTAATTTTATTAGTAAGATATTTTAGAATATCATCAATGCGCCATTCTTCCACTTTAGATTCATGCAATACTTTCTCTAAAACATTTAAAAACTCTGCATCAACAAGTTCTTCATCAAAATAATCAAAAATGTCTTTTAATTTCCATTCTCTACCAAAGCATTTGACAAACATATTTCCATACTCTTTTTCAAGTAATATTCGCTTAACAATTGGACAAATTATACCATGATTAATATATAAATTATTATCAATATAACTTGCAATGATTTTTGTTATGAGTTTTTTACCATCTGAGTTATTATAATTCCATAAAATATTAAATTGTTTGTCTAAATGAATTTCATAGAAAACGTGAAATGTTCCTTGAGAATTATAGAATTCATGCAATTTATTATTTTCAATAATTATATTATAGGCATAGAATATTGCAGAAGGGTCTTCTATGCATAATACTGCATTTATCGAATATGGATTCCTTTCAAAACAACCATTCACCCAACAATCTACAACATTATTGCTAGTTAACCTTCCATAACCTGTCACCTCGCAATACTTTTCCTTTACCTTTTTACTAAAACTACTATACTTTTCCGACAAGCTTATAAGTTTTTCTTCATTTTTAAGTGCTTTATAAAATCTTAAGGCTAATAACTTATTTTCATCATCATTATCTTGGATAAGATTATTTGCAGCATCAAGCCAGCATCTATATAATTCATCATATAGTTCGCATTTTTCTGCAATCTCATCAATTATAGTACAAACATTAGCTATTTGGATTTTATTAAGTTTATTAAAAGGCATTATTAATCTATGACTACAATTTAAGGTATAACAATCTTTCATAAATCTAGATACCTGACTTCGCCAAATAATGTATCTTGGAAATCGTAAGTAATGCTCTAATATAATTAAAAACAATTCTTCCTTTTGATTGTACTCTAGAATAGATGTATCAATATATTTTACAAGAGACTCTATTGTTTCACTCTCAATAATTGATTCGTATGACAATATAAGTTTAACTATATTAATGAAAGTAGGTATTTTATCTTCATTGTATGATATATGAGGAATTACATCATACCAATTGGGATATATGTGTTTTAATTCTTTGTGAACGGCAATATCATAAAGTACACTTTCTATGTTATCTTGCCTGCACAACTCTTTAGCCGCAAGATATTCTTGCAACTCAGTATTTTCAAATTGGAGTATACCATTGGTATCTTTAAGTATGCGATTTTCAAAAAACAGCAAGTCAACATTAGATATGAACATCTGCGTCATATTACCCTTTACCTCATCTAGAATTGTGTACAATTCATCTTTTGAGATTTGATCTTTACGACTTATCTCCATAACAAACGCTATCTTTTCCAATACTCTCTTTACAAGAATCCTTAAGCTTTCAGTATAATTTATTCTTTTATAACTTTCTATAGCTGTTTTTATCGAATTGTCAATGATAAACTCGAAAAGTTCACCAATATTTAAAATACTACCTTTTTGTTTTTCACATTCTAAAAGAAAAGTCAAATATCTAGGAATGGTTAGAAGTTCTTGTAATTTAGAACTTTTGTTGACATTATCTATTATTGGTTGAGAACAACCTTTAATAGCTTCTTTCATATCATTTTTACTTAACCTACATAATTCTGCAAAGGTCAAGTCATTGAACAATTCAAAATATTTTACATATGATGCTATATAATGTTTTCTGCAAGTAAACAAAACATTGACTTCGGAATTATTATCATGGTATTGTTTAATCAACTGAAGAGTTCTATAGAATAAGTTTCCGTCAACTTCATCTAAAGCATCAATTATGCAGTACTTAATATTTTTAGTGACAGATTCTGTTATAAATTCAGATGCTGTACAAAAGAAGTACTGTTTATCGGAAATTTTGTTCTTTACCTCATTAAGGAGTCTGCTCTTGCCAATACCAGGTTCACCTACAATACAAACGAAATTTTCTTGAAGTAAGTTTTCTATTGATAAGTTATCTTTATAGTCAAATAAATAATTATTCCGATTATTATTTTCTAATAATTCATTAATTTTTTTATATTTTTTTACTATAGGTTTAATATATTGTTCCATATGAAAATTTTAGTAAATAATATAATTTTGAGTTGCTGTTTTTTTTCTTTTTGTTGTGTCTTGTCGTTAGTTACAATGTCTTTTGTTAACCAATACAAAAATACTCGAAATGTATGTTTTAATCAATATATAAAACGCAGAACTTGTTGAAAAATCAGTGTTTTTTTTCTGTTCCTCTTTTTTGCGGTAAAAAAGAGAATGAAGAAATCACTCTTCTTTAGGTGTAATTTTTACCACACCTTCCTCGTACCTGCTCCGTACCAAGTCCACTGTTCAATTAAAGAATAGGAGTGAGGTCTCAGAAAAGTTTTTAAGTCAACAACCTTTCCGTGAGATATCGCAATACGTGGAGACAATGCGTATTTTCTATTGCGTTCTTTGCGTCTCTGCGTATTCTCCAAGCGGCGAGCTTTTTCTGTTTCTCTTTTTTGCGGGAAAAAAGAGAAAGGAGAAACCAAATTTAATGAGGAATTTGGAATGAATGTAGAGTCGTATCAATTACACCATGAAAAATAATCAAGCTGCGTCTCAAAACTCAAAACAAATTTCATGAGACGCAGCAATGTGTTTCATGGAATCATTTATTTCTAGCGGAGCGCGTTAGGGATTGAAGCGTTAGCGGAACGAGCAAAGATATAGCGGAAAGCCCGACGGCGTAGCCGGAACGCCAGAAAAGACAACGGTCAACAGTCAACGGACAACAGTTTTTTAGTTAGGAGTGTGGAGTTAGGAGTTGTTTGGTCGATGAGCTTAGTTTTGCAGTGTGAAACCTATAACAGAGTTAATAGAATTGAATAAACCTAAAACCATAAAATTTATGACGAAATATGACTCTCTGAAATCATTAGTGGAAGAGAATGCTATGATCACTGATGAAAATAAAGGTTTGCTTCCTAACGGATATGCCGAATGGCAAAAAGGGATAGAACAATTGATAGAAGTCTATGCATGTTTCACGAGATACTTGCGATACGTGGAGTTTCGCCATCTCACCAATACCGCTACCACGAAATACACTGCGCACTGTATCCAGAGCGTGATCATCTCGGGGCGTATGTTTGTCAAGTCGCCTCCCATGCAGTCGAGTTTCACGAATGCTAGGGTGGCGGGCGCTGTCGGGATGAGATAATGGAATATCTTCCAATGCCATGGCATCAGCTCCAAAGGGTAGGAGATGCCTGATAAAAACACCAGTGGCACCGACATAAAGACAATGATAAACAAAGGCATATCGCTGTCGGTGTAGAATGGCGACAAGGAAAGACAGAAGAACACACTCGCGAAAAGATACGGAATCATCATGATGATAATGTCAAGTGAATCACCAAGATGCGGAAGATGAAATGTCAAAGGTAATAACCCTAAGAAGAAAACGCTAAACACACTATAAATCATCACATTGGTAAACGCCTTTCCTAACACTATTTTTATAGAGTCATAAAACCCTGCTACTTTACCACTCTGTGACTTTGTGACTCTGCGACTCTGCGACTCTGAAGCTTCCCCTCCGCACCTCATCGCTACTGTAATCATAAGTGTTTGGAAGATAATGATTACCATGACGGGTGGAATGAGGTATGTACCATAACCTTCAGAGGTGTTGTATAACGGCTCGCTCACGATATCTACGGCTTTGTCGTTAGCAAGAAAAAGAATGTCAATCATGTTGAGCGACTTAATCATCTCTGGAATCAGCTCGCTGTTGATGTCCAAGGAGGCGAAGTTGACGGCTTCATATATATTCAGATAATCTAAGAAAGAAAGCGTCGAGCCGTACACCACGCACTGCACCTGATTGCCTTTCATGATTTCTTCTTTTAACTCCGACGGAATATAAAGAAAACCAACGATTTCTCTTTCTATGAGCATACGTTTCGCCTCATGGAAATTCTGCGTCTTGGCAACGACTTTCACCTCTCGCGTAGCATCGATGTAGTCAATGAAATGACGACTTAAATCGCTTTGCGACATATCAACGATAGCAATAGGAGCTTCTTTGTATACATTAGTGTTATACAATAAGTTATAAAGAAATCCGTAACCGACATTACCCAAGACCAATACGATCAGAATCGGGATGTTGGTGCCGATTGCTTTGAATTCGTTGGATATTATGTTGATTAAATCTTTCATGTTTTTTTAATCCTATTAGACGCCACAGGAGTGACGTCTCTACATTTTTGAAATCGTTTTTTCAAAAGTAATGTCGCGAATACTATCAATATGTTAAATGAAATCAGTACGAGGATGTGGTTCCAATAGTAGATAAAGGCGTGACTTTCATAGCGAAGGTAGTCGGTGATCACGACGAAATGTCGGATGGGGAAGAGGTACGAGAACTTTTCGAAGAATGAGTACATCGCGTCTACGGGGAAAGTCACGCCGGCAAAAGTGGCCCCCAACGAACCGAACATCGAGATGAAGCTGATGATGATCGGCAGTTGGGGATATATAGAGAACAAGAAAAGTGCGATGGAACAAGTCGCGAGTATGAAAAGTACGCATACTGCTATTATAGAGAAGATGTTGAAACTGAGTTGGAAGTACAAGACGTTAAACATCAGTACGTTGGCGAATATCGCGATGGTTGAGAATGTTATCACAAAAGGAAACATCTTTCCTGATATCACGTTGATGAATCTTCCGTTTCCGGCTTTGAGGCACTCTCTTATCTTGCCGCTTTTGAAATCTGTTCCGAAGGAATATGCAATGTTGAGCAAGATCAATATCTGGAACAAGACCCAGAAATATGGGAAACTGAGATAAGCTGTGTAGTTCAACGCCGGATTATAGAGCGGATGAGCGCTGATGCTTATCGGCGATGCTATCGCATCCAAGGTCTCCTCGCTGATGCCGAGGAAGTAGGTGGTCTGTTCTAAAGGCGATACTGCTATGATTCTAAGAGCGTTAAGGAATCCTTGCATGACTTCAGAACCCACGCTGAGGAATGCGAAATGATAGCAAAGCGTGAGGTTTGTGCTTTTATTGGCCAGCACGTCAGATTCAAAGTCGTTGGGAATGATGAGGTAGCCGTATATCTTCTTTGAGAGAAGAGCGTCGCGTGCCTCGGCGGTGTTGGAAACTACCTGTGTCACACGAATTTCGGGCACCGCCGAGCATAGCCGTGTGATGTTACGAGACATCGGGCTGTCGTCCTCATCCACGATGGCGACAGGAAGCTCGTCGATCATGCCGTCACCGAAAATCGTCGTCATGAAAAACAAGGCAAACAAAGGGAATATCAAAGCCGTGAAAAGATAAAGCGGCCTCGATGTCAAAATCAGGAACTCCCTTTTCACAACAGCCCAAAAACCAGATTTCATCAATTCATAATTCATAATTCATAATTTTAGACACCATCCCAATTGTAAAACCTCCATCACTTCATTACTCCATTACTCCATCATTTCATCACTTCAATCCGTAGACGCAGCAATTACATATTGTTAATTTTTATTGTGTAATTGATACGTCTCTACCAAAACTTTCAATTTTAAATTTTCAGTTTTCAATTGTCAAAATCCCCGACATTCCTGGTCTCAACCCATAAACATTATTCCTTGGAACTGCTTGTATTTCAAAGGTTCTAAGGTCGTAGCCGCCAGTTTCTTTCGTGGCTTTCCATGTGGCGAAGCTGCCGAGAGGCGAGATGTGGTTGATGATGAAAGGGACCTCTTTCAGACCCAATGCTGGGATGTAGCATAATATCGTTTCGCCCATTTGGAAATGCAGGAGAAGGTCCTCGCGCACGTTCAAGACGAGATACGGATTGTCGATGTCGAGTATTGTCATTATTGACGTTCCTATTGAAGTCAACTCGCCTTCGTTCAAGGAGATAGTCGCCACTTCGCCAGATATCGGCGCTGTCAGTCTGGCGTCGTTGAGCAGTGCCTTCACGACCTCGCTGTTGTTCTGGGCAGCCACTGCCATCGCTTTGGCGGATTCCTTGTCCTGTTCCTGCGCGCCTTCGGATGCGATCTGGTACTGATAATAAGCTGCACGTTCTGCTGCTAAAGCTGATTTGTAAATCGCCTCGGCTTCGTCAAGGCGTTGCTTGCTCACGATATTGTCTTCGTACAACGCCTTGATTCTGTTGTAGGTCGTCTTTGCCAGTTTCAAATCGGCTTTTGTTCCGTCCCACAGTTCTTTTGTGATGGAAATCAGTTCCTTGCGAGAGCCGGCGTCGATCTTGTCGCTTTGTAATGAAGCAGCGTTTTCCAATGCCTTCTGCGCCTCGTACTCGGCGATGACCTCCTGCGAAACGATGTGGAGCAAAGTGTCGCCTTTGTTCACCATTTCACCTTTTTTCACATAAATCTTTTCAATCCTGCCTGGCAGCAAACCGGAAATATTGTATTCCTCAGCTTCAATCTGACCCTGCAAAACGATTTCCTTATCCTTCATAAGAAAAATTCCCAGAATGGATAATGTCAATATTATCAACAAGATAACGACAAACAAGACGAATAATATTTTATTAGATACTTTCATGTTTTTAATTGTTATGTCAACGGTCAACAGTCAACAGTTTTTTTAATCATTCTTATTTTTAAATTCTATATTTTTCATTCTAAACTCTTCATCTACAGTTGTCTGTAGTCCGTAGTCTGTAGTCTTTTTGGGCGTTCCGGCTATCGCCGTCGGGCTTTCCGCTCTATCTTTTTCCGCTACGCTTCAAAAGGATGCCGCTCCAATCCCTAACGCATTGGCGGCGATTAATTCCAAAGAGCTCTTAGGTCACTGAGCTTGTCGAAGTGCCGAGTTAACATCTTGTCTTGTTTTAAAAACGCCATAAATTCCATTCGTATATTTAAATTATTAATAATCAATAATTTGTTGTAGTGTTATTCTTGATATATGTCTGTTGACCGTTGTCTGTTGTCTGTTGACTCCCTAAAAACGATTCGAAAAATTCTGGTATTCCGCATAAACAGCACAAATTAGCAAGAGCGATGTCGTATTCAAAATATGTCGTCAGCAAGAGAAGGTTTGTCTTGTTGACAAGGTTAAGAGCGTCAAGGACTTGCTGTGAAGTGCAGAGTCCTTCGGTGAAGGATTTCTTCCTGATGCGATACACTTCCTGCGCGAGTTCTAAAGATGACTGTAACTCGCTCGCGTTGATACACGCCTGTTTCAGATTCGTATGCCATTCATTGACAGATACTTCAATGTCATTTTTCAACGACTCCTGTGTCTCAGCGATAATCTCGGATTCGAGTTTCGTAAGTTGTATGTTACGTTCTCTTGCCAGACCGTCGAAGATGTCCCATACGAGATTGATTCCTCCGATGGTGTTGGGAACCAGGTTTTTAGGAACCTGATACGAAGCAATGGTCTGCTTGCCGTAAATTGAAATCACAGGATAATAATTCGACTGACTTAATCTTAAATTAGCCTTTGAAATATCATCGTGTAAGTCAGACTCTTGGTATATGTATGCGTTTTGTTTCATCATATCTAAAAACCATTCCAGTTGCGGATATTTCTCATTGATAAACAGTGGAGTAGAGGTGGCTATAAGCTGTTGGCTGTTGGCTGTTGGCCATTGGTTGTTAGCTTTTGGCCGTTGGTCATTGGCCGTTGGCTGTTGGTTGTTATCCAAAGGCTGTTGGCTGTTGGCCATTGGCTGTTGACCTATTAATTTTCCTAAAGCATCACGCAGGACTTCCGCTTGGTTTTCAGCGTCTTTGAGGTTTCTCTCGCTTTCATCGAGTGCTACTTTCACTATGAGGCGTTCTGCCTTGTCAAACATGCCGATAGCCTCCATTTTAAGAGCCTGCGAATAATGATTGTTGGTCATCTCGTAAGTCTCTTTCAAGACCTTTATCATTGATTCGGTGAGACTTAATGAAAAGTAGACATTGACGAGTTCCAGATATTTAGCAGCTCCGATGGATTCTTTGTTTATCTCGGATAATGTCTCGTTGTTTTTTGCCAATTTATTGGCGTACAATCTCTTCGTACCTGTAAATATTGGATATAAAATTTCTAGGTCGATAGAACCGAAGTCGTCTTCAAATATAGGCACGTCGAAGGCAAGGTCGCCGAGACCGTTTGAGATATAGTTGAGAATCTCAGGTACGAGCGGTGTCTCTGCGTATTTTTCCTGAAAAGGTTCAAGGAGAGAAGCATATTCCTGAGAGACGCTTATCTTATTCGACATCAGAGTGTAATCCGCTGTCATTGTGATGGTTGGCAGCCAGCTCGCGTTTATCAGCTGCGACTGACGTTTTGCGAGCAGCGTACTTTTCTCAGCAGCTTTTATCGTGGCGTTATTCTCGAACATCATGTTAGTAGCACTCCTGAAGTCGAGCATCTGCGCCCGACTTTCAAGAGTGAGGAGAAAAGTTAGTGATATGAAAAAGTAAAAAGGTTTCATAGATCCAGATTTGTGAACTATAAACCTCGGAGAGCGCGATATTGTTTGAAGAGGTGGAAAATAAATTTATAATAATAAAAACTTTAGAATTAAAGTACAATGTTCAAACTTCTCCAAGTTCCTTCTCAATATCTTCAATGCTTGGCAAGGTGCTTTTGAAATCCTTAGGGAATAATTTCGACAATTCATATTCGGAAATGCCAAGAGGATTGTTGTAACCTTCGAGCGCGTAATGCGCCATGACATCATCTTTATCCTTGCAAATCAATAATCCAACAGTTGGATTGTCACCATCTCTTTTAAGTACATGATTTGCGCAAGATACATAACCACTTAACTGACCTAGAAACGAAGGTTCAAATTTCTTGGTTTTGATTTCAATGACGACATAACAATGTAAGTGAGTATTATAGAAAAGCATATCAGCGAACAGTTCGCTATTGCCGACTTCAATGCGAAATTCTCTTCCCATATAAGCAAAGCCATTACCCAATTCCATAAGGAAAATCTCAATGTTTTTGACAAGAGCATCTTTTAGTTCCTTTTCATTATAACGGTCTGTAAGTCTGGCAAAATCGAAGCAATAAGGATCTTTTATCAGCTGTTGAGCAAGGTCGCCATTGACGTCAGGCAAGGTGCTTTTAAAGTTACTTACAGCCTTGCCTTGTCGCTCGTATAAATCTGTATCAAGAAAGTTTAGCAACACATTCCTAGACCAGTTATTTTCAAGAGTTTTTCTTACATAGAAGAGAGCCTTGTCTGTATCTTTTTTACATTTGTCGATAATATATTTGTGGTGGCTCCAAGGAATTTGGAATATATCTAATTGGTCCCCAACTTGGGGACTAATTATAAAGTCCTGATTATAAAATTTATCCCCAACTTGGGGATGAATTGTAAGTGCTTGATTATATAGTAGATAAAAATATTTTGAGTATCTTAAATTAGTTTCAGAAAACCCTCTGACACCAGGCAGTTCATTCTGCAGGTCACGACTGAGATTTTTGAAGAAACCATCGCCCCAACGACTTTCCGCTTTCTTGTTTACAATATCAGCGCCAAGTGAAAAGTAGAACCTCAGCATTTCGCTGTTGACTCTGATGGCAGCTTTAATCTGACTCTGTCTGAAACGTAAACTTAAATCTTTAATCCAAGTGGCGTACTCGCCATCAATTTTAATTAGTGTAGTCATAATAAGCATAAATTTCGGTTAATGCTGCAAAAGTAAGAACTTTGTAAAGAAAAGTCAAGCGGTTTTATGTTAATAATCATTAACTTACATATAATTTTTATTAACATTTAAAGGAAGTGAAAAGATTCATTTTTTTTATAAAATATCCTTTTATAATCATTATAATTTTAAACATTATAACAATTATAAAAAACAATAATTTCTCCGAACATAGAGTTCGCATATAATTTATACCTTTGCGACAAAATAAAACTCCTATGCCTGCTAACAAAAATGCAATGACAAGATATAAGATACTGGATGAACTTCTGAGCAACTGGTATCACAATTACACCATAGACGATTTGACCGAAGAGGTAAACACCAGACTTTCTGACCTGGATAAAGACTCCAACGGCGTGGTGCGTCGTACCATCGAAAAAGACCTGCGCTATCTTGAATACGAAGGTCCTTTTATGGTCGATATAGAACGATATTCGGTTCAATACTATGATTCACAGAGACAAAGATCTTACACAAAACAATGTCTCAGATATGCTCATCAGTCGTTTTCTATCTTCAAAAAGGAAATGTCAGACGATGAGAAATATCTGCTCAAATCTGCATTGTCGCTGTTAGGACAATTCGACGGACTGCCAAATCTTGAAGCATTGGAAGGACTTCGTAAAGAATTGGGTGTGAAAGATAACGACCGACAAATCATATCATTTACTAAGAATATACTTGAGAAATCATCTCTTATAGGCGAACTCTTCACTGCAATATCGCAGAAACAGGTCATAGAACTTCATTATCGTAAATTCACGACTCCTGATAAGGAAACAGTCATAAACTTGCATCCATATCTTCTTAAAGAATACAATCAAAGATGGTTTCTGATTGCAGCAGCGGAGAATGACAATAAACTGCTTAACTTCGCTCTCGACCGTATCGTTTCATTGAAACCTCTGGCGTCTCATAAATATGTAGAATATGAAGGCAATATAGCTGAGATATTTGAAGACATAATAGGCGTGACTTTATACGATAACTCTCCATTGTGCAAGATATATTTCTGGGCAAGCGATGAGGCGAAAAACTACATTATAACCAAACCGCTTCACGGATCACAAGTGAATAATATTGCTGCCGCAAAGAATGATGAACTTAGGAAACATTATCCTGCACTTGAAAATGGACAAATCTTCATGATAGAATGTAAGTTCAACTACGAACTGATACGCGAACTTTCATCATACGGCAAGGATTTGATGGTCTTGGAACCAAGCGATATCCAAGATATGGTTTGCGAAAGAGTGAATTTGATGTTTGAAGATTATTCAAAACTGCGAACAAAGAATTCGTAGCGGCCATATAAATTTGCAGTGTCAAAATAAAAAAAACCAAAAAATATGAAAAGAAACAGAAACATGAAAATTACATCGGTGAAAAACAGAAACAAGTCAGAAGTGATAGCTCCTATTTGTTTGAATAGACTCAGAGTACCTTATTTACAAGTAAAGTTCTTTGACTATTATCTTTTGTTTGTCGTTGACACAGGTGCATCAGAAAGTTTCATTGATGCTCGAGTGTTTAATATCATCAAAGACCATCTCAAAGTGACAGAAACGAACAGTGTTGCAAGATGCGTTGACGGAAGTGAGATTACATCAGGATTAAGCACGAATATGAGATTCAATGTCAATGGAAAGAACTGTACAGCGACACTCCAAATCATGGAACAAACACCCGAAGCCTTTGATTTGATAGCTGAAGAAGACGGAATCCGTATTCATGGAATCTTAGGAATTGACTTCCTCACGAGCAACAATTTTATTCTCGATTTCTACAATAATATCATTGTCAGGTACAATGCAAATAAAGTTGCTTGAATATAGATTTCGTAACTAAAATAAATTAACTTTGCGATATGAAAGTTCTTTGAGATACTGACTGGGAGAGCATTTTGAATTTGTTAGACGCATTCGTCTAATGTCATGAAAAGGTCACTTTCCGTTATTATTTATTACCCCTCCTTTATAGTAATAATATAGTAAATATTAGATATAGAGTTATAATAAAAGGAGAGCATGTTTGAAGAAAAGAATCTCAGTCGGTATTCTCGAAGTCCTTTACCAAACAATTTTCAAATGGATAAAGAAAGAATCATAGAAACACTTAATGACCTTGATGCAAAGACCGCATTGTTGACACTGTTGAATGATGCGAAGAAAGAATATTTGGGCGACAAGGCATATCCGTTTGAATTGCGACAAATCACTTATTATAGTAATCCCGCTTCTGATGTAATAAAACGCTATAAGGATTTTGAGATTCCTAAGAAAAGCGGAGGAAAACGTAAGATATCAGCGCCGGTTGATGGTCTGAAGATTATACTGAAATGTCTAAATATGATACTTCAGGAAATCTATGAGCCTTCAAAATATGCGATGGGATTTGCTAAAAACAGAAGTGTCGTAGACAATGCGAAAAGACATATAAACCAGAATTATGTCTTTAACATCGACCTTAAAGACTTTTTCCCTTCCATTACCAGAGCAAGAATATGTGCTAGACTAAAGGTAAAACCTTTTGAATTTTCTGATGACATCGCAAGAATGATTTCTGGATTGTGCACAATGAAAGTCACTGATGGAGAGAATGTAAAATACGTCTTGCCTCAAGGCGCACCGACATCACCAACCATTACCAACATCATCTGCGACAAACTCGACCATAAGATAGCAGGTCTCGCAAAACGATTTGGACTTAATTATTCCAGATACGCTGATGACATCACGTTCAGTAGTAGTCATAATGTCTATCAAGAAGAAAGCGATTTTAGGAAAGAACTTCAACGTATTGTCACAGATGAAGGATTTGTCATCAACGATAAGAAAACCAGACTACAAAAACGAGGTAGCAGGCAAGAAGTCACAGGCGTGATAGTATGCGAAAAGACCAATGTAACCAAGAAGTATGTAAAAGAGATTCGCAATCTGTTATATATCTGGGAAAGATACGGATACAATGATGCCGTTTCGAGATTCTTTCCTGAATATAAAAAAGAAAAAGGATATACCAAGAAAGGCAATCCAAATCTCGATGCCGTCTTAGGTGGAAAGCTGTTGTATATGAAGATGGTAAAAGGAGAGAATGATTCTGTTTATAAAAGACTTCAAGAAAAGTACGACAGTTTGATAGACAGAGACAATTCCTCAAAAAACAAAACCGATAACCAAACCAATAACGAAGCCTTGATTTCAGAACTTGAAAACTTATTAGATGAACTTCTAAAATAAGAAAGTTATGAGCGAAGGCAATGCGAAATACAAGAACTTGTTAGACAAGCTAGACCAGTTGACCCAAAACGATCCAGAGTTAAGGAAAGAGTTAGGGAAGAGGTATGGTGGAGGAGATGTGGTTGAAAAAATTAAAAATATAGAAAAATACTTGGGTTTAGATTTTAGTATTGACAAGATAGATTCAATTATTGATTATTCATATATTGAAGATGAGCATGTTAGATATCAGTTAATCTCCGACAACAGAGAGATGTTAAGGTATAGATATGGAACGAGAAGTCACAAGATTGATTTTCTTGAATTTTGTCGTTATGCCCACATGCAGGCAGAGATGTTGGTCAATTATTACTTAGATAAGGAATATAAAGGTGACGTTGCAAAAATTGTTGCAGTCATCGACTATCAATACAAGACAGAGACTACTACATTATCTTCAATCAATTACATATCAAAATGTATTCATCTTAAGAAGAAGTTTAACATAAAAGGAAGTATTTTAGAAAATCTGGCGAAGGCAAGAAACATTCAATCACACCGTTCTGTCGACAATAATGATATAGACCTGTCATATGTTGAAGTTATTAAGAAAAGCGGATTATATTTGAATTATGATAAAGATGATTTTAATTGGTCAAAAATACAGATAGATGCTAATCAAAAGAACACTTATGACACTGTCTACAATAAAGACGAAAAATACAAAAACTACCAGATAAATCTATGGATTTCCAAGCAGCCATATGACTCGGTAATAGAAACGTTGAAGATTTTGGCGGAGAAGGTGAGAGTGGCATTTTAAAAGTTTATATCTATTATATTATGGCAACATTTATACCTCCAATAGATAAAATATTGCAATTTAAGGTTCAACCAGAACCAGGTGAATTACATTTGCTCAGATTCCTTGAAAAAACATTGGATGATAGTTTTGAGGTCTATTTTAATCCTTATATGAATGGAGATAGACCTGATATTATAATCATGCGCAAGGATTATGGAGTACTTATCATTGAAGTTAAAGATTGGGACCTAAATTTATATGAATTAGACGACAAAAAACACTGGAGATTAAAAACTTCTCCTAATGCATATCCGCAATCACCTATAAAGCAAGTGTTAAAGTACAAAGAAAATTTATTTGAACTGCACATAGAAAACCTTCTTGAGAAGAAAATTAAAGATTATAGAAGCTTTAATATGGTTGGATGCGCTGTTTATTTCCATAATGCAAATGAACAGAAAATCAAAGATATGTTAATTACGCCTTTTACACAAGATAAAAGGTATAATAAATTTCTAGAATATAACATTGATTTTATAGGTAATGATAATCTTAATGAATTAGATTTTACTAATTTGTTAAAAAAGAGATATTTAATAGCTAATAGAAAGTCATATTTTTTTACTGACGACGTCTATCAAAGTTTTAAAAGTTTTTTGGCACCTCCTATACACATGAAAGAAGAAGGTGTTGATATTAATTATTCTGATAAACAAAAAGAGATTATATACGAAAAAGAAAAAAAGAAACAAAGGATAAAAGGTGTTGTCGGAAGTGGAAAAACTACAGTCTTGGCTGCAAGAGCAGTTCAGGCCTACAAAAGGTGGTCTAAAGAAAATTCTAATGCAAAAATCTTAATCCTAACATACAATATAACTCTTAAAAACTTTATACATGATAAGATAAGTAAAGTTAGAGATGATTTCCCATGGGAGGCATTTGAAATTTCTAATTACCATCTTTTTATAAATTCTCAATTGAATAATCTTGGTATTCCTATTGTTCCTCCAGAGAATTGTGAAAAAAGTAAAATTAGTGTATATTTTGAAGAAAAATATTACTCTAATAAGCAATTGTTTTTAGACCAAAAGGAAATAACACAGAAATATGAAGCTATCTTTATAGATGAAATTCAAGATTATAAACGTCCTTGGATGGATATATTAAAAGAGTGTTTTTTGGTAGATGATGGAGAGTATGTTTTGTTTGGTGATGTCAAACAAAACATATATTCAAATGTAACAGAAAACAAGGATATTAGTACAAATGTTCAGTCGCGTCCTATCGAATTAAAAAGATGCTTTAGAAGTGATTTTAAAATCAAAGATTTGGCTGTAGAGTATCAAAAAAATATTTTTAAAGATAAATACGAAATTGACACTTTTAATAAAAACGAAAATCAAACAGAACTTGAGTTTGAGAGAAATCAATTGGGTTATGTCAATTATATGTACTTGCCTAATGATAAACTAGTTCCATCTTTATATAATATAATTCATGAGAACATTTTGAACAAATATAATAATGAAATATCCCGCAATGATATTACGATATTGGGATATACACTCAAACAGTTGAGAGAATTTGAAGCATATTATAGGTATGCTTCTGGAGAAAAAACGAAAACTATGTTTGAGACTTTAGAGATAATGTATCTTGATAAATTAAATAAGTATGGCAACCAACAACCTCAATGGATAAAAGATGGTATTAAAATGCTAATGCGAGATCATGATTATAAGCGAGATACAGGAAATGGCCAACTTGTACATTTGTTTACTATTTATGACTTATATAAAAAATACCCTAATGAATTTAAAAACAAGATTGAGTACTATTGTTCAAAATTTAATACATCTTTAACTGATTTTGAAAGGTTTATATGCAATAATAACAAAGATTATAACGAATATAAAGAAGCAGTTTATAATGGGGATTATGAGTTTATAAGGAAAAATAAGAAAATACATTTTTGGATGAATACAGGAACCATTAAGGTTTCTACTATTAATAGTTTCAAAGGTTGGGAAAGTGAATTGTTGTTTATAATACTAGAACCTAAATATGCAGATTCAAACAACTTTAATATTGCATTTGACGAGTTGCTGTATACAGGTATAACTCGTTGTCGTTCAAATCTTGTAATAATAAACTTCGGAAACGAAGAATACGATAATAAAATTAAACCATTGATAGATTCTGTAAAATAACATTGTATGATTACCATATATTTGGATAAAAATGTTTTCAGTCATTTAAGCAAAGCTATAGAAGATAAATATTCTATATTACGAGATAAGATATTATCTCATAAAGATGAGTTTATTTTCTTATATTCGAATGCTCATTTATCAGACCTTAAATCGGACAATACTGACATAAAGTATAATGAAATGGAATTTATACAATCTATTGTAGACGGAAATCATATGGTATATGAATCGTCTGGATTAAAAGTGTTGTATGAATCTCCTAAATCAGTATTTGATAACATGGATGGTGTTGATGATTTTAATCCTGAAAATATTGATTTATCAAAATTCACAGATGAACAGAAAAGGGTAATTTATAATGTATTTGATATCTGTTCCAAAAGTTTGAATGGTGAATTAAGTGAAGATTGGTTAACAAAAAGAATACCGATTTTGTCAGAAGGTGATATTGATAATACAAAACTTGTAGAGTTGATAAATACATTATCATATAATTTATATCAAAATCATCTTTTTTATAAAAGTATCAGAGATATTACTATTGGAAATTATAATCATGAGTCAATTAAATTGGATGATAGTAATATTGGGGAAAAACAATTGCTGAATTCTAAGTTAGGATTGTCTTTTTTGGATATTGTAAATACAGTAATGACTCAGGTAGGTTTGTCTCTATCTGATCTTTCTATGGTTTATTATATGGCATATATGTTACTCGATTTATTTGGATATAATAAAGAAAGTAGAAAAACTGTTAAATTTAAAAATATTCAGATTGATAGTGCTCATAGTTTCTTTGGTTCATATTGTGATTGTATAGTTAGTGACGATGATGGGTTGCGTAGTAAAACTAAAGTGTTATATAAACTTTTTAATATTCCAACCCAAGTATATTCAATTAATGAATTTATAAATAAATTTGAAGAAGCAATTGATAATAACAGAAAATCTGCAAATGAATATTTTGATGAAATTAAAAAAGATTACCAAAATAGACATATTATAAAAACAGAAAAGACATCGGAATATAGTATAACCCATATAAATACAACTCACAAATATTTTGGATATTTTGATTATATGGTAGAAAAAAGCTCAAATGATGAATCTGTAATAATTTTACATAGAAACAATGCAATGTATAAACCTATTCTTATACGTGAAATAGAAATTGTTGTTAATAGGTTTGTTAATGCTTTAAATAATATTGGCGCAAACTTTTTGTTGTTTAATAAAGAAATAGAATATCCTCTAATTAAAGTCGATGAATGGGGAAGATATATTGAATTAAATGATTCTGTAATCTCTTTAACAAAATTCAAAAATGCATCAATGTTATGTTTGTGTATTAAACCTAAAAATAAAAAAGAGTGTTTTATATAAAAACTAAAAATCCCTCAGCACTTGGAACCGCTGAGGGATTTGTTTTTAAGTTAGAATACTACGTTCGCTGTCTTTTTCTCTCTCTTCTTGCCGTATTCATTTCTTATGTCGAACATGGTGTAATTCTCTGCCAGAATGTTCTGGATGTCTTGTCGTCGGTAGTAAATCTTGTTGCCAAACTTTGAGAACTTTATCGTGTTGTTAGACCGTAACGTCTGTAGTGTCCTTTGGCTTATGTGAAGCAATTTCATAACATCATGGTTATCTATCCAACCTTCCAGAGGCGTTTTCGCAATCTCATTGAAGGCATCTGCGCAACCAACCCCATCAGGCAACTTGCCCTTCCTTATCAATTCAGTCTGAATAGGGCAGAGGTGAGGACAAATACCATCCTTGCACTCATGAGATCCAACACAGTTAGCAGCTTCTGTCTTCAATTTATCGTCCTTGCGCATAGCATATCTATTAAGTAAAGTTAGAAAATAGTAATAGAAAAACATAGAGTTACGTCCGTTAGAACAATGCTTTCCTCCTTAATGTCTATGAAAATCAATGCTAAAATAAAACTTCAACATGTAGTACAGACAACAAACCTTGCCATAAGCACTATCGGCATCCTTAACCCGCTTCAATACCAAATCAAGCAAATCATAATAAGGATCCCTAATAGAAACATCCCCAGCATAATCAATAAACGGACTCTTTCTTACTACTACAGAGTCGCTAAAATCAATAAAATTTGTCATAACAAATCTTTATTAAATTATTACAATAAAAAACGATTCGTTATCAACTTTAGCCTTTAGCTAATAACCAATCACTAGAAAACTAATAAAAATCTTCGTAACAATCAATTACATCAATAATTTTTATATATTTTTTAACATAAAAATGTTGATTTTTTTCTTTTTTTAGTTATGACAAATCTGAGATAAGAGGCGAAACTTTTGTTATAGGTAACTCTCTGCCGCCTCGGAGAAATCGCGTCAAGAAATTAAAGACACAGAGTCGCAGAGACTCAGAGACACAAAGAAACTTTGAGACTCTGCGTCTTTGTGTCTTTGCGTCTTCTCCAAGCGGCGAGCTTTTTCTGTTTCTCTTTTTTGCGGGAAAAAAGAGAAAGGAA
>JAZKYV010000040.1:0-97133 GCA_045612345.1 Bacteroidales bacterium
GCATGGAAATATGCTACAAAGACAAACAAGCCTGTTGTGTTCTTCATGAACCAATTAGACCACAGCAACGCTAACTTTGAAGACACAGTTCGTCAATTGAAAGAATATTTCGGGGACAAAGTTACTCCAGTTCAATTCCCAGTTGCTACAGGTGAAGGTTTCAACTCAGTTATCGACCTCATCACAATGAAGATGTTAGTCTTCAAAAATGGTAACGGCGCTCCTGAAGTACAAGATATTCCTGCTAACTTGGCTGACAAAGCTGAAGAAATGCACGAACAACTTATCGAACAAGCAGCTGCTGGTGACGACAGCCTCATGGAAAAATTCTTCGAAGAAGGTACACTTTCAGCTGAAGACATGGAAAAAGGTCTCCACCTCGGTATCATCAACCGTGACATGTTCCCAGTATTATGCGGTGCTGCTAAATCAGGCGCTGGCGTAACTCGTCTCCTCGAGTTCCTCATCAACGCTTGCCCATCTCCAGCTCACGTTCACGCAACAAAAGCTGCTAACGGCACAGAATTCCATAACAGCACAGAAGAAGCTCCAGCTATGTTCTTCTTCAAGATCTCTAACGAACAAAACGTTGGTGACGTTGCTATGGCACGTATCTACGGCGGTACAATCTCAGAATCACAAGACTTGGTTAACCCACGTACAGGTAACAAAGAACGTATCTCTCAACTTTTAGTTTCTAACGGTAAAACTCGCGAAAGAGTAGAAAAAGCTTGCGCTGGTGATATCATCTCTACAATTAAATTGAAAGACGTTCGCGTTAACGACAGCTTAGTTGATGCTAAGATTTCAGAAACAGCTTTCGAAGGCGTTCCATTCCCATCACCAATCTTCTCAACAGCTATCAAAGCCGTTAACTCACAAGAAGACGAAAAATTAGGCGGTATCCTCGCTGATTACCACAAGATCGACCCAACAGTCATCACATCAATGTCACGTGAGTTAAAACAAAATATCCTCCAATGTCAAGGTGAATATCACCTCAACACAATTAAATGGTACCTCGACAACGTACACAAAATCGCTGTTGAGTTCGCATCACCAAAAGTTCCTTATCGTGAAACAATCACTAAGACAGCTAACGCTGACTACCGTCACAAGAAACAATCAGGTGGTTCAGGTCAATTCGGTGAAGTTCACATGAGATTAGCTCCTTACTATGAAGGTTACCAAGATCCATCAGACCTCCAAGTTCGTGGTAAAGATGAATACGATCTCCCATGGGGCGGTAAACTCATCTTCTGCAACTGTATCGTTGGTGGTTCTATCGACGCTCGTTTCATGCCAGCTATCTTGAAAGGTATCAACGAACGTTTAGAAGAAGGTCCTCTTACAGGTTCTTACGCTCGTGACATCATCTGCTACATCTACGATGGTAAGATGCACCCAGTTGACTCAAACGAAATGGCATTTAAGATCGCAGGTCGTATGGCATTCTCAGCAGCATTTAAAAACGCTGGTCCTAAGATCATGGAACCTATCTACGACTTAACAGTTCGTATGCCAGAAGATATGATGGGCGCTGTTAATACAGACCTCCAAGGCCGTCGCGCTATCATCATGGGTATGGATGCTGACCGCAACTACCAAATCATCCGCGCAAGAGTTCCACTCGCAGAAATGGATAGATATTCAACATCTTTGAGCTCTTTGACATCAGGTCGTGGTACATTCACAATGGAATACGCAGAATACGCTCAAGTTCCAACTGACGTTCAAACAAAACTCTTGAAAGCTTACGAAGAAAGCAAAAAAGACGAAGATTGATAAAATCTCCTCTAAATACAAAGAGTCCCGCGAAATTCACGGGACTCTTTTTTTATATCTACGAAAAGATACGAATAAGCACGAAAAAAATTATCCACGAATAAACACTAATCGAACACTAATAAGATTCATGTGAATTCGTGAAGATTCGTGGACAAAAATTTCAATCAATCACTCCGCTACCCAAAACCACTGGATCTGTTTCGTGGTATATGATACCGAATTGTCCTGCAGCAACTCCTGAGATTGCTTCGTCGGAAATGATTGTCAAGCCATTTTCTGTGAGTTTTAAATTACCGAAGTTAAATCCAGGCTGATGTCTTATCTTGTATCGTACTCTTTGACCTTCAGTCAAAGTGATGGCTGGATTCATAGCCATAACGTCAACCAAGTCAATGTTATTAGTATATTGTGCTATAGGATCATAACCTTTTGATACATAAATGAGATTACGTTCTGTGTCTTTCTTAACAACGAACCAAGGACCGCCACCCAAGCCGAGGCCTTTTCTCTGGCCGATGGTATGGAACCAGAAACCTTTGTGTTTTCCGAGTTTCTTGCCAGTCTCCATCTCTATGATATCGCCTTCTTTCTCACCTACATACTCTCTGATATAATCGTTATAGTTAATCTTACCCAAGAAACAGATACCTTGAGAGTCGTGGCGTTGTGCGCTTGGCAGCTTATGGAATTCCGCCAGTCTTCTCACCTCCGACTTTGGAAGTTCACCGATTGGGAACATCGCCTTTGAGAGCTGGTGGTAAGTTATTCTGGCGAGGAAGTCGGTTTGGTCTTTGAAAGTATCGACTGCTGTGCCGAGCCATGAGATGCCGTTTTCATCGTACCACTGACGAGCATAATGGCCAGTAGCGATTCTGTTAAACTGATATCCCATCTTTTCTTCAAAGGCACCGAACTTAATCATACGGTTACACATAACGTCTGGGTTAGGAGTGAGACCTTTACGCACAGAGTCCATGGTATAACTCGCAACACGCTCGTAATATTCCTTCTGAAGATCAACGATGTCGAAAGGACAGCCGTATTTCTTAGCGATATATGTGGTAATCTCGATATCTTCTTCTGATGGACAATCCATAAGGTCGTCTTTACCTTCAAGACCTATTTTAATGTAAAAGATATGAGGGTTATAACCTTGTTCTTTCAAGATCGGAACCATTACGGAGCTGTCGACGCCACCGGATACCAAAGCAGCAATATTCATCAAGCCAGAATTTATTTAATATTAACAGATTTTATTTCAGTTTTAATGACACTCACGTAGCCCATATTCTCAAACTCTTTCTCAACAGCGCCATAAATAGCAGCGTTACGTCTACCTCTATAAGCAGACCATGCCTTATCTCCATAAGAGAAATGCCACCATCTTGTAGGGTCATTGACAAATTTCTGAGACTTCATAAATTTCTTCAACATCTTACGGTTTTCCATCTGCTCTTTAGTAAGACTTACCTTTTGACGTTTCTCTCTGATTTTTGTTCCGAAGTCAAAATCGTTACGATTAACATCACAAAGAGCTACTGAAACAGCAGCGCCAGTGTCATGACCACCCATATTAACGGTAGGACTAGATACTTTTGCATTCACAAGCTTAAGAAGCTCACCGCGATTCATATGAGGATTCTCTTTTGTCATTCTTTCTTCTTCCTGCTTCCAGATATTGTATACTGCAATACGTGAACGGAATGCGCTATACACCTTCAAATAAACATCTTCAGGAAGACTGTCAGCAACCTTATACAGTTTCATTGCCACAGACTTTCTCAACAACACAGGATGTTCCAATGTTTCGTCATTAAGAAATACCTTAGGATGTTTAACGAGATCCACTAAAGGTTCATAACATTCTCTGACGTGAATTTCTGAAATATAACTGCTGGACATTTTTTTCTTTATACCCAATTTATATAACAGATAATTGAATTTGAATCTCACTTTGTATCTGTTTCTTTTATTTTTCAAATATAGAAACAACATTATAATAATGAATGCAATCAATACAAAGACTGATACCTCTACCAAGTTATATTTAATATATTCTATCATTTTATTTATTTTTTAATTTAATTCAATTCTATTACAATAGGGCAATGGTCAGAGAAGTTAACTTCTGGCATGATGCCAACTGATTTCAATTTTTCATTAAGATTTTCTGTCACGATATGATAGTCGATGCGCCAGCCTTTGTTATTCTGCTTTGCATTGGCGCGATAGCTCCACCAGCTGTAATGATGAGGTTCCTTGACTAGATGACGGAAGCTGTCGGTATATCCATCGCTGAGGAATTCTGTAAACCACTGTCTTTCTTCTGGCAAGAACCCCGATGACTTGGCATTGCGTATAGGATCGTGGATATCGATGGCTTCGTGACAGATGTTATAGTCGCCAGATATCACGAGTTGAGGACGAGATTTTCTCAATTCATTGACATAAGAACGGAAGAAGTCGAGCCATTTCATCTTAAAGTCCTGACGTTCGTCGCCGCTTGTTCCGGAAGGATGATATACGCTCACCACTGACAACTCGCCGAAGTCGGCTCTGATGAAACGGCCTTCGTCATCATATTCGGGATTACCCATTCCGTAGACGACATTATCAGGAGTTATTTTCGTCAGGATAGCCACGCCGCTATAGCCTTTTTTCTTGGCTGGGAACCAGTAATGCTGGTAGCCAAGCATCTCTATCTCCATAAGAGGAATCTGGTCTTGGGTAGCTTTAATCTCTTGAAGACAAACGACATCAGGTGTGTTAGCTTCAAGCCATTGAAGCAGCCCTTTTGAGATAGCAGCTCTTATTCCGTTAACATTATAACTGAAAATCCTCATTACAATAATAGTTTCTGCAAATATAAAAAATATTTGTTCAAAATTGCCCACGTTACAGATTCATTTTTTATATTTGAAGACTTAAAATTGAACATTGTGAAAATAAAAATAAAGGCTCGTACCATATTATTGGCGCAGAAGATCAACAGATGGCGACATACTCATATGTCGGAGAAACAGTTCATGTTGCTGCTGAGTATTCCTACAGGTTTCCTTGCTGGTCTATCTGCCATCATTATCAAAAAATTAGCCCACTATATCAGGGATTATTTCTATAACGTAGCGACTCACGAAGACCAATACGGACTGTTGTTTTTCATCCTTCCTGCCGTAGGTATTCTGTTCACCATCATATTCTGCCGTTACATTCTGAAGAGAGACGTAGGCCATGGCATACCCGGCATTTTATATGCCATACAGAAGAACAAAGGTGCGGTGAAGCCATACAACACCTTCGCGTCTATCATCACAAGTGCCCTGACAGTAGGTTTCGGCGGTTCCGTCGGACTTGAAGGTCCTTCGGTATCTACAGGTTCGGCCATCGGTTCCAACATAGGACAGCTGCTTCGTCTGAACCAGAAAAACATAGTGGTGCTCATCGGCATGGGTTGCGCAGCAGCTCTGGCGTCAATCTTCCAGGCGCCTATCACAGGCATCATCTTCGCCATCGAAGTGTTTATGATAGACATCTCCATGGCTTCATTGATACCAATCATAATATCTTCATTCGTAGCCATCCTGACATCTTATTATTTCCTCGGAAGAGCCTTCGAATACACCATCACTACCAGCACTGCCTTCATGCCAGCCAACTCATTGTTCTATGTAGGCTTAGGTCTTTTCGTAGGATTGGTATCGGCATATTTCATGTACATCTATTTCAAGGTAGACAAGAGATTCAAGAAGATAGAATCGCCTTGGATGAGATTCGCATTAGGTGTAAGCGGATTAGGCATCTTGATCTTCATCTTCCCAGCCTTATACGGTGAAGGCTACGAAGCCATCAACGCTGCTCTCAACAACGACAACTCCATCTTATTTGAAAACAGCATATTCTCTAGTTTACAAAATAACAAATGGATAATCCTTGTGCTGATGCTTGCCATCATCTTCCTCAAGGCCTTTGCCACCTCATTCACCTTCGCTGCTGGAGGTGTGGGAGGCACCTTCGCTCCAGCCTTGTTCTTAGGCGCATTCTCTGGCATGTTTTTCGCAACTCTCGTCAACACCATCGGACTCGGTTCTCTCAACATCACCAACTTCGCGCTCGTCGGTATGGGAGGCGTCATCGCCGGTATGCTACACGCTCCTCTGACAGGCATCTTCCTCATCGCAGAGATAACAAACGGCTACTCACTCATGGTGCCGATGATGATAGTATCAGCATTGTCTTACGCCATCAACAGAGTGTTCTTCAAAGACTCTATCTACACAAAAGCAGTAAGCGACAAAGGCGTACGCGTGTCTCATAACAAAGACATCAGCATCCTTAACATGATAACCGTCAACAAACTTATAGAAACCAACTTCAAGACGATAAGACCAGAACAAACATTGCGCGACCTGCTACCTATCATATCCTCATCAACAAGAAACATATATCCTGTAGTAGATGATAACGGCAACTTCAAAGGTCACGTGCTCTTCGACTCAATACGCAAGATCATCTTCGACCCAGAACAATACGACACAACTATAGAAGACATCATGCTTCTCCCTGACTACCTCGTCACTACTGAAGACAGCGCTGAGGAAGTCGTGAAGAAATTCGAACGCTCCGGTAACTACAACATCGCCGTCGTCGATGGAAAGAAATATCTCGGATATATCTCAAGAGCTTTGATATTCACAACATATCAAGCTACATTGAAAGAGATTTCGGATGATTGATAACTTTTGGCCATTGGCTTTTGGCTTTTGGATAAAGATTGTATACACTAGGTCTGTTGACTGTTGTCCGTTGTCTGTTGACTTTAATTATGAATTATGAATTACGTAAAAAAAATAAAAGAACTATATAAAGATCCGAAATACACTTCGACTATTGATGTCGGGTTGTTTATCTTGTTGATATTTTCATTCCACTTTCTGTATCTGGGATGGCAGTCTCTGAATTATTTTCCTATAGGCGGCCTTATCGCCAAGCTCTTCGGCTCTGCATCGGCATTGTTGTTCAACCAGAGCTGCTGGGTACTGGAGCATATATTCGGAGTTGATTTCGTAACTCATAATCATGCCATAGGAGTGATGAATTGCAACGACACTTACTCTTTCATCAACGTAGCGCCAGAATGCACAAGTCTGAAACAATGGCTTCACTGGCTTTTTCTCATGCTGATCTTCCCTGGACCATGGAAACATAAGGCTTGGTACATCCCACTCGGTCTCGTCATCATCGAGTTCATCAATGTCGTGAGGGTCGTCGGTATTAGCCTTTGTATGATACCATTCCCAACACGCTTCGACTTCTTCCACGATTATTTCTTCAAGACCTTATTCTACTTATGCATTTTTCTCATGTGGGTTGTTTGGGTAGAGAAGTTTTTACATAAAAAAGAAAAAATTAAAAATTAAAAATATGGATTCAAAAAGTATCATCTTCGTTCTTGATGCCGGCGGCACAGGATTCAAATTCTCAGCAGTACAAGACTATAAAGAAATAATAGAAGCTTTCACTATCAAGACAGCTTCCGACACTTTAGAAGAACAGCTCAACAAGATCATCGAAGGTTTCCGTCGTACAGAAGAGTTATGCGGCAGCAAGCCAGCAGCTATCAGTTTCTGCTTCCCTGGTCCAGCCGACTATCCTAACGGCATCATCTGCGACCTCGCCAACCTCCCATTATTCAGAGGCGGCGTAGCTCTCAAAGACATGTTGGAAAACGAATTCAAAGTTCCAGTATATATCAACAACGACGGCGACTTATTCGCATACGGCGAAGCTTTAGGCGGCGTTCTTCCACAGATCAACGCTATGCTTGAGAAGGCTGGCAATCCTAAGAGATACAAGAACCTCGTCGGTCTCACACTCGGCACAGGCTTCGGCGGCGGTGTCGTGCTCAACGGCAGACTCCTTGAAGGCGACAACTCTGCAGGCGCAGAGGTATGGTGCATGAGAAACATATTATATCCTCAGACAAGCGCAGAAGACTCAATCAGCATCAGAGGCGTTCGCCGTGTATATGCTCGCGAAGCTGGCATCGAATTCAACGAAGCACCACAGCCTTTCGACATCTACGAAATAGCTCTCGGCAATAAAGAAGGTAACAAAGAAGCAGCTCTCAAAGCATGGGACGAATTCGCGACAGTATTGGCAGACATCATCGCTAACATCGCTACAGTGATAGACGGCATCGTGGTTCTCGGCGGCGGTCTCTCTGGCGCATCAAAGATCTTCATGCCTAGAGTCGTTGAACTCCTCAACACTGCATATCCAGGATTAGACGGAAATAAAATCCCAAGAATGGAAATATCAGCATTCAACCTCGATGATGAAGAAGGTCAAAAGGCATTCGCTGAGACATCAGGCAAGATGATAAAAGTTCCATTCTCAGATAAAGAAGTCTGGTACGACCCATCAAAGAAAATCGGTATCACAGCAACGAAACTCGGAACATCATCAGCAGTCTGCATCGGAGCTTATGCTTTTGCGATGAATCAATAAAGGCTATGAGTCTATAAGTCTATAAGTCTATGAGTAAATAAGCTATAAATAAAGAGTAATATGAGGAAGATAATTTTTGTTATGACATTGTTTTTATTAAGTCATTGCGGCATTATGGCGCAAGGATTTAGTCCATATCATACAAATGTCATCAAATATAACGGTTATTCTTATCCTTATTTCCCTGGTTGTGTCGAATGGGAAGACATGAATTATTCGCAACGTTTAGAATCTCTTCAGATTCCATTCGACACATTGGAAAATATCTCTACGTCAAGACTGTTAGAAACTTGTCTTTATTATCCTTTCAACATAAACATCTCGCTTTCCGATGATTATCTTACTGGTTTTGAAAAAGTAAGAAATAATTTTAACGGATACGCAGAATTGTTCCTGCGCAGTAATTTCATTCAAGAATTGATTGATTTATACGATTCAAGAGATGTATTTTTCATTGAAGAAATTAATGACGATTATGACTGCGGTCAGTACTCTTTTGATTTTATGTTTCTGGAACTATTTATACTTGAAAGTATAGACCATGCGACTGAGACACAGCTTAATCAAATCGTTACATTAGTCAAAACAAAAAAAGCTCAACAAGAATCTCTTGAAGAATATTATAGCAACAAAGGAATAGCTGATAAAATCTTAAACAAAGCAGAAACATTAGGAATTGAAAGCAAAACTATCGAATTCGACATCAAGCTATCGCCAAATCCTTTGACAAACAATCTTACTGTCAGTTATTCGTTACCGCTTGAACAACACGCCATTCTAACAATCTACGATTTTAATGGAAAAATAATAAAAAGAGAAAGACTTTATAGCGAAGAAAAAACATTGACTTTAAATCTTGAGAATCTCCATTCTGGGACTTATATCTACACCATCAATTGCGGAGATTTTTCAGAAACAGGAAAGCTGATAAAAAAATTATGACACTAAAAATAGCTTGCGTGCAGAGCGACATCATTGCACGAAATCCTTCAGAAAACTTCAAGCATCTTGATGAACTTTTTACAAGAATTCAAGATGACAGAGATATCATTATTTTACCAGAGACATTTACTACAGGATTTCCTGCTGAGCCAGAATTGTTCGCTGAAGATGAAAACGGCGCCACAATGACATGGCTTCGTAAAAAAGCAAAAGAACGGAACTGCGCCATCTGCGGAAGCTTCATCACTGCGTTTGGCCAAGAGCCAGAAGCCAAAAGCCCAATGCCTTACCACAACACCCTCGTCTGGATGAATCCTGACGGTTCTTACCACACTTACAACAAGCGTCACACTTTCATGGGCGGCGAGAAAGAACAGCTGTGCTGCGGTCAGGAACAGATCACGATAGAATATAAAGGCTGGAGAATAAGACCTTTCATATGTTACGACTTACGTTTCCCTGCATGGCTTCGTAACAGCTACAAAGACGGCAAGTTCGAATACGACCTTGGTATCGTCATCGCCAACTGGCCATTGCAGAAATCATATATTTGGAACACTCTTCTCTCAGCAAGAGCGATAGAAAACCAAGCTTGTTTCATAGGCGTAAACCGCGTTGGCACCGACCATAACAATATCAATTATATCGGAGAAACTAAAGTCGTGAACGGAAAAGGAAGGACAGTGGCAGAACTCACAGATGAAGAAGATATTCTCGAAACCGAAATCGATATGGAGTCGCTGACAAGCTTCAGAAACTATTTCACAGTGCATCGCGACTGGGATAGATTTGTTATAGATAAATAAAGTTTTTTTTCATAAATTTGCCTAAAAATAAAATATGGATATCATTATAGCGGGAGACGGCGAAGTTGGAATGCATCTGGCTCAGGCATTGGAGCATGGCGATCATAACATCACCATTGTAGACCCTCATGAAGAACTTCTGAAAATGATAGAGTCACAATCAGACTTGATGACCATCATTGGCGATTCCACCTCAATAAGAGTCTTACAACAAGCTAATGTAAAGAAAGCTGACTTGGTCATTGCCGCTCTTCACGACGAACATATCAACCTTCTCACAGGTATCTTGGCAAAGAAACTCGGCGCTAAGAAAGTCATCGTCCGCGTCAACACCATGGAGGATCTCAGCAAGGAGAACTGGCGCATCTATCAAGACTTAGGCATAGACGGTATCGTGTCTCCTGAAGACATCGCCGCTCAGGAAATCATCAACTTGTTAAAACAGAATGTCGCTACAGAAGCTCACGACTTCGCAGGCGGCAAACTGGAACTTCTGATGATCAAGCTCGAGCCTAACGCTCCATCCATAAACAAAACCTTGGAAGAACTTATCGAGAACTACAAACATATCGACTTCAAGGCTCTGGCAATACACCGCAGACAAAACACCTTCATCCCTAAAGCCGATGACGTGTTCCACGAAGGCGACCTCGTTTATGTCATCACCAAGCCTCACGCCATCAAAGAACTGATGGAACTCAGCGGCAAGACAAAATTCAACATCAACAACGTGATGATCGTAGGCGGCGGACGTATCGGCAAGCTGACAGCAAAACGCCTCGAAAACGATCTTAACATCAAGATCATCGAGCAGGATAAAGAACGTAGCTTCGAGCTTACCAACGTCCTTTCTAACACTTTGGTCATTAATGCTGACGCACGTAACGTCGACCTCCTCGAAGATGAAGACATCAAAGACATGGACGCTTTTATCGCTGTGACAGACAATACAGAGACCAATATCCTGACATGTCTTCAGGCCAAGTCATTCGGCGTGAAACGTACCATCGCTATGGTTGAAAACATCGACTATATAGACATATCTCAAAACATAGGTATCGACACTATCATCAACAAAAAGCTCATCGCTGCGAGTTATATGGTACGCTACACATTAGGAAGCAACGTCTCCTCACTCAAATGTCTTAGCGGCATAGACGCCGACATCGTCGAGTTCGTGGTACGCGACGGCGCTGCTGTGACAGACAAGCCTATCAACAAACTCAACATGCCTGAAGGCGCCATCATCGGCGGCATCATAAGAGGCGAAGACAGCTACATCGCTACAGGCAACTTCCAGATACAGGCAGAAGACAGAGTGGTGGTGCTCGTATTGCCTAAGACAATCCAAAAAGTAGAGAAACTATTCCGTTAATTCAAATGATAAAGACGTATCTACGTCCTAATAAACAAATATAGAATATGGTAAACATCGAACAAACTAATTTTAATGGCAAACGCGTTATCGTTCGCGTAGACTTCAACGTCCCATTGGACGAAAACTTCAACATCACTGACGACACTCGTATCCGTGCAGCGATGCCTACTATCAACAAGGTCATCAACGATGGCGGCAGACTTATCCTGATGTCACACCTCGGTCGTCCAAAGAAAAACCCAGACCCAAAATATTCTCTTCAACATATCGTAAATTATCTTAGCCAAGTAATAGGCAAAGATGTCATCTTCGCTGACGACTGCATGAAGGCAGAAGAAAAAATCGCTGCTATGCAAGACGGCGATGTTCTCTTGCTCGAAAACCTCCGTTTCTACGCAGAAGAAGAAGGTAAGGTACGCGGCATAGAAAAAGGTGAAGAAGGCTACGACGAAGCTAAGAAAGCTCTCAAAGAAAGCCAAAAGGAATTTACAAAGACATTGGCATCTTACGCCGACTATTACATCAACGACGCTTTCGGAACAGCACACCGCGCTCACGCTTCAACAGCGCTCATCGCTGACTATTTCGACGCAGAACATAAGATGTACGGCTTCCTCATGGGTAAAGAAGTAGACGCTGTCAATAAGGTCATGAAAGACATCAAACGTCCTTTCACAGCTATCATGGGCGGCTCAAAGGTCTCAACAAAGATCGAGATCATCGAAAACCTTTTGACAAAAGTCGACAACCTCATCCTCTGCGGCGGCATGACTTACACATTCAAGAAAGCCCTCGGCGGCAACATTGGCAAGTCTATCTGCGAAAACGACAAACTCGATTTGGCTCTCTCATTATTACAAGAAGCTAAAGACAAAGGCGTCAACTTGGTATTAGCTGTCGACGCTGTCGTTGCCGACGATTTCAGCAATAATGCCAACACTTTGGTTGTTGATCCAATGGATATCCCAGAAGCATACGAAGGCATGGACATCGGTCCTAAGACAAGAGAGTTATTCGGCGAAGTCATCAAAAACTCAAAGACTATATTATGGAACGGACCATGCGGAGTATTCGAATTCGACAACTTCTCAAACGGTTCAAAAGCTATCGCTGAAGCTATCGCTGAGGCAACAAAGAACGGTGCTTTCTCATTGGTAGGCGGCGGCGACTCTGTTGCTTGCGTCAACAAGTTCAACTTGGCAGACCAGGTTTCATACGTATCTACCGGCGGTGGCGCATTGTTAGAAGCCATCGAAGGAAAAGAGCTCCCTGGCATAGCAGCTATTAAGTAAGAAACCGTATTTATATGAAAGATTCAATGATCATTGGTTTCGACGCCAAACGTATCGTGCGTAACAACACAGGCCTTGGCAATTACTGCAGGACTTTGATAAATGACATGATACGTCTCAACGACAGCAATATGAAACTGCTGCTATATACGCCTGACAAAGGTCGTGACGTATTAAGAAACCAGATCATTGAATCTGATAATTCAAGATTCATCTTCCCTAAAAAGAAATTAGGTAAAATATACAAAAGCCTCTGGCGTACCAAAAACATCGTCAAGCAACTCATAGAAGACAAGGTTCAGATCTATCATGGACTTAGCGGAGAACTTCCTCTTGGATTAAGAAATAACGGCATTAAAAGCGTAGTGACAATCCACGACCTCATCTTTTTACGTCATCCAGAATATTACCGCTGGTTTGACAGAAAAATGTATACCTGGAAGTTTCACCAGACCATAAAACAAGCTGATCGTATAATAGCAGTATCTGAATGCACCAAGCGTGACATATTGGAATTTGGCAAGATAAATCCTGAAAAGATATCAGTCATATACCAAAGCTGTAACCCTAAGTTTACAAATATGCCTACAGAAGGCGAGATGGAAGATACTGCCAAGAAATACGACTTGCCTGAACGATATCTGCTTTGCGTAGGAACGATAGAAGAACGCAAAAACCTGATGCTTGCCGTCAAATCATTGAACCTTTTACCAGAAGACATACATCTCGTCGCTGTTGGCAAAAAGACAAAATACGCCGACAAGGTAAAGAAAACCGCAGATAAGATAGGAGTATCACATCGACTTCATTTATTAAGCGGCGTCAGCGATGACGAATTGAACGTCATATATAAAAAAGCCGAGGTGTTTGTATATCCATCACGATATGAAGGTTTCGGAATCCCTATCATCGAAGCCATCTTCTGCGGACTTCCAGTCGTGGCCTGCACAGGATCATGTCTTGAAGAAGCAGGAGGCCCAGACTGCCTCTATGTTAATCCTGACGATTCAAAAGGAATGGCAGATGCAATAATGCAATTGCTCAATAATGAAGAAGAACGTAAACGACGCATAACATCAAGCATGGAATACGTTCAAAAATATAAAGGAACAAACATTGCTAATGCCGTCATTGAAGTTTATAAGAAGTTGAAAACTGAAAATTGAAAATTGAAAGTTAGCACGACTTCCAATTTTCCATTTTCAACTTTCAATTTTAAACTAAAAAAAGAGCTGCTTTAAAGCAGCTCTTTTTACTTAGTGTCTTAGAGTCTTGGTGACTTATTTCTTTACAATCTTAACCATTGTCTCATCAACGCTGATGAAATACATACCTGCGTTAAGGTTTGAGATGTTGATTGTGTTGATGCCTTCGCTGATGTTTTGTTGTGAAAGCATTTGACCGTTGACAGAATAAATCTTGACAACTGCGTCTTTTGCACTTTCTATTGTAACGAAATCTTTAGCAGGATTTGGATACATAGTGAAAACTACTTCATTGTTTTCTGCTACAGATACTGTGAGTGTTGCAGTAGCAGTTGCTTTTTCTGATTCGCCGTCTTCATAAACAGCTGTTACAGCGTAGTTATATATACCTGATTCCAAGTCTTCGTCAACGTATGATGTTTTTGCTGTATTGCCGATCAAAGCATCATTTCTGTAGATATTGTATTTTGTTGGTTCTGCATTGAATGGAGCATTCCATGTCAATTCAATATCATTATCGCTAACTACTATTGCTTCAAGATTTGATACAGGTGTGAATTGGTCTGCAAGTTGGTAATATTTTGCAGAAGCCTTGCTGCCCATAGCGATATCTGTATAAACGACACATGGAGATTCTTTGTGTAATGTCATTGCCATGTAAGTGTCTGTACTTGATTCTGTGAAAGCTCTTTGACCGACATAAGACCATTCTGTTCCGTTATATTTCATCACAGAAACTTTGTCTCCGAAGCTGCCGTCAGCGTAAGCCACATAGAAGTTATTTTCGCTGTCTACAGCAACGTCGATGCCTTTAACTGTACCGTCTGCTATGTTGTCGCCTAACATTTCCCAGTCAGCGCCGTTGTGACGATAAACTGCTAATTGTTCAGTACCTTTTACAACATAAGCGAGGTAGATGTTACCGTTAGCGTCGATTGCTACGTCTTGACAGTTTTTAGCGATGAAGTTTTCTTCAGATACTGGAGCGTTGCCTATTGTCAACCAGAGTTCGCCTACGAGTTTAGAGACGTACATCTTGTTGCCAGCGTAGAAGTCAACCCATGATACATAAGGAACGCCTTTGCTGTCGAGAGCCAATCTTGACCATGAGCCACCGCCTGAAGTGATGTAGCTGCCCATTGTCTCCCAGTTGCCGTTTTTATATCTGTTCAAGTAGTAACGGTTGTTTTCACCAGCATCGTTAAATGCTACATAAACGCTGTTTTGTGCGTCAACAGCAATCTTTGGAACTGAACCGATCTTACCGATGTTGCTAACTTCTGACCATTCGTCATTAGCATATTTCATGACTTTAATCAAGTTGTTTGACTTAAGGTTATATGTTACATATACACCGTCAGTACCAGCTGCGATGCTACCATCGTAACCCATTTCATCCATGATTATTGCTAACTTCTTCCATGTCTTGTTTTTATCATATCTGTAAAGGGTAGGGAAACCTGATTCATATAAGAATGTGTAGATATCACCATTGTAAGAACATGTTCCGAAGATGAAGCCGTAGCCTACTTGTGTGAAAGCGCGTTCGCCTAATGTTTCCCAGCTTGCGTTCAAAGCGTCTTTAACAGTGATTGTGAATTCTTGGTAAGTTGCATCTGCGCCATCGCTGACTTTCAATACTACTACATATTCGCCTGCTTGTGCTGGAACGCCAGAAAGTTTTGCTGACTTACGATCAATTTGTTTTAATGTCAACCATTCTGGTTTTTGTTCTACGCTTACGACAACATCTCTATTATCTGTATCGTGGAAGTATACATCATAGATATATTCTGTACCAGCTGGGACGTCTAAAACAGGAACTGAAGTGAATTTTGGAGCAGCGTTTGTTTTGCCGTTAGCATAAGCGCTTATGCCAGCATTGTCAACAGTGCCGTTTTCATTTAACACGATACCAACGACTCTGATATAGTTGTGGTCATAAGCTTCTGGCAAATAATATGTAAATGTCTGAGCGAATGACTGACCTTTTGCAAGTGTCATTGGGAAACCTGTTTCGCCTTCATAAGGAGAGAGAAGCTGACGAGCTACGTGGTCGTAAGCAATTCTATAAGCAGGAACTGGGTTTGGAAGATTTTCAAAACCACCTACAGGGTAGTAGTAGTTTGAATATTGGTTTGCTTGGTTATATTGAGAAGTTGTACCAGAGACAGCGTCTTCGCAAACAACGCCGCCAACTGTGTATGTGCCTTCCATATTTTCAAGAGCTGTGACTGTGACAATGGCTGTCAACAAACGTGTAGCTTCTTCGAATTGTGTTGTCACGACAACGCTTGCTTTTGGAGCATAGTTCATTTCATCCTGAACAGCAGCAAACCATTCGTCTGTGTTCTTACCAGTGAAACGACGACCGATGTTTGCTGATGGAGCTGAAGTGAGCTTTGCTTTTTCAAAGTAATCTTCGCATGCCATTACGTCGTTGGTATGTATTGCTATCGCAATAACATTGTCATAAGTATGCACCAATGAATCGATGTAGTAAATACCAGTAGGGCAATAGCTGCACCATGTTCCGGTAACCTCTTCAAGAAGCACATTCTTTTGCGCTGTCAAAATGTTCAAAGACAACATTGCGCAAATAACAAGTAATAATTTCTTCATAACTTTTTTGTTGATTTAATTAAGGGCACAAAGATAAAAAAAGTCTTTTAATAAACTTTCAATTTATCACCAGTTTGTTCTATGATTGCTCTATAATATTCATCGCTGAATTTAGGTTGTTCAACCTTTGGAGCATAGAACTTGTGGCTTTTTGGTGTTGCTTGAGCTGTCTTGACGTTGAAGTCCATATATTTTACAAATAAATATTTATAGAACTCTCTCCAGTCTGCAACCAATCTTTCAGCTTCTGTGCATGAGAATTTAGTGAGGAACTTAACAGCTTCTGCTGGATTTTCATTATACAATCTAGCTGCTTGTTCGTCGATGCGAGCTACTTCTTTAGCCCAGCCTTTTTCATAAGCTGCTTGGCGTTCAGCGATTTCTGGTTGGATGTAACGATATTTTGTATAAGCCCAGTTTGTAACTTGGTTGAATGCCCAGAATGCTGATGTCTCTGAGAATTCCATGATGCTGCCGTTGCCAACACTGTATGCCTTAGGTGTTTCTGTCATACATGTGTACATTGGGCAATATACTGTGCTTGCTGCATCGTCAACGCCGAACCAGATGATACCGCCGATTTCAGCGATTGTGTTAGGACGACATTGTGCTACAAATGAGAAAGCTGTCTGTTGTGTTGCTGTTGCACGTTCGTGAACATATTCAACGCCGTCAACTTCCCAGCCCATTGGACGTGGTCTGTAAGGACAACCGAATGGACCAGCGCCGATGTCTTGAGTCATGTCGAGTTCTGTTCCTTCAAGGTGGTCACGCATAAATGCCATAACATCTAAAAGGCTGACTTTTTCTGTTGGCTTAACCCAGAGAGGCATTCTGTTTGTTGGGAAGTTCTCAGGTGTTTGTGGCTGACCGCTTACATAAGGTTTTGCGCGGTTGATGTTTCTACCTGTTGCATAATCCCAGTATTGATCCATGCCGTCAACGATTTGGTTAAACATAGCCCAAACACGGATTTCACAAGCGCGAGCGCCGCTGAAGTCTACTGGTGCATAAACGTCTGAGAATGAGAATTTCTCATCTGGACCTGCGTATAAATTATTTTTCTTAGCGAATGAGATAACGTCAGCTGCGTAAACACAGTCGATGTTTTGATTCTTCAAAAGCTTGTCGATGTTCTTTGAAGTGATACTGTTTTTGTTTTGCTTGTTAGCTAATGGGAAAGTGGTAATACGAGCTTGGTTAGCGTGAGCTGAAACATAGCCGTCTGGCACACGGAGAGCTACCCAAACAGCGCCTGTCTCTTGACCTTTACCGATGAGTTCCATGATCCATACTTCGTTAGGGTCAACGATAGAGAATGATTCGCCGTCGCTGATATAACCATAGTTAGCAACTAACTCAGCCATGACCTTGATAGCTTCACGAGCTGTCTTAGCACGTTGTAATGTGATGTAAATCAAGCTGCCGTAATCGATCAAACCATTAGGATTGCCTAAGTTTGGAAGTCCGCCGTAAGTTGTTTCTGCAATAGCGAGCTGCCATTCATTCATATTACCTACAACATTGTAAGTGTGAGCAACTTCTGGGATGCTGCCGAGATATCTTCCTGAGTCCCAATCGACGATTTGTCTCATTGTGCCTTCTGGATAGTCAGCTGCAGGGAAATGATATAACTCGCCGTAAAGAACGTGAGAGTCTGCTGCGTAAGAAACCATAGATGTTCCGTCAACAGAAGCTCCCGGAGTGATTAAGAAATTTGTACATGCCATAGCTGGTCTCACGAATGAAACTAAGCAGATAGCAACTAATAAAGTCAATACTCTTTTCATATCAAATAATTTAAAGTGTTAATAATCAATTTATAATATTTCTCTAATTTGTCTTTCGTCAATTTCTAGCTGTCTCTTCAGTTCCTCGAGTCCATTGAATTTACGTTCGTCTCTAATCCTTTTCACGAAACGTATCTTGAGATCTTTTTCGTATATATCTCCATCAAAATCAAAGATATGTACTTCTATGCACTCTTCATCGCCAGCGTTGATAGTTGGTTTTTTTCCTATATATGTCATTGACTTATAAACCTGACCTTGCAAATCGACATAAGTGGCATAAACGCCAGGCATCTCTATCAAGCGGTATTCTTTCTCAACATCAAGATTAGCGGTACGATAGCCCAATTCTCTTCCTATCTTATTTCCGGAAACGACTTTTCCGACATACGAATATTGATAGCCGAGGAGCATGTTGGCATGTTCCACGTCGCCGCGTTGTAAAGAGATTCTAATCTTGGTAGAGCTAACAGCGATATTTTCAACATCGTGAGCCTCAATACGCTGTACCTCGAAATTATATTGTTTTGCCAAGTCTTGCAACAAACCGAAATCGCCGGTTCTGTTCTTTCCGAAATGATGGTCATAACCGATGACGATCTTGGCTGGATTTATTGTTTCTATCACATAATCACGGATGAAGACGTCGGAAGGGACACGTGAAAACTCCTTGGTGAAATTCACAATGATAAGATTATCGATGCCAATATCTTCAAGATGTTTTATCTTATCTTCTTGAGTAGTGATGAAGCGCAAGTTAGCGCTGTTGATATTGAGAACTTGTCGAGGATGTGGATAGAAAGTAATCACAACCGTCTCACCGCCAATCGCTTTCGCAGCATTCACCATATCGGACAGTATGGCACGATGTCCTTGATGCACGCCGTCGAAAGTACCAATTGTGACTATTGCATTAGGCACTTTTACAAAATCGGTGAAATTGTGATATATTTTCATAAGTTAAAATTCTCGATTATATATTTTGCAATCTGCACTGCGTTTGTGGCCGCGCCTTTTCTGATATTGTCTGAAACCAACCAGATATTCAATCCTTTATCTATGCTGAAGTCGCGACGGATTCTACCTACGAAGACATCGTCTTTATCGTAAGCCATCACTGGAGTAGGGTAGACATTCTCACTTGGATTGTCATAAAGCGTTACGCCTGGAGATGCAGACAAGATATTTCTAACTTCGTCTAAATCAAAGTCTTGTTCAAACTCGATATTGATGCTTTCAGAGTGACCTCCATAAACAGGCACGCGCACCACTGTAGCAGTGACAGCGATGTCAGAGTGCAAGATTTTATTTGTCTCGAAGACAAGTTTTTCTTCTTCAGCGGTATAGCCATTTTCCAAGAAATTACCACCGTGAGGAATCACATTCTCGTGAATCTGAGTAGGATAAGCAGGATTATCGCAGACTTCGCCCTTTTGTTCAAGAGCCAACTGGTTAAGACCCTTCTGTCCGCTTCCGCTCACTGACTGGTAAGTGGAAATCACCAGACGCTTGGCATTGTATCTCTTATGCAATGGAGCCAATGCCATCAACATACATATTGTAGTACAATTAGGATTTGCAATGATGTGGTTGTCAACACTGATGTCGGAGGCATTGATTTCTGGCACTACGAGCGGCACGTTTTTGTCCTTACGCCATGCAGAGCTGTTATCGATGACGTATGTGCCGACCGCTGCGAATTTCTCGGCATACTTTAGCGAGACCTCTGCGCCTGCCGAAAAAATCGCGATGTCTGGTCGAGCTTCAACGGCCTGATCCATCGAGATCAATGTTAACTCCTTATCTTTATATGTGACTTTCTTTCCTATAGACTTATCTGATGCTGCAACTATGATCTCGTCAATCTGCAAATTTTGTTCAGCCAAAACCTGTAACATTTTCTGACCGACTAAACCTGTAGCTCCTATAACAGCGACTTTCATTTCTTAATAGATATTAATAAATAATGACCTTTTTTAGCTTATTTCGACCTCATTTTTAACACTTTTTAACACAAAAGTTAAAGTTAGTTAAAAATCAGTGCCTTATTAAAAAAAAGATATACTTTTACACGCAAAAATACGAATTTATTAGAAACCTTAAACGTACAAAATCGAAAAACCATAAAACTATGAAACATATATTTATTTCATTGTTAATTATGATGTGTGCGCTGTATAATCACGCACAAATCATTCACGAAAACGAGGTCGTAATAAACGAAATCATGGCCGATCCAAGTCCGAGCGTCGCGCTTCCGGAATGGGAATACATCGAACTATATAATGCTTCCGAATCAGCAATAAATATCAAGAATTGGAAAATAATAATCGGGAAGAAAGAACTGCCGTTCAATGAGGATCTCATAATACAATCTGACGAATATCTCATCCTTTGCCATAATGACGCCCTCGATGAACTGTCATCTTTCGGCGACTGTCACGGTTTCTCTTCTTTTCAGATAACGAACTCCGGAAGCAACATCACTTTGGTGGATGAAAATGAAAATCTCATCTCTACCGTAAACTTCAACATCTCATGGCATTCAACGGCTTATAAAAAAGACGGCGGCTGGTCGCTGGAACAGATCGACGCCTTCAATCCATGTGCCGGGAAAAGCAACTGGGGCAGCTGCATCAACAAAAACGGAAGCACTCCTGGAGCAAAGAATTCAATCATAAACTCCAATGTCATCGTTCCCAAACTCGACCATATAAATCCTAGTTCGTCTAATGAAATAGAGGTGTTCTTCAATCAGAATATGAATCTGAAAGACCTACAAAATATTGATAACTACATTATTAAAGAATTGAATCTATATCCTGAAAAAGCAGAGACCACACAATATAAAAACGATTACGTCAAGCTAACTTTCGATTACATTTTCGAAGAAGATAAATTATACACACTCAATATCAATAATGTGACAAACTGCAAAGACATTCCTCCAGAAAAAGAAATCGAAATCATGTTCGGGATGCCGTCAGAGGTAAGTCACAACGACATCATCATCAACGAAATATTATTCAACCCAATATATCCAGGAGTAGACTATCTGGAACTTTACAATCGTTCCGACAAAGTCATCGACTTAAAGGAAATAATGTTCGGAACCATAAAAGAGACTTTCCCGAATCATGCCGACACCACGCTTAAAGAGATATGTTCTGAAAGCCGAATCATGCTTCCTCATTCTTATATATTGATTTCTTCAGACAAAGAAATCGTCAGATATCAGTATGATGTTGAGGAAGACAACAACTTTCTTGATGTGGAGTCGTTTCCATCATTGACCAATGAAGAAGGTCATGTCATAATATGCGACAAAGGAAGAACTAAAATCGACGAGATGAAATATTCCGACAAGATGCATTACGATTTATTGTCTATAACACAAGGCGTTGCATTGGAACGCATCTCTACGGAAAATCCGTCACTCGATGAAAACAACTGGCATTCTGCTTCTTTTAACTTCAATTACGGAACGCCTGGATATAGAAACTCTATGGCAAAAGATGATATTGCAAATAGTAATGAAAATGAAAACGAAATTAAAATCATACCGGAAATCTTCTCTCCTGACGGCGACGCCAAGGATGACATCTGCGGCGTTTACTATAATCTTGACGATAACGGATATACTTTAAACATCAAGATTTTCAACTCTGACGGACTACTTATAAGGAATTTATTCAATAACAATCTCGTCAGCAAAGAAGGTGTCGTTTATTGGGATGGCAGCGATGACAACAATCGCTGCATCTCATCCGGAATCTATATCGTACAAACGGAAACCTTCGACTTGAACGGGAATGTGAAAAGAAGCAGAAATGTAGTGGTAGTAGCAAGAAATTAAACATTAAAATCTCAAAATTTTTGAGGTTCTGAGTTTCTGAATTTCTGAATCTTTAAAAATGCTCCTTGAGGATCGTCAATATCAATACAAAGCGTTTCCATCGGGCATAAGCCATCGCCTTTTCTGTTGATGATTCTATCTACGATTTTATCGTATGAGATTTTAATATTATGATTTTCAAATACAACAACAGCAGGTTTGCTGATGGTAGGAGTATATACTTCCTTGACGCCTGCGTAGACCATAAGCAAAGCAGCAGCTTTACCTATTACTTTATCAGCCACAATAGCACCTTGCAGCTGCGATGCGTCTTCGTTAAGAAGTTTTAATAATGGAGCAACGCCCCTGTCATTTGAAACTATAACAGAGGCGTCACTTTTATATATCACTATAGTGTGATTTTCCTTTAATAAAATATCTTTTAAATCTTCAATATGCATAATCATGGTCAACAGACTACGGACAACAGTCAACAGATTTTGTTCAGAGTTCAACGTTCAATGTTCAACAAAAAATATGTTCCAAACAATTGCAATAACATTCCAGGAACACCGATTCTAAAGTCTTGAACAGCAAGGTAAAATGATGATGTAATAGCCCATTCTGCCAATGTACCGATACATTGGTATGCCAAAACAACGATTAAAAGATTTATTATTGAAACCTTATGTGTCTTGCTTGCAATGAAAGATGCAGCCAATGCCAAGACCACTGATTTTATCAATATTGCAGGAAGGACAGCGAGAGCTGGCATCCCGAATAAGATAGAGTTTATCACCGGCGACAAGACCGCTGTCATCAAACCGACTTTCGCACCATATTTATAAGATGCTATTAAAGTGAAGAAATAAATTGGCAAGAAGATTCTGCCACCGTTAGGAATCAGATGGCACAGTTGAGGCAGCAAGATATTGCCAACAACAAATAAAAAGACAAACAGATAAGTCTTTAACTCATTTAATCCGTAGTTATAAATCTTTATTTCTCTTTCCATATCACTTCAAATAATTTTCAACAAATATTCTCAAATCGTTTCCGTTCAAGTTTTTAGCAACAATATTTCCGTCAATGTCGAGCAAGACGTTTTGAGGAATCCAGGCGACGCCATATTCTTTAGCAGCGCTGCAGTCCCAGCCTTTCAATTCAGAAACATGGTTTTTCCATGACAACTTATCATCGGCAATCGCTTTTGTCCAAGCAGCCTTGTCTGTATCCAACGACACGCTTATGACATCAAATCCTTTGTCTTTGAAATCATTATAAACAGCAACGACATTAGGATTCTCGACGCGACAGTCAGGGCACCATGCAGCCCAGAAGTCAATCATAAGAAGTTCATTGTCTCCAACAAGATCTGACAATGAAACCTCTTGACCGTCAACATTATTCATTGTGAAATCAATGTAAGGCTGACCGACATCAGTGCGTTCAAGGAAGCTTATATATTCATTAAGCTTAGCGGTATAAGATGTTGCTGCATCGTTAAAATATGACATAATATTTCTCAATTCATCTAGATTGAAAAGCCATTTGTAACGATATACGACATAAGGTGCCAGATCTTTTTCCGGGTGGTTTTCAACGATTTCTATTACCAATATTTTCTTGGCATTATCATCAGCTTGAGCAAAAGAGCTGTTGAAGTCATTGAGCAGCTCTTGTGTTTCAGAAGCTGTCACGTTGATCTTATTATAATTGTTGAAATCACCTTTAATGATAACATCTTCATTATCTGCGAAGAAAGGCAAGGCGCGACGCCAACCTTTAATAAAGAGATGATAAGCATTCTTATCATCTTTCTTGACATCAAAGTGCGCCTTATTATCTTTTATCAATACTGAATCAATATTAACAAATTCATTATCAATTATCTTCTGGAGATAAACTATTTTACCGTTAGCATTAGTCATTTCAACATCAATATTGAATGTATTCTTATTACATGCAAATAATGTTAAAATTATGATAGAAGAAATTATAAGTCTTTTCATGTTAATATTTTTTCAGATAAACAAATTTACTTAAGAATTTCCTCAACTTTCTTTCTTAAATCTTCGCCTCTTAAGTTTTTAGCGATGATGAAACCTTCTGCATCGATCAAGATATTGCTTGGTATTGAAGATACTGCATAATCTTGAGCGGCTTCGTTGTTCCAATATTTGAGGTCTGAAACGTTATGCCAGATAAGTCCGTCAGCTTCAATAGCTTTAATCCAGTTTTCTTTTTTCATATCCAAAGAAACGCCGAGAACATCGAAACCTTTTTCATGATATTCTTTGTAAACAGCAACGACATTTGGATTTTCAGCGCGGCAAGGACCACACCATGAAGCCCAAAAATCAACTAACAAAAGCTTTGATTTTCCTACGAGTTCTGACAATGACAAGAATGTTCCTTCTGGTGTCTCTTGTGTGAAATCGAGATAAGGCTGGCCAACGCTAACACGTTTAAGCTTTAAGATATACTCATTCAAAAGCTTTGCGAATTCATTGTCTTGAGCAATATTGAAATGATTAACAAAATCTTCGAGTTCATAGAGTTCGTAGCTCAAACGATTGTTATATAATATATAAGGTGATACAAAGCTGCTGTAGTTCTTAGCAATAAAAAGATTTCTGTAAGCAGCTTGATTCTTTTCAACTTGATCATATTCATCATAGATCTTTGCCATAGCAGCTTCATCGTTTTCTTGAGCTGCTATCTCGTAATTATTTCCTAACTCTCTGAGTTGGTTATAGAATTTTCTATTTTCAGCATCAAATTCATTAACAAGTTGTTGTGCGTATGATGCTGTTACCTGAATACTTGCATTATCTTTAACATCACCAACAATTGTAACGTCGTTGTTTTCGCTGAAGAAACCTATAGGATATCTTACCTTTTCTACCTTTATTGAATAATATGTTGTTGGATTACCTTCTTCAACAGTAAAATTCACAACATTATTTTGCATTACGACAGAATCTATAACTGTTGATTTTTTGTCAACGAATTTTTGCAAATAAACCATTTTTCCTTCTGCATTTTGCAATTCAACCTTAACATTAAATGAAGGTTTGCTACATGCTACTAATGCAAATAATGCAACGACTGATGTCAATAATCTGATTTTCATAACAATATAATTTTATAATGATTTCTTTTTAGTCTTCTTGAATAATAAAAGTATAATGAATATTAACATTAAAGAGCTGAATACGCTCAATAATGTCTCCAATAATACCACACCGATAAGTTTAAAGCTGAAGGCTTCCAGCATAAACAACACTAGATTATGAACCATAAGCAATAAGAATGAATACACTAGGAACCTGCTGACTCCCATATTATTAAGCGATGGTTCATCATTTTCGTTTATGTCTTTTCTTCTTGTCATTCCATTTATCACCAAAGGACGGACGAAAGCCATGAAGACAGTTGCCGCGGCATTAAGTCCTGGCGTTCCATTGAACAAATCGACTGCAAGACCCATGAAAAATCCTGCAAAAAGAAGACGCCAATTTGGAATGTTAAATGGCAGAAGAAGAATATACAAAATGTAAACGTGAGGATGTATATAATAACCAAGACGAATATTATCTATCACCAATACCTGCAAAAGAAGCAAGCCAATGAATCTTAAAAAGTTTATTATCAGCCTATTATTCATTTTATCATTGGTTTAAGGTTAGTGAATCTATTTCAGCTTGGTGTAAGTTTTCGATAACAAAAACATGACGTAAAGTGCTGAAGTTTGTTGAAAAACGGATCTTAGCTGAGTTAAAATCCTTGGAGTCAGACTCAAGCATTTCCTCAATAGTTCCGATCATGATGTCTGCCGGATAAATATTAGAGAAACCACTTGTCACCAAAGTGTCTCCTTTTTCAAGGTTCAAATGCAAAGGAATATCATTTACAGTTCCGAAACGATAGTTACGATTGCCCCAAGTCACATTTGCTATATGCTGATTATCTGTAAATCTGGCACTTACTACAGTATAAGGATGCAACATGCTTATCACAGATGCATAATGATCCGTCACGTTGACGACTTTTCCAACCACACCTTTCTCACAAATGACACCCATATCTTTTTCTATACCATCTCTTCTTCCTTTATCTATAAGCAAATAATTATTAACATTATAAACACTATTGTCAATAACCTTGGCTGGGATAAAGTGAAATTCGAAAGAAGACGAATCTATCAAAACAGAATTATCAGAATTACCATTATACAACTGACTCATCAGTAAAGCGTTATGCTCCACCATCAGCTGGTTTTCTTCTTTCAAGGAAAAGTAGTTGGTACAATTGGTTTTGGTTTTAAAGAACCTGCCAGATATGGCGTTACCTACCTTTGTTAACTTACGTTTCTGATATGGAAGATTGTTTACCAACATTATGATACACAATACTTCCAATATCAAAAACAGTAGGATGTTATTATATTTTTTTAAAAAATTTAATAAACTATACATGACGTCAATCCAGATTACTTAATCAGGAATGGGAATTTGTCAAAGTTTTTAAGAGCGATACCTGTACCGCGAGCCACAGCTCTCAATGGGTCGTCAGCAACGTGGATAGGCAACTTTGTCTTAGCATGCAAACGTTTGTCGAGACCGCGCAACAAAGCACCGCCACCTGTGAGATAGATACCTGTGCGATAGATATCCGCTGCCAATTCTGGAGGAGTCTGTTCCAATGCGTTGAGCACAGCTGTCTCAATCTTAGAGATGCTCTTATCCAAGCAATATGCTATTTCTGAATAGTTTACCTTTATTTCCTTTGGAATACCTGTCAAAAGGTCTCTACCATGAACTGCGTATTCATCTGGTGGATTGTCGAGTTCTGTCAAGGCTGAACCTACTTCAATCTTAATCATTTCTGCTGTTCTCTCACCGATGTACATATTATGCTGTTTACGCATATATTCAACGATTTCAGCTGTGAAGTCATCACCAGCAGTACGGATTGACTTGTTATTTACGATACCGCCGAGAGCTATGACAGCGATTTCACTTGTACCGCCGCCGATGTCAACGATCATATTACCCATTGGTTCAAGAACGTCGATGCCGATACCGATAGCAGCTGCCATTGGTTCATGGATAAGACGAACTTCCTTAGCGCCAGCTTGTTCTGCTGAATCCTTAACAGCTCTCTCTTCAACTTCTGTGATACCTGATGGAATACAGATAACCATTTTCAATGCTGGAGGGAAGATGCTGTTATGGAAGTTGATCATCTTGATCATATCTCTAAGCATATATTCAGCTGCTTGGAAGTCAGCGATAACACCATCACGCAAAGGACGGATAGTCTTGATGTTTTCGTGTGTCTTTCCATGCATCATCATAGCGCGTTTACCGACAGCCATGATTTTCTGAGTGTCTCTTTCTATCGCGACAATAGAAGGCTCGTCAACAACCACCTTATCATTATAGATAATGATGGTGTTGGCTGTACCTAAGTCTATCGCTAATTCTTTATTGAAAAATGAAAACAATCCCATTTTGACAATCTTTTATTAATGTTTGAAATGACGATATCCTGTGAATACCATTGCCATATCGTTAGCATTGCAATAGTCGATAGAATCTTGGTCTTTAATAGAACCACCAGGTTGGATAACTGTTGTAACGCCTGCATTATGTGCTATTTCAACACAGTCAGCAAATGGGAAGAAAGCGTCAGATGCCATAACAGCGCCGTTGAGGTCGAAGTCGAATGACTGAGCTTTTTCAATAGCTTGTCTCAAAGCGTCAACGCGTGATGTTTGACCGATACCTGAAGCATATAATTGCTTGTTCTTTGCCAAAACGATAGCGTTTGAACGGCTGTGTTTAACGATCTTGTTTGCAAAGATTAAGTCTTCAATTTCTTGAGCTTCAATGTTTTTGTTTGTAACAGCTTTGAAGTCTTCAATAGTTTCTGTATGAAGGTCACGATCTTGAGCCAAGATGCCGTTAAGAGCTGATTTATATACTGTTTTTGGGAAATCGTTTGATTTGAGTTTCAAGACGATTCTGTTTTTCTTTGCGAAGAGGATATCCAAAACGCCTTCGTTGTAGTCAGGAGCTACGATAACTTCGAAGAACATCTTGTTAATTTCGTTAGCTGTCTCAACGTCAATAGCCTTGTTGCTTACGAATACACCGCCGAATGCTGAAACAGGGTCACCTGCCAATGCTGCTTGATAAGCTTCTGCAATTGTTGGGCGTGATGCGATGCCGCAAGGATTGTTGTGTTTCAAGATTGCGAATGTTGGTTCGTCGAATTCGCGGATAAGATTAAGACCAGCTTCTAAGTCTAACAAGTTGTTATATGATAAATCTTTACCGTGAAGTTTTTCAAAAACATCATCGAGTTTGCCGTAGAAAACAGCTTTTTGATGAGGGTTTTCACCATAGCGCAATTCGCTGCGATTGTCGATATGGATGTTCAAGTCTTTAGCTTCGTCATCTTTTGCGAACCAGTCGTAGATCATGCCGTCGTAGTGAGAACTTGTTGCGAAAGCATATTTTGCGAAACGTTTACGATCTTCGAGGCTTGTGCAGCCGTTTTGAGCTTTGTAGAGCTCCATGAATTCGAGGTAATATTTTGAATCTGGAACGATAACGACTTCGTTGAAGTTCTTGCCGCCAGCACGAATCAATGAGATACCGCCTATATCGATCTTTTCGATGATCTTAGCAGGATCGTCTGTTGACTTCACTGTTTCTTCAAAAGGATAGAGGTCAACGATAACGAGGTCGAAAGCTGGAATTTCATATTGCTTCATTTCCTCAACGTCCTTCTCATTTTGCAAACGGCCTAAGATACCGCCGAACACTTTTGGGTGCAAAGTCTTCACGCGACCGCCGAGAATTGAAGGATATGATGTGAGTGATTCTATAGTCTTAACAGAATCATCAAGTTCTTTAATGAAATCGTATGTTCCGCCAGTAGCATAAATTTGAACATCTTGCTCTTTCAACAAAGCAACAATCTTATCTAAATTAGTCTTGTAAAAGACTGATATTAAGCAGGTTTTAATCTTTTTCAAGGGACACGAATTTTAAGGTTAAACATATTTGCAATATTAAGAAATATATATCATTTAGAAAAGTGTTTTTGAGATTTTTTTCAAAAAAAATCAAAGTTTTCCGCTCTATCTTTGCTCGCTCCGTTTCACTTCGCTCACAAAGGATGCCGCTCCAATCCCTAACGCAGCACCGCTATTATAAAAATTCAGAATCTCAAAATACCAAAACCCAAAAATTTTGAGATTCTGAGTTTTTGAAGTTTTGAGGTTTTGAACTTCTGAGATTTTAAAATGCTGAATATTAAACATTTATTTTTTTTGATTTTTTTAACAAAAAAACTTGTTTATCGGATTTATTTGTTGTACTTTTACAAGTCAAATTTTTTTAATGTGGAAACTCGTTGGATAATAAATAATAATATTGATAAACAAATCGTTAACGATTTATCTATTGCATTGGGCATAGATGAAAATCTTGCGACTTTGCTTGTCCAACGTGGCATTACAAATTATGACGAAGCAAAAGATTTCTTCCGACCTTCTTTAACACATCTTCACGATCCATTCTTGATGAAAGATATGGATAAAGCCGTTGAACGTGTAAAGAAAGCTTATGAAAACGGAGAGAAAATCTTGATATACGGCGACTATGACGTAGATGGCACAACAGCCGTCGCATTGATTTACACTTACCTCAAGAACTTCATCAGCAAGAAAAAGATTGAGTTCTACATTCCAGACAGATACGATGAGGGTTATGGCATATCTTATAAAGGTATTGACTACGCCGCTGAAAACGGATTCAGTCTCGTCATTGTCTTGGACTGCGGCATCAAAGCTGTCGATAAAATCGAATACGCAAATGAACGTAACATCGATTTCATTATCTGCGACCACCATCGTCCTGGAGACGAAATTCCTAATGCAGTAGCCGTATTGGATTCAAAGCGTCCAGATTGTCAATATCCTTATAAAGAATTATCAGGCTGCGGCGTTGGCTTCAAACTCATAACAGCATTGTCAATGAGCTTGAATCGCCCTATCGAAGAAGTATATGAACTTCTCGATTTAGTTGCAGTAAGTATCGCTGCCGATATAGTTCCTATCACTGGTGAAAACAGAGTCTTGGCTTATTACGGACTTCTGCTCATCAACAAAAATCCTAGACCAGGATTGGAAGCCGTGCTCGGTCACGCTAACGTACATAGAGTTGAAGAAGAACCTTCAGCAAATTCAGAACAACCTCAAAACGTACTTAACAAGGAAGTGACAGTCAGCGACCTGGTCTTCATGATCGGACCTCGTATCAATGCTGCAGGTCGACTTGAAAAAGCCAGCGACTCAGTAAGATTGCTCATCGCTGAGAGAAAAGAACATGCTGAAAAATTGGCTTCGTCAATCAATGACTTGAACGTAAGACGTCGCGAATTCGACAACAAAATAACAGAAGAAGCTCTCTTGATGATTCAACAAAACGAGAGACTCCTTAACGCGAAAAGCACAGTTATCTTTAACGAAAACTGGCATAAAGGCGTTATCGGTATCGTAGCATCAAGACTTACAGATAGTTACTATAGACCTACTATAGTACTCACAAGATCCAACAACCTTATCACAGGTTCTGCTCGTTCTATAAAGAACTTCGATATTTATGACGCTATCGACCATTGTTCTGACTTGTTAGAACACTTCGGCGGTCATAAATACGCAGCAGGATTGTCATTAAAACCAGAAAACCTCGCAGAATTTGCTCGTAGATTTGAAGAATACGTGGCAAATAATATCGATAACGAAGAACTTATTCCAGAACTTAATGTCGACCTCGAAATAAACTTCTCCGACATAACACCGAAATTCGTCAGAGTATTGAAACAATTCGCTCCTTTCGGTCCTGGTAATATGGCTCCTGTATTCCTTTCTAAAAACGTAATCGACACTGGCTCTTCACGACCTGTCGGCGGACAAGAAAAGAAGCATCTTAAATTGTCGATGACTCAAAAACAAGACAATAACACTGTCTTGCCTGGTATAGCTTTCCAAAAAGGTTCAGATTATCAAAGAGTTAATTCTAAAGAACCTTTCTCTATATGCTACTGCATAGAGAAAAACTTCTGGCAAGGAAAGACAAATCTTCAACTTAACGTCAAAGACATTAAATTCGAGAATATCGAGGAATAACACTGATATTATTGAAAACTAAATAAAAAAAACGCCGTAACACTTCTGTATTATGGCGTTTTTTATTTCTGCTAAAATGATATTGGGAAAAATATTACCCTTACTGCGATAAATAATCCAAATAACATCAATATTATTCCTATTATTTGGTTCATTATTTTCATCATCTTTTCAGTGAAAAATCTCTTTAAAGAGTATGCCCCTGCAGCTTTCAAAATATCAAAAAACAAAACAGTAGCAAAAACTCCAATAAAGAAAATAATCATAGAATATCTGTTGCCTCCGAAATTACTTGAAGCCGTTGCAACGCAAGTAATCCAAAATATCCAGACAAAAGGATTGAAAATATTGATGATAAAGCCTTTTGTGATATAAACATACCATTTAGGCTTGTCGATGAATTTCTCATTCATTTTCTCAATCTTCTGATTGTTGTTCTCACTGATATGGATGATTTTCTCAGGAGAAAGAAGGAAAGTATATATTCCGAATATAATAAGGATAATACCTGCACTTATACCTGAATATATAATGTTTTCTTTATCAGCAATATTAAACTGAACATTGGTCATCATCATCAATGCAACGACCATGATGTCATTTAAAATGATTCCCAAGTCGAGGAACATAGCAGCTTTGAAGCCTCTGCTGATGCTCGTCTGTATCAAAGTAAAAAATGAAGGTCCGAATCCCATTATCAATGCGAGAGACAGACCTATTATTACACCTTCTAGAAATATCATCTTTCAGTGTTTAAAGAAGTTATAAACTGCTTCCAGTCTTCGTATCTTTTACCTTTCAAGACACGTGGGAATTTTGTCGCACCGCCAATTTTTCCTGTCTTTTCCATAAAGTCATAGAAAACATGTGTCGGCAAGACATCTATATATAAGTTTCTCAGAGCTTCTTCTCTTTCAACGCGATAGTCATCGTTCAACACTTTCAGATGCTCATCGATTTTTTTGATGGCTAACTCTTTATCAATTGGTTCGTCGCATGCCAAGTACCAATGATGTGAGAATGTGCTGTCTTCACGGAAACCAGCGACTGTAAACTCGTTGATATCAACTTTCAATTCGTTTGATATATTTTCAACAGCTTGATTCATATTATCTTGTGAAAGATGTTCACCAACCAAGCTTAAAAATTGCTTTGTTCTTCCGCTTATGGTGATTTCACATTTTTCTTTATTGACAAATTTTACGACATCACCGATAAGATATCTCCATGTTCCAGCATTTGTAGATAACAAGATTGCATAATCGACACCTTCTTCAACTTCTGTGATATTAAGAGCTGTACAATTTTGTTTTATATTGCCGTCTTCATCAAAATTGTTTTCGTTGAATGGAACGAATTCATAATAAATTCCATTATCAACAACAAGTTGCATGATACGTTTGTTAAGATCAACTTGATATGCTATATAACCTTCTGATGCCAAATAACTTTCGCTATATACCACAGGCTTTCCGAAAAGTTTTTCGAAACTCTTTTCATATGGAGCGAAAGCAACGCCGCTATGAACATAAACCGACAATGAAGGCCATAAGTCGTGGATTGTGTTTAAGTTATATTCTTTTATGATTCTTTCCAAAAGAATTTGCACCCAAGAAGGAACGCCAACGAGAACACCTATATCCCAAGAAGGTGCTTTCTTCACCATCTCATCGAGCTTGGTATTCCAATCTGTTGTTCTGGAGATTTTTCTTCCTGGCTTATAGAAATATTCGAACCAGAAAGGAAGTTTGGCTGCAGTAATACCTGACAAATCGCCAGAATAATATGTGCCGTTATATTGAAGATGTGTACTTCCGCCAATCATCAAGAAGCCTTTTTCATAGAAATCAGAAGGGAAATCATATTTCGTAGCAGCCAGAATCTGTTGGATACTTGCCTTCTTGATAGAAGATAACATGTTATTGGTGATAGGAATAAACTTACTTGATGCTTCAGATGTTCCTGAACTCAAAGCGAAATATTTTACCTTTCCTGGCCATGTAACATAGGTCTCTCCATTCAAAGCACGGAACCACCAATTTTTATACATGGAGTTGTAATCAAAGATAGGAACGTTTTCTTTATAAGTTTTAAGAATATCATCAGATTTCAAAATTTCTTCAAATTTATAATTCTGACCAAAAGCAGTATTTGATGCCTTTTTAAGTAATTTAACCAATTCCTTTGTTTGAGCTTTAACTGGATTTAATCTCTTCTTTTTCATATCAATAGGAATATTACCTACTGAATATATGGTCTTCATTAATGTTCCAAAAATCTTTGACATATTTTTATATTTTATTTCACAAAAATAAGAAAAAAAATTTTTCTGATATTTATATTACATTTAAAAAAATATTACTTTTGTGTCATAGTATTAACCAAAAAAAATAAAAAATCATGAAAAAATTTTTATTATCATTAGTAGCTATTTGCTTTTTAGGTTTAGGAGTTCAAGCTCAAGAAATGAGCAAAGGTCAATTAGTTGGTAGTGCACGTTTAGGTTTAGGCGGTGGTGGCTTCCCAATCGCTGTTTCAGCTGACTATGGTATTGTTGGAAATCTCATTAATAATAACGATGCTATTTCTGTTGGTGGTCAAGTTGGTATGTTTATTTGGAACGATGGTTATGAAAGCCATATTAACCTTACTTTAACAGCAAGAGGTAACTTCCACTATCAATTCATTGATAACTTGGATACTTATGCAGGTCTTCAAATTGGTCTCCACACAGCAGGTCTTGGCTTCGGCTTCGATTTAGGTGCTCGTTACTACTTCAACGATAAATTCGCTGCAAATCTCGAATTTGGTGGTTGTGGTTTCACAGGTGTTTCAGCTGGTATCTCAATGAAACTCTAAGAATTTAAAAAACAATCCAAATAAAAAAAAATACCGATTTCATAACGAAGTCGGTATTTTTTTATGACTATATCCAAAAATTGTAAATCATAAATAAAAGAGATGCCACAAAAGTAACATCTCTAATTATAGACTTTGAGACTTATTATTCGACAAATCTTATCTTTTCTTTAACTCTTGACTTAACTTGAGGTGTCTCGTCTGGATAACCAAAACCTATCACCATTAAAGGCTCATAACCTTCAGAGAAAGACAATTTTTCAAGATATGGCTTTGCTTCTTCTGATTTCAAAAAACCTACAGGAGCCATTTGTATACAACTTCCTATTCCGTAAGCCCAAGCTGCGTTAACCATATTGCCTGCCAAAAGTCCGCAATCCACCTGTGAACACATTCCTGGTTCCATTGCAATGAATACTACAGTCGGAGCGTTGCGAAACATATTTCTGAATTTAGGATCTTTCTTTGGATATCTTGGATTATCTTCATCCATACCAGCAAGATAAACATCCGTCATTCCATTAAGAATCTCAGGATTGTCGACGATTCTGATTTCCCAAGGCTGTTTGTTCATACCGTTAGGAGCATGTATGCCACATTCCAGAATGACATCCATTATCTCACGTGGAACAACCTCATCCTTATAAGCACGAACGCTGCGACGAGTCATCAGATTGTCAACTATTATCTGCTCTTTTTTAAAACTTTCTTCATTGTTTTTCTTAGGTTCTGCACAACTCATAATGAAAAGAGCTAAAGCTGATAAGCAAAATAACTTCCAACCTTTATTCATGACTTATTTCTTGTATTCTAATTCGTATAAATCATGTAATTCTTGGTGAGACATTTTCATGATTTCTTTATAATCCATTTGTTTTGTCAATAACAACCATTCAAAAAATTCATCTAAAAATGATTCAATACCCGCTGCATGAGCTTTGTGATAATACAAACTTAATTTCTTTTCAGCTTTGATATCATCATAACCTTCTTGTTGTTGTTTAAGTAATTCAATTAAGTTTTCCATAGCGCATATTTTTTAAGGGTTAATAATTATGTTAATAGAGGACAAATATAAGAATTTAGATTGTTTTTGTCAATACCTTGTTAATATTTTATCATATAGTTTTTAACCTTCAAAGTTAAACACTAAACATGATGATAAGGTTCACCTTTTATAATAGTAAAAGCGCGATAAAGCTGTTCAACAAAAATCAGACGTATCATCTGATGAGAGAATGTCATTTCTGAAAGGCTGATCTTGAATTTCGCCTTGTCATAAACATCTTTTGAAAAACCATAAGGACCGCCAACAACGAAAACTATTCTTTTACTGCCGGCATTCATCTGTTTTTCTATCCATTGTGAAAACATCACCGAAGTGAAAGTCTTGCCTTTTTCATCTAATAAAATAAGATCATCACCTGGATTAAGCTGCGATAAAATCAAATCGCCTTCTGCTTTTTTCTGCTGCTCTTCCGTTAAAGTCTTCCTGTTCTTTATGTCAGGAATAACCTTCATTTCAAAAGGAATATAATGTTCTAACCTTTTGATATATTTACCGATACCTGTCTCTAAATAACTTTCGTCGGTTTTGCCTATGACTACAAATAAAATCTTCATACTTTTTTAAGACAACAGACTACGGACAACATCAACAGACATTGTCCATATTAATTTATGAGCAAAGATAATAAAGAATTTACAATTAAAACTCAGAAATTCAGAACTTAAGAAACTTAAAAAAATTTGAGATTTTGATGTTTTTAAATTCTGAATTTTTATAATAAATTTTATAATTTTGAAGAAAAATAAGATAAAGGTTAATATAATGGAAATCAATGTTTTTCTTAATAAAATAAAGCAAGATTTTATTGAAAGTTGTAATTTGTATCACAGCAATCAAATTGGAAATACTATCACTATATATAAAGAAGGTGAAGAATTTCCAGACTTGGATGAGTTCCAACTTGCTATTATAGGTGTTGAAGAAGAACGTAATTCCTTTGACAACAAAGGTTGTAAAGATGCTCCTAACGCAATAAGGAAATCATTATATCAGCTTTTTAATCATTGGGGTGATTTGAAAATCATCGACTTAGGAAATATCAAAACAGGTTTTGATATAGAAGACACTTATTTTGCTCTCAATAAGGTTTTCTCAATATTGATGAGATATCGTATTGTACCTATTATATTAGGTGGCAGTCAAGACCTCACTTATCCAATTTACCAGGTTTATGAAAATACAGGCAAACTGGTGAATATCACTTCTATAGATTCACGTTTCGATATTGGTCAAGATGATGAAGAATTAAATTCAAATTCTTATTTAAGTCATATCATTTTACATCAGCCTAGTTTCCTTTTCAATTATACAAACATTGGTTATCAAAGTTATTATGTTGATAATCAAAGTGTAGAACTTATGAAAAATCTTCTTTTCGATGTTCATAGAATTGGAAATATAAAGGCTAATGTTGAAGTCACAGAGCCATTATTACGTAATGCTGATATTATTACTGTAGACACTTCTGCATTTTGCGCTGCCGATGCTCCTGGCGTGAAATATAATTCTCCAAACGGTTTCTCTTCAGAAGACGGCTGCAAGATGACACGTTACGCCGGCTTGAATCCAAAACTGACTTCAATAGGTTTCTTTGAATATAATCCTGCTTATGATATTAATAACATAACAGCCAATACATTAGCACAAATGATTTGGTATTTCATAGAAGGATTCAGCTTGCGTATCAACGATTTTCCAACATATAACAGCAAGGATTTCAAACGTTACATCGTTAAGTTGGATGATTTCAACGAAGAAATCATTTTCCTTTGTCATAAGGTCAGCGGAAAATGGTGGATGGACTTGTCATTCAAGAGCAAGGACAGAGAAAAATATGAACGTCACCATTACATTCCATGCTCGAGAGAAGATTACGACCTGACAATGGAAAATGAATTGCCAGATAAATGGTGGCAGTTTTATCAAAAACTCATGTAGTAAATTGAAAACTTTCAAATTGTCCTATCTGGGTTATTATTAATGAAGGTGAGCCAGCTGGATTTTGATGATGATTTTTTAGCTTTAGGAATTTTGACAGTCTTTGTTTCATCAGTATCGCTGACGATATTTAATGAACGTTGGAAATAGTGGCATACTGCAGCTGCTGTGGCATCAGTCGCGTCCAAGAAATCAGGCAGATGGTCAAACTTAATGATTTTCTGTAACATAATCGCTACTTGTTCCTTCGACGCTGCTCCATTGCCTGTTATCGACTGTTTTATCTTACGAGGAGAATATTCGAAAATCGGAATGTCTCTATATAAAGCAGCTGCCATCGCAACTCCTTGTGCTCTGCCAAGCTTCAACATAGACTGGACATTCTTTCCGTAAAATGGAGCTTCAATGGCTAATTCATCAGGATGATATTCATCTATTATCTCAAGAACTCTCTCAAAAATTTTCTTTAATTTCAAAGCTTGATTATCATATTGCTTCAATTTCAACACTCCCATCCTCAATAATGAAAGCTGTTTGTCTTTCTGCAAGATCAAACTGTAACCCATTATCAAAGTTCCTGGGTCAATGCCTAATATTATCCTTTCCTTAACCAATTTTTTTTTATTTTTGTAGAGTTATGAATAACAAAGCAAAAATAAAAAAAATCACAGAAATAATGGTTAAAATAGTAATCGTACTATTAGGCATCTGGATTTTATACAAAAAGCTATTTCATAACCAAAACATCTCACAGCTTCTGATTGACATAGAATCATCAATCAAGACAACAAAAAACCTCATTCTTATATTAGCAGCATTATTATTAGTTCCTCTTAATATTTATTTAGAAGGAATTAAATGGAAAATGCAACTTAAACCTATCGAAAATATAAATATCTGGAAATCATTTCTTTCAATTTTTACAGGAATAACTTCAGGAATGTTTTTTCCAAACAGAATGGGAAATTTTCTAGGAAGAATATTTATGTTGGAAAAAGGCGACAGGATAAAAGCCGCCATGGTTACAATAGTCGGAGGCATGGCACAAATGATAGCTACAGTAAGCCTCGGATTGATAGCAGCTATATTTTTTGTTAATAAAAATTTAGTGTTATTAACAATAGCAGCTGTTTTAATTATAGGAATATTATTAATAATGTATTTCAACATACATATCTTAAAATATTTTCAGTTTTTGATTCCTAAAAAATTTAAAGAAAAGACCAAAGAATATTTTGAGGTATTTTCATTCTATAATAAAACAGAACTGTTAAAAATTTTAACAATATCATTTTTAAGATACTTTCTTTACACATTCCAATTTGTGCTTTTGATATGGTCCTTCGACGTGCCGCTGACATATTTCAAAGCAATGATACCAATTTCAGCAACATATATATTGATGATGATAATACCATTTATCACAATAACAGAAATAGCAGTCAGAGGATCCGTAAGCATTTTAGTTTTTGAAAAATGGTTAATTATCAATAATATAAGTAGTTCATACGGAATGATGGTATTTTCAGCAAGTTCATTATTATGGATTTTTAATATAGCGATTCCATCTATTATCGGACTGTTTTTAACATATCGATTTAAATTTTTCAGGAAAAATGAATTTTGAACTGCTTCAAATATTATTAAATATAGTATTGATAATAAGTGCTTTATATCTTATTTGTATAGTTGCATTTACTTACGGACTATATAATTTAAAAGAAAGATTTTTTGCCTTCAATAAAAAAAGCGATGTTAAAGTATCAGTCCTGATTGCAGCACGCAATGAAGAAAAAAATATCGAAAGATTATTAAAATCACTTTATAATCAATCATTTGAAAAAGAATTATTTGAAGTAATAATAATTGATGATCATTCAAATGACAACACATTTTCTATAATAGAGAACTTCTCAAAAACATATAAAGATTTTAACTTAAAAATTTTTAAAGCTGATAATGAAGGAAAGAAACTAGCCATTTCACAGGCTTTGCATTTAGCTGAAAATGAATTGGTTTTAGTCACAGATGCTGATTGTGTCTTAAAATCCACATGGATTGAAAGCATCGTTGATTTCTATAAAAGAGAAAACTGCAAGATGATATTAGCTCCTGTTTTATTATCTCCGGCTGAGACATTTTTCGAAAAGATTCAGGTTTTAGAGCATTTGAGTTTGATAGGCAGCACTGCTGGATCAGCAGAAATAGGTTTTCCTGTGATGTGTAACGGAGCAAATATGGCTTACGAAAGAGCTGCTGCTTTAGAATGTGAAAAATTCAGAAAAGATTTCAACATAGCATCAGGAGACGATATGTTTTTAATGGAACAATTCTCTAAAAATTACGGTCTTAAAAACGTCAGATTCCTGTTAAGCAAATCAGCTATCGTAGAGACTAAGACATGCAAAAACATTTCCGAATTTTTCCGTCAGAGGAGAAGATGGGTTTCAAAAACGAAATCATATACCAGCTGGAAAATAATAGCTACTGCCTTGGTGGTTTTCTTTTTCAATTTAAGCATTGTTTCGCTGTTTGTAAGCGCCTTTTTCATCCCAGCCTTGTGGAGCATCTATTTTCTGTTAACAATCCTTAAATTCTTTATAGATTATCCTCTTTTGAAAAACATAACCTCATTCATGAATCAAGGTAGTCTTTTAAGATGGACATTGCCACTTGAATTCATATATCCGTTTTATGTTGTCATTACAGCAATCAGCGGAATGTTGGTAAACGTTAAATGGAAGTAGCAGTATCTTGAACTCAGAACCTTGAATCTTGAACACTGAACCTATTAGTTCAAAGTTCAAAGTTCAGAGTTCAGAGCTCAAAGCTCAGAGTTCTTAACAAAACTTACTCTATTATTCTTTTTAAATATTTTTAAAATTAAAAATTAATATGAAAAATTGAGTGAATGAGTAAATGTTGATAACTTCTTAATGAATTAAAAATCAAAAAAATAACCCTATTTTTTATTGTTGATAACTCTGTTAAAATGTGTTAACAAACAACGATAAATATTGTTCAAAACCCACAAATGTTTATTTGTTAAAAAGTTTTTAAATAATTTTAACAAGTTTTAAAGTTATTAACAATGTAAATGTTGATAACTTTTATTGTATTGATTAGTAGTGAGATACAAATTCAACAAATATTAGATTTTTTTTTGTAAAATATTCATAATTAGTGAGAAAAATAATATTTAGTCATGGAAATATTTTTTAACTTTGTGGAAATTTATCAACAATTGTAATATGAAAAGATTAATTCCTATAGCTTGCGATCATGGTGGATTTGCCATGAAGCAATATATCATTGAAAGACTGATAGAAAACGGTTACGAAGTTAAAGATTACGGTACATTTTCAGAAGAAAGTGTAGATTATCCTGATTACATCCATCCATTGGCACAGGATATTCAAGACGGAGTTTATCCACTTGGTATCATTTTATGCGGAAGTGGCAACGGTGCACAAATGACAGCTAACAAACATCCTAATGTTAGAGCTGCTCTTTGCTGGAATGTTGAATTAGGAAAATTGGCTCGTCAGCACAATGACGCTAACATTTTAACACTTCCTGGTCGTTTCATTTCAAACGAATTAGGTTGGGAAATAGCTCAAGCTTATTTGACAACTGATTTCGAAGGCGGAAGACACGCTAATAGAGTTGCTAAAATTAACCTTAAATAATATAGGTACATGAATGATAAAGGAATGATCTTTAACCAGAATGCAAGAAGAATTGCTTTCGACGATGAACATTATGAAAAAATGATGTCTCGTTACGATTCTTTTATGCAGAATGTTAAAGATCGTTCCAATTATTATTCAAATATAGATTTAGAAAAACAGAGAGCTTTTAACATAAGAAGCAAGGCTTTTAAAAAATTAGATAAGCTATTAGTCGATTTTGATACAAATTTTGTCAAAAACGGAGGTAACTTATTGTGGGCTAACGATTCAGACGAAGCCAGAAAAATGATTTATGATATTCTTAATCAGAATAGAGTAAAGAAAATCGTCAAGACAAAGAGTTCTACAATAGAAGAAATAGGGCTGATATCTTATCTTGAAATGAAAAAGATAAAAGTCGTTGAGACTAATATCGGTGATTTCGTATGCAGTGCCTTTAATGAGACTCCTTATAATTTCAAGTCATCGGCAGCTCATAAAACAACAGAGGAAATCGCTGATTTGTATTCTAGTAAATTCGGCATCAAAGAAGGCTGCAATGCAAGACAGCTCACCGCTTTTACCAAAAACACTCTAAAAAAAGACATCTACAATCCGGAAGCTCTTATAACAGGTGCCAACTTTTTAGTATCTAATACTGGTACTGTAGTGTTGACTGAAAACGAAGGAAATATTTTAAAGTCAAGCGCTTTTGCACCGATACATATAATAGTTGCCGGCATCGACAAAATGATTACCTCCATGGACGAGTTGGGTGTGTTATTGCCTTTATCGTCTTTATATGATTCAAATAACAATTTATCTTCTTTATATTCTTTTGTCAACAAGCCATTGACTAATGATGGTGAGGTTCAAAAATTGTATCTTATATTACTTAATAACAATAGAACCAATATCTTATCAAAAGACAAACAAAGAAATATACTTTCTTGTATACAATGCGGTGCTTGTTTGCAAGTATGCCCTATCTATAATACTGTTGGTGGTCATACATACGAAGAATATAATCCTGGACCTGTCTGTTCAATTTCTTTACCTTTATTAAAAAACATAGAAGATACATCACATTTTTGTTCTTTATGTACGCTATGTGGCAGATGCTCAGAAGTTTGTCCTGTTAATATTCCTTTAAAAGATTTATTTATAGAAAACAGAAAAGATCTTATAAAAGCAGATAAATCTTTGGTTGGAGAAAAGAATTTTTTCAATGCTATAATGAAAAAAATGACTAGCAGAAAAAATCTTGACAAACATAGCAGTAACTTGAAAGATATGGAATTAAGTTTTCATATAAAGAAAAAATGGGGATCAAAAAGAGAATTACCAAAATTTGCAAAGGAATCTTTTTCTCAGTATTGGAAAAACATTAATAATAACAAATAAAATGAAGAAAACTATTTTACTTTTATTAGCATTATGCATTACATCAATGATGTTTGCAGATAATTTTGTAATGGTCAAAGTTAAAGATCAACAAAATTTAAGAGAATTATTTAACAGCAAAGACATTAACATTCATTATTATAATGATAATTTTGTACTTGCTACAGCTGAAGATCTTAATGATAATATGATTTTGTTAGATGATAAATCATTTGAAGACAATGATTTATATTTCATAGTTTATTGTGAAAAAGAAAATCAACAAAGCTATATTGAAAGAGAAAACGTAGAAGTTTTATTCAGCAATGAAGATTTGTTAATTGTAAAGCCTTTAGGTGAAAATTTGAATCCTGCTAAAAATGACGGTATGGTCGCCATTTCAAACCAAACTGCAAGATTAGCTCAAGCACACCGTGATTTTCCTACAGTAACAGAAGAAAATCAAGCTATTAGAGATTTGATGAATGAAGTTGACATCGAAAACTTAACAATTACAGTTCAACATTTACAAGATTACGAAAGAAGATACTATAATTCAACAGAAGCATATGCAGCTGGAGAATGGATCTATGAACAATTTGAAAATTTAGGATTAGATGTTGAAGAGTTTGAATTCAAATATGGTGTAAACGAATCATCACCAAACATCATCGCTACACAATGGGGAGCAAAATATCCAGATCAATATGTAGTTTGCGGAAGCCACTATGATTCATACAGTCACTCAGGTATGTGTCCAGGCGCTGACGACAATGCAACAGGTGTAGCAACAGTTTTAGAGACAGCAAGAATCTTATCTCAATACACTTTTGATTATTCAATTATCTATTGTTCATTCTCAGCTGAAGAACAAGGTTTGGTTGGAAGTGCTGCATACGCAAAATTCTGTGCAGACATGGGTTATGAAATAATTGGTTATTTCAATAACGATATGAACGGATATTTACAAGAAGGCAGTGAAATTCATATCGACTTGATCTATCCAGACAATGTTGCAGCTATCGGTGACTATTATACAAGTTTAGCTGGTGTTTATTTCCCAGAAATGCAAGTACGCCATGTAACTTTCAAATCAGGCGACAGCGACCATACATCATTCAATAATAATGGTTTCATGGGTATTTATCCTTTCGAAGATAATGAATATCATAGTCCATATATCCACACAGGCAATGATGTTATCGGAGCAAGTGTCAACTCATTCGAACAATCAGAACGTTTCACACACATGAACATCGCTTGTGTTGCAACATTAGCTAATTTGTCATCAGAAGGTGTTATGGAAAATGAATATAACAATGTTACTATCTTCCCAAATCCTGCTAAGACAGCATTGACATTAAGAGCAGAAACAGCAGGTGTAAAAGAAGTTAAGATTATCAATTCATTAGGCCAAATCGTCAAGGAATTTTCATTTGAAACAACAACTACTGTAGACATTAAAGATTTAAACAATGGTGTTTACTTTGTTAAGATATTAGGTGACAATGTCATAACAAAGAAAATAGTTGTAAGAAATTAATGATTGAAATAACCAAACTATAGAATCATGAAAAAATTATCATTGTTAATTCTCTCTTTATTTATGATATTATCTGTACAGGCACAGACTGTCATAACAAAGGATTTCAACAATTATGAAGAAGATGCCATTTTAAATGGTCAGGATAATTGGGTTGCTAGAGCACATAGCGCAGGCGGCGGACAATTTAAAGTAGAGTATTTAGGTGGCGGCGGCGAGACATCTCCAGATGAATCTTTAGCTGTTTTCTTTGATAATGCTAACACTAATTACGGAGAAGTTGCAACACACAAGTCAACTCCGGATTTCCAATTTGATTTTTCACAAGGCGGAACTATTGAGATAGAATTAGACGTCATGCGTAACTGGTGGGGAACAGTCTTTGGCGTTGGTTATGATGCTGACGGAGACGGCGTTGTTTTGCCTCCAATGAATTATGAGACAACACAGCCTAATCCAAACTTGTCAAGTAAAGATGGCGGTATCTATTTCACAACAACAGGTCATTCAACTACTGATAACAGATTTGTCAATGGTATTGTATTGCCAGACAATAAATTAGCAGTCGACTTTAAATACGAACATGGAGGATGGACACGCTGGAAAATCATGATTGACCTTGAAGCTAATGACAAAGAAGGTAGTGTTACATTATTTTCTGACTATGGATGTACAGGTGAATTTCAGCCAGTTCCAGAAATCCAAGGTATCAATGCAGGTTTGAAGCCAGGTTCAGGCGATCGTTTCGATCCAGCTATGTGGGACGGTATCTTTTTCTTGAACAGTTCACATGCTGGCTACGATAACTTATTGGTTCGTCATATTCCAGCAGGTTTGGCATCACAGTTCATCGAATTCCCAATGATTTCAGACCAATTGATTTCAGCAGCTCCTATTGAATTGAACGCTACTGCAACATCAGGTCTTCCTGTCTCTTTTGAACTTCTAAGCGGTCCTGCTACATTAGAAGGCAACATCCTTACCATCACAGGCGAAGAAGGTGTCGTTAAGGTGAAGGCTGTACAAAACGGCGACAGTGAATGGCAAGCAGCTCCTTCTGTTACACGCACATTCGAAGTTATCGACCCTAGCAATTATACTCCAGAAATAACAATACGTCGTCCATACGAAGGAACAATGGTTTATGTCAGCGACCTCGAATCACCTATTATGATAGTATTGAGCGCTTATGTTGAACATGGCGACGCTATCAAATTCGAGTCAGTGACATGCGACATCGATGGTGAAGTTGTTGAATTGATGACATCTTATCCTGATGATCCAGAAAACGGATATTGGTACACACAATGGACTCCTACAAAATACGGCACTTTCAACATGACTGCTAATATCAAGCAATCAGGTGGAAAAGTCACAAGCGTTTCTAACACTTTTGAAGTGACAAATGAGTTCGATAACATCAGCGTTACAGCTTTTGATGGTGACCTTGTCATCACTCCACAAAACCAATATAACAACAAGGATTATGCTTTTCCAACACACGTCAATGCATTTAACAAGATTGACTTGATCTATAATCACAACTGTGCTGGAACTTGCGATCCATACGACAGAGTCGGTTATTGCCGTGTGAAAAACTATCGCGGTGAATGGGTTGAGCTTTATCGTTATGTGACACCATTCGGCGGTGAATGTGATGATAAGATGGACGTAACAGACTATACATCATTGCTCCAAGGTCTCGTTGAGTTTGAACTTTACTTCCAGACATGGGATGGTCAAGGTTATAATCCAACAGCTATCTTTGACATGACTAAAGGAAAACCAGAATATAAATATGTCAACGTCAATGAGATATGGTATGGTATTTTCGACTTTGGTGATTACAGAAACAGACAGCCTATTCCAACAAGATTCTATACTTTCGATGAAAATGTTGAAAAAGCTAACTTGAAGGTTACCACAACAGGTCACAACTGGAGCAGCGGTAATAACGGAGCTTACAACACAGGAAACGCTGCTGAGTTCTATGATGGTACTCATAACATCATTATCAACGATCAGAAGACTTACGAACAACATTTATGGAGAACATGTAACCCTAACCCAGCAGGCTGCCAGCCACAAGCAGGTACTTGGACTTACAACCGTTCAGGATGGTGCCCAGGCTCTTTGGCAATGGTTTGGGACTATAGTCTCGATGAATATATCAAAGGTTCTAAAGTTAAGTTGTTCTACGAATTAGATCCATCATACATTGATGAATGTCATCCAAATTATCCTGACTGCGTCAATGGACAAAACAACTGTCCTAACTGTTCGGCAGCAGATAACCCAATCTTAAGAGTGTCAGGTCAGGTTGTTACATATAGCAATGAGATAACTTCTATTTACGCACTCTCAGGTGTTGGTGTTAAAGAACTTCAAGCTCCTTTTGAAGTAGGATTATATCCAAACCCAGCGACAGACGTCTTGAGATTGACAACAGATTACGACAAAGGAAAAGTTTGTGTACATATCGTTAATATGCAAGGACAAGAAGTCCGTAACTTCGTCTTCGAAGGAAGTACAACGATAGATATTTCAGACTTCGCTCCTGGAATGTATTTCGTTAACGTAATCGGAGGACAATTAGTTACAAAGAAACTTATCGTTAAATAAAAATTCAGAATTTCAAAATATCAGAAATTCAGAAAAATTTAAAACCCCTATAAGTTTAACTTATGGGGGTTCTTTATTTTGAGGTTTTGAGATTTTGAATTTCTGATATTTTAACTAATTATTTTCTGTCGAAGAAAACGCTTTTTCCACTGACTGAGAGTGGGAGAGCGAGTACCATGCTGCATTCTGGCATTAGGTTGAGTTGGAGGGCTGCCTGACCTGCTGAGAACATCACGCGGCTGTCTATTCTGAAGTCGGCTGCTAATGATGCAGCGGAGCCTATTGCGATGCCGAGGTCGTTGGCGTTGAAGAAGCAAGGCACGTTTTTAGGTTTTTCGCCGCAAGTTTTGAAGCCGCATGCTGCGCAGTTCAATCCGAGAGGACTTATCTTCATACCGAACAAAATGACAGCGCCGCTGTTCAGGATGTTTGCAGCGTCGCGGTTAAAGAATTCCAGATTATGTTCAATAGCGATTTCTTTCATCTTGTCAGACAATGCTATGATAGTGTCGTCGGTCGCCACTGCGAGCACGAGGTTATCTGTTCCTCTGGCCTTCGGTGCGGTGCGAGCAGCTGCCATCAATTTATTAGCAATATCTTTGATATTTTCGTTGCGGATGTCTTCTTCAAAAGTTATCATGATGATTTAATTTTTAAGTTTAATGAAAGACAAAATTAAGGAAAAAAAGTTTAGGAAATAACACCTTCTATTTACTAATTCTTATTAACATTTCTCAGAGAAATATTTATTATCTTTGCACCTTAATTAATATATCATAAAACATTACAGACAATGGAAAATAACGACAAACATTTCAAACGTTACACGGTAACGACAGCATTACCTTACGCTAATGGTCCAGTGCATATCGGTCACTTGGCAGGCGTATATATCCCAGCCGATACTTACGTTCGTTATCTACGAATGAAAGGCGAAGAGGTTTTGTTTGTCGGCGGCTCCGATGAACACGGCGTGCCTATCACTATCAAAGCTGAAAAAGAAGGCTGCACTCCACAAGATATCGTCGATAGATACCACAATATAATCAAAGATTCTTTCGAAAAACTCGGCATTAGCTACGACATCTATTCTCGTACAAGCTCAAAGACTCACCATGAGACAGCAGCTGCTTTCTTCAAGAAACTCTACGAAGACGGCAAATTCATCGAAAGAGAATCAGAACAATTCTTTGATCCAGAACGTAACAAATTCTTGTCAGACCGTTACATCATCGGTACTTGCCCTAAATGTGGCAACGACCACGCTTACGGCGACCAATGTGAGAAATGCGGTTCTTCAATGAGTCCTGATGAACTCATCAATCCTCACTCAGCTCTCAGCGGCGCTGAACTCGTAAAGAAATCAACAAAACACTGGTATCTTCCTTTAGACCAATACGAACAATGGCTCCGCGAATGGATTATCGAAGGTCATAAAGAATGGAAACCTAATGTATACGGACAAGTAAAGAGCTGGTTGGATAACGGCTTGCAACCACGCGCTGTTACCCGCGACCTCGACTGGGGCGTTCCTGTTCCTGTTGAAGAAGCTGACGGCAAAGTGCTTTACGTTTGGTTCGATGCTCCTATCGGCTACATCTCAAACACAATAGAACACTGCGCTGAAAAAGGCACTGACTGGAAAAAATGGTGGAAAGACGAAGATACAAAACTCGTTCACTTCATCGGTAAAGACAACATCGTTTTCCACTGCATCATATTCCCTTGCATGTTGAAAGCTTACGGTGATTATATCGTTCCAGAAAACGTTCCAGCTAACGAATTCTTGAACCTCGAAAACGATAAGATTTCAACATCACGTAACTGGGCTGTTTGGTTACACGAATATCTCGAAGAGTTCCCTGGCAAACAAGACGTCCTTCGTTATGTTTTGACAGCTAACGCTCCTGAGACAAAAGACAATAACTTCACTTGGAAAGATTATCAAGATAGAAACAATAACGAGTTACTTGCTATCTTCGGCAACTTCGTAAATCGTACATTGGTTCTTACACATAAATATTTCGAAGGTAAGGTTCCAGCTATGATTAACCTTAATGAAAAAGATCAGGCTGCTATCGAAGAAATGAATCAATATCCAGACAAGATCGCTAACCTACTCGATAACTATAAATTCCGTGAAGGCTTGTCAGAATTGATGAACTTGGCTCGTCTTGGTAACCGTTACCTCACAGAAAACGAACCTTGGAAACAATTCAAGACAGATCCAGAAAGAGTCAAGACAGTTCTCGCAGTTTCATTGCAAATCGTTGCTAAACTCGCTATCTTGTCAGAACCATTCTTGCCATTCTCAGCTAAGAAGTTACAATCAATGATTGGTTTGGAAGTAAGCAGCTGGAATCAAGCTAAGGAAACAATCTTATTGAACGAAAACGCTACTATCGGCGAAGTCGAATTGTTATTCACAAAAGTCGAAGACGAGACAGTGGCAGCTCAAGTCAATAAGTTGGAAGAGACAAAGAAACAAAATGAACTCAACGCATGGGCTCCAAATCCAATCAAACCTAACACCAACATCGATGAATTTGGTAAGATGGATATCAGAGTCGGTACTGTTTTAGAATGCGTTAAAGTTCCAAAAGCAGATAAGTTATTACAATTCTTGATCGACGACGGTATGAACAAACGTACTATCGTTTCAGGAATCGCTAAATATTATCCAAATCCTGAAGAATTAGTTGGCAAGCAAGTATGCTTCATCGCTAACTTCGAGCCTCGTAAATTGAAAGGCATCGTCAGCGAAGGCATGATTTTGTCAGCTGAAGACAAAGACGGAAGATTGGTTGTTATGTCACCAAGTCAACCTGTTGCTCCAGGAAGCAGTGTTGGATAAAAAGACACCAAGTCTCTGTGACTTATTTAAGAGAAGGATAGAATGCATCTTCAATGTGTTCTATCCTTTTTTCATTATTTCTGTCGATGACGATTGCGATGATGTCGAATCTTACATCGTTGTCGTATTGATAGCGATTGACGTATGAATTTGCAGCCCAGATGAGATGTCGTTGTTTATAGACATCGACAGTCGCTTCAGGTTCGACGAGGCAGGTGCTGTGTCGCGTTTTCACTTCTACGAAGACGATGGTGTTACCGTCTTTTGCGATGATGTCGACTTCTTTGTGGCCGCATGACCAATTCTTTTCTAAGATCTGATAATTACGCTCCAGAAGATACTCCAAAGCGATTTGTTCGCCTAAGGCGCCAATTTCATTGTGTTTTGCCATAATTTTTTTGGTTTAAGGTTTAATAAAAGACTACAGACTATGGACTACAGACTACGGTTAGAGTGTTTTAATTATTTTTTAGAAATTCTCTTAACTTATAGATTTGTTTGGATATAACTGACAATTTTGATTGTAGTTCTTGTCGTTTTTCTGTACTGCAATAATTTAAATCTTCACAAAGGTAAAGCATACTTTTGACTTCTGCGCAACTTCCATAAGATATGTTGAGATAACGAATGTAAGTTTTATCAGAACCACTTTCTGAACCTTCAGCAATGTTGTTCATAATAGACAAAGAAGCTCTTTGTATTTGATCACGGAAACCATAATCATTACAAGTATACATTACTTCATAAATGGCTTTGACAAATAATCTAGAGTCTTGCCATACTCTTAAATTTTCAAGATTTCTTTCCATAATTTTTTTGGTTTAAGGTTATTATTATGATTGATTTAATCTGAAGTCCGAGGTCCGAAGTCTGTAGTCCTTCTTTCCACTAACTCGCAAATAATATGTCCTATCATAATGTGGCTTTCTTGTATGCGTGGGGTGTCGGTGGAAGGAACGTTAAGTAATATTCCGCCGAAGTCTTTCATCATTCCACCCGTTGCTCCGGTGAGCGAGATGATGTTGACGCCGAGTTCTTCACATGTTTTATAAGCTTCTATTATGTTACGGCTGTTACCGCTTGTCGATATTCCAACGAGCACGTCGCCTTTTTTTGCTGACGCTCTCATGATTCTGCTATAAACCATGTCGTAGCCGTAGTCGTTGCTGACGGCTGTCATGTAAGAAGAGTTGCAATGCAGGGCTTCTGCGTTGAGCGGATCGCGATCCAGATAAAAGCGGCCGCTGAGTTCCGCAGCGAGATGCTGTGCGTCGGCAGCGCTGCCGCCATTGCCGCAGAAATGAATCTTGCCGCCATTACGCAGACTCTCTACGATGAGATTGACAGCGTCTTCAATAGACTGCATCAGTTTCTCATCAGATAAGATTTTGCTTTTTACCTCAATGCTTTGCTCTATGGACTCTTTTATTCTGTTCATGACTTTATGATTTGCTTATTGCAAAGTTACCTATAATTTATTGAAATGAGAGGTTTTTTTCAGGATTTTTTTATTCATAATATATCTGAAGACGCATCAACATTTTTTGATTTTTTAGGTATTGTTGATACGTCTCTACAAAATCCTTTTTTGTGTATATTTGCACAAATTGAAAACAATCAAATTTTTATCAATATGAAAAAACTCCTTTTATCATTATTTATCGTGATGTCGGTTTTTATGAATGTAAGAGCCGATGAGGGAATGTGGATTCCAATGTTGTTGCAAAACAACGAACAAGAGATGCAGGAGATGGGTATGAACATCACCGTTGAAGACATCTATTCAATCAACAATAGCAGTATGAAAGACGCTGTCGTCTTGTTCGGCGGCGGATGTACAGGCGAAATCGTAAGTAACCAAGGTCTTCTCTTCACTAACCATCACTGCGGCTTCGACTGGATTCAATATCACAGCACAGTGGAACACGACTATCTCACCGATGGTTTCTGGGCTATGAGCTTCGAAGAAGAACTTCCATGTCCTGGCTTGACAGCTGTCATGTTAAAGAAAATGGAAGACGTTACAGACAGAGTTCTCGAAGGTGTTGAAAAAAGCACAACAGTAGAAGAAAGAGCTGAGATTATTGCAAATAACATCGCAAGAATAAAAGAAGAAACAGCTGCAACTACAGATTACGAACTTGAGATAAAGTCTTTCTATCACGGAAATCAATATTATATGATCTATAATGAGGTGTTCAAAGACGTCCGTATGGTTGGTACACCTCCTTCAAACATCGGCAAGTTCGGCGGCGACACCGACAACTGGGTATGGCCTCGTCACACTGGCGACTTCTCAATCTTCCGTATCTATGTGTCACCAGAAGGCAAAGCCGTTGAATATAGCGAAGACAACGTTCCTTACAAACCAGCTTATCATTTCCCAATCTCATTGAAAGGCGTTGAAGAAGGCGACTTCACATTCGTATTCGGCTATCCAGCTCGCACTAACGAATATCTCCCTTCAGTGGCTGTCGACCAAGAAGCTAACGTCATCTATCCTGTCAGCGTTGACCTCCGCGGCAAGATCCTCGACATCTACAACAAACATCAAGAAAAAGATCCTAAAGTTAGAATCCAATATGCTTCAAAACATGCACACCTCGGCAATGGCTGGAAAAAATGGATGGGCGTGATAGAAGGTATCAACAACTTCAAAGGCGTTGAAAAGAAATATGCTTTCGACAAGGCATTTACAAAATGGGCTAACTATAGCCGTTCAAGAGGCGCTTACCTCGAACTTATCAAAGATTTCGAAAGAGTTTATGCTGAATACGAACCATATCGTTTGGCAACAACATATCTCTCAGAGACAGCTCTTAAAATTGAAGTCGTGACATTTGCTGCTAACTTCAACAAACTCGCTCAAGTGACAAAAGACACTCCTCAAGAAGAAATCGACGCTCTCATCGCTGCAGCAAGAGAAGAAGCTAAGGTGTTCTTCAAGGATTATTATCAGCCAATAGATAGAGAAGTAGCTGCTATGGTGCTTCAAGAATATATCGACAACCAGCCAGCTGACTTCCGTCCAGAGCTTCTCAACACTATCGTTGAAAAATATGCTGACGTTCAGGCTTACGTCGATGAGTTGTTCGCTAAGACAATGTTCGCTTCAGAAGAAAACGTCAATAAGTTGTTAGACGAATTCAAGGCTTCAAAGGCAAAGAAAATCGCTAAAGACCCAGCTCTTATGGCATATAACAACGTTATGGATTTCTACTTAGGAAACGTAAGACCAAAAGTAGCTGAGATAAGCGGTCAGATAAGCGAATTGCAAAGAATATTCATGCGCGGACAAATGGAGTTCCATGCAGAACAGAATCCTGATAAGATGATGTATCCTGACGCTAACTTCTCATTACGCGTTACATACGGTAAAGTAGGTGGTTTCTCACCAAGAGACGCTGTTCGTTATAAACATTACACAACATTAGACGGTATCATGCAAAAGGAAAATCCTGCAATCTATGACTATGTTGTTACAGACCGTTTACGCGAGCTTTACGAAACAAAAGACTATGGTCGTTATGCAGATAAGGACGGCAGCATGCACGTTGCTTTCATCGCTGGCAACCACACAACAGGCGGCAACTCAGGCAGTCCTATCTTAAACGCTGACGGTCACCTCCTCGGTCTCAACTTCGACCGTACATGGGAAGGAACAATGAGCGACTTGATCTACGATCCATCAATCTGTAAGAATATTTCAGTCGACGTTCGTTATGTCTTATTCATCATCGACAAATACGCTGGCGCAACAAGATTGATCGACGAAATGACAATTGTTGAGTGATTTTGTAGAATCTCAGAAATTCAAAAATTCAAAACCTCAGAATTTCGGTATAATTGCCAAAAATGGTTGGTGAAATTCTTGTAAAACAATGTATATCAATTTAATTAAGTAACTTTGATGAAAACAGTTTTCATCAAAGTTATTTTTTATGTCAAAATTATAGCCCTGTAAGGGCGACAGATTATAGGCAGGTATGGAGAACGAAGTTCGGAATGCTTGTAAAGAATTGTTGTATGATAATCCCAAAGTGCCGTAGGTACGACAGAAGGACAAATAGCGCCAATAATATCTTTTTCATAGTTTATTTATTTGGAGTTGTATAATAGAAAGAATGGTATATTTCTTTGTCTTTATATATTACACGTTTAGACGGATAGCCATCTTCATCTATCTCAATCCCATAAGCTTCATTTTGGGGTATATTTTTCCAAAACGGAGTTAAAAGCGGATCTCTTATTTCGAATGCAATTTCACTAGATAAATAGAATGGGAGTGTGTAATGCGGATGTATATAATCAGAAAATTCCTCATATATGCGATTTCCCCATTTTATAACATTATCTCCATCCCATTCAAATGTATCTTGAACAAAACCATTGGAGTTTATTCTTTTTACCAATTTTCCATCATCATTGTAAACATATTCTTCAATATTAAGCAATTCTCCATATCCATATCCATATATTTTTTTAATTCCGTTATCAGTTAAATGAATTGTCATTTTATCATAAAACAACTCCCATATCGGATAGCTAAAAAAACCATCATAAGGCACGATAGACAATGCTACGACTATGCTATCTTCATTGTAGTAAGTAAAATCATAATTGACATAATCTCCATTACCGGTACCATACTTCACATTTTTTATCTGAGAGCAGTCTTCATTCCAGTCAATTGAAAGTATTACTTTTTCAGGATCGTCATTCAATAATTGTTTGGTAAGATACTTTCTTACCAAAGGTGTTTCGGGCAATGTGTCATTATTGTCGTCTTCGCCGCCTATCGGGTCCGGCTTACATGCTATCATCAAGACTGATAACAAGAGAATCAAAGGGAATAATGTTTTTTTCATAGTTTATTTTTTTAAAAGTCAACAAGATAATGGTGCCTGAGCCTGTCGAAGACACGACTCGGCGCTTCGACAAGCTCAGCGACCAACTTAGTTCAAAGTTCAACAGCTTTAATTTTTATTGCAAATGTACGTTATGAAAAAAACAATGTCAAGTGGAAAATAATCAACCAAAATGAGTTAATTTATTGATAATGTGTTGTAGGGTGTGTTTTGCTAAATAAAAAAACCGTCACTTCGTATGAAGCAACGGCTTTAATTATGAATTATGCATTAAGCATTATGAATTATCTAATGATTATCTTCTTAGTCTGCATTGTGTTTCCTAAGACCTTGACGAAGTAGACTCCGCTTGAGAGGTCTGAAACGTCGATGCTTCTGCTTCCATCGAATGTGAATCTTCTTACTTCCTGACCTTGAGCATTTATGATGAGTACGCTTAACTTGCCGTGTTCATAATCTGAAGAGAAGTTAAGAGTTGACTTTGCTGGGTTAGGGAAGATGTCAACGTTGAATGTTTCTTTTTCAACTAAAGCAGGAACGTCTGTTAAGATCTCGATAGTGTTACTTAAAGAAACGACTTTGCCTGATACTCTTAAGACAGGATTGTCAGGAGCGTCGCATTTTTCACATGTATAACCGTCAACGCAGTTAGGGTGGTTTGGATGACATTCATCGACGTATGATGGGTCGAATTCGTAGAATAAGTCAGCATAACCGGTTGTGATATATTCTGTCAAGTCGAAGTCCCAAACCATAGCGATGCTACCTGGGCACCATCCTGAACGGTTGTAAGTCCAAGTACCTGCTTGTGGCTGGCAGCCTGCTGGGTTAGGATTACATGTTCTCCATAAGTGTTGTTCGTAAGCTTTCTCGCCGTTGATGTTGATGTTATGAGTTGCATCGTAGAACTCAGCAGCATTGCCTGTATTGTGTGTGCCGTTTGCGCCGCTGCTCCAGTTGTGACCTGTTGTAGTGAGTTTCAATCTTGCAGCTTCTGTATTAGGTGTGAAGAAGTATTTTACCTTTGGAACAGGTTGTTGGTTCTTATAGTCACCGAATGAGAAGATGTCGAACCATAATTCTTCAACGTTAGCGTAGTCATATTCAGGAGTTCCTTTAGTCATGTTGAATGTAAGAGTTGGGCAGTAGCCTTCGCCATTCCATGATTCGAAATAGAGTTCGAATTCAACGAGACCTTGGAGTACAGATGTATAGTCAGTTACGTCAACGTTGTCTTCGCATTCACCGCCGAATGGAGTTGTGTAACGGAAGAGTTCCATCCATTCACCACGGTAGTTTCTTACCTTAACGCCACCAACGCGGTCGTAGTCGTCGCATTTGCTGTTGATACAGTTGTGGTCGTAGTGAGCGTTGATCTTATTGAAAGCGCCTACGTGTGTTGGCATTACGTAATTGCCTTTTGCAGAGTGGATCTGAGGAGTACATTTAAGGTCACCGTCGAAAGTAACGACGTCGAGGTCTTCATATTCGTTTGTGATGGTGAATGTAGAAGACTTTTCTGTTACGTTGCCACCTGTTGTTGTGACAGCTACTGTCATATTATGTTCACCGTATGATGAAGGTGTCCAGTAGCAATAGTAATAACCGTTTTCTGGGTCGTTAGGATATATTGTTGCCAAAGCCATTGCTTCGCCGTTGATTGTACATGTTACTTCTTCGAAGTGAAGAGCGTCGGCATGTTCAACTTGGAGGCTTGTGCTTATTACGATAGCCTTTAATTCTGGAAGATAAACTGTTGTCTCGTTATAAGGACGACGGATTGTGATGTCTGTTGGGTAGGCTGTGTGGTCGATAACTTCGAAAGTCTTCACTACGTCAGGAGCTGCGAGCCATTCATCGTTACCGGCTTGAGTAGCTTTGACAGAAACCTTGCCAGTCTCGCCTGTGAGAGTAAGGATGTTGCCGTCTAATGTAGCAGGACCACTGATGAGTTCGAAAGAAACAGGAAGACCTGATGTTGTTGTAGCTTCCAATGTATAAGGAGGGTTTATTGTCAGCTGTTTTGGGATATCAGGCATATTGATATATTGCATATTGCCTTCTGGCATCTGGCGTACCAAGAAGTTGTCGAACCCGCCTGTACCGCCTTGGCAGTGATAGAAGACAGCGTCCCATACTTTATAGTCGCGTCTGTCGCCAGAACCTGGAGTCATGCCCATATTGAGTTCTGTAGCGTCTGCGAGCTGTTGCCATTCGCTCCAGTTTGTGCCGTCGAAGTCTTTAACGAAGACTGTCAAAGAACCTTCGCCGTCGTAAGCTGAGAAGTCGAAAGACATTTTATATCTTGCCCATCCTTCTTGTCTGTAGTTTTTAACAACGATATCTTTACCGTTAGGAAGTACGATGTTAGGATGTTTGTCGTTGCCAGAACCAGCTACGCGGAGATAAACGCCGCCGTCGCCGTCTGTCATGCCTTGAAGAACGTGGCCGTCGCCGTCAGCGTCGAAGCCAACGCCAGCGTAGTTGCCCCACCATGCTGAGTAGAGGTCGAATTCAAGGTCGATGATGCCGCCGTTCTTGAAGTTGAAGGCGAAGTTTTCTGAAGCTTTACGTGTTGCTGTTCTACCAACACCAGCGCCGCCGTAAGGATAGAAAACTGCTACTGATTCGTCTGGTGACAATAAACCGTCAGCGGTATAGTCGACGTCGAAGTCTTGTGATGTACCTGCTGTCTGGTAATGTGTAACCCAATTGTCTTGTCCGTTAAGACATTGTGTTCCTTGTTTATAATCATTGAAATCGATGATGTATTCTTCTTGCGCGAAAGCTGTCAAGCACAACATCAAGGAAAGTGTCAAAAATAATTTTTTCATATAAGTATAAAATTTAATAAGTTATTAATCTTGCATCCACCAAACTTTGATTTCTCTTGTGTCACCACCCATCTTCGCGACTTGTTCTTGATAGTTTTCAGAGTTGTAAGTGACTTCTGATTGTGGATAAGGCAATCTGTTTGTTACAAGTTTCTTATGGTCTATTGTAGTAGGTGTTGAAGCGTTGGCGCCTTTAGTACGACGAGCGAGGTTCCATGCTTCGTTAGCTTGACGGAAGAGATCTAACCAACGTTGTTGATAGATTACCTCTAAGTAAGCTTCTTCGTTATATGCGAATTCTGTGTTGTAGTAAATCATCTCGTTCATGATATTTGATGCATAAGCAGAAGAGATTGAGTACAAGTCGCCGTTATCCAATATTGTCTGTAAGTCTTTGTAGATGTATTTATATGTAGCGTCAGTGCCATAGATAGGAAGTTGTAACCAGAAGTTGAAAGAGTATTCGATACCTTTTCTGAGGTGTTCTTCTGTTGCCATTCCGAGGCCGCCTGGTGTTATGCCTCTTGCTGTCAATTCAGCTTTGATGAAGCTTACTTCAGCTGGGCTTATCATCATTTGTGGTACGAAGACGTGGTCGCGGACGAGGTAGAAGTTGAATGGAGAATAGAGGCAAGCAGGGCCTTTGAAAGCGTAGTTCTTATCTCTTGTTGAAGAGTAAGGTGTACCGCCTTCTGTTGGTGTGCTGGCGTCTCTCATCTGAGGGAATGCTCTCCATGCGCCTTCTGGATATTCAGCAGTCTTGTTGTTTGTGTCGAAGAAGATGTAGACTCTTGGGTCGAAGATTGTATTGTCAGGAGTGCCATTTGTTTTTGACATCTGTGCGAATACTGTCTCACCCATTCTTAAGTTTTTATGTTCACGGAAAGCCCATCCTTCATCGCCGAATGTGTTGCCTAAATATTGTGGCCATAATGCGAATGCGCCGTTGCCGCTGTAATAATAGTCATCAACGACAGGCTTGTTGATAGCTTCTTTCAAGATAGGGCCAGCGAATTCTGTGTCTTTGTCATACATTCTCAATCCGTGACGTAAGATCAATGAGTTGGCAATCTTAGCCCATTTGTAATAGTCGTTGTGATACATCACGTCGTATGAACCTAAAGAATAATAAGTGTTGCCTAAAGATGTCTGGGCTTTTCCGTTGCTTAAGACGTTTCTTGCCCATACGAGTTCTTCCAATAATGTCTTGTAGATAGACTCTTGGCTATCGTATTTTGGTTTTCTGTTTTCTACTGTGTTATACCAGATGTAACCGGCTTCTGAGTAAGGGATGTCGCCGAACATATCTGTGACTTTGAAAGTCTTGAAAGCCTCGACTACTATGAGCTGAGCTCTTACCTTATCATCGATTTCGTTATCTTGTGATGACTCGCACATCTCGTCTAAACGTCTGTCTATGTCGTGGATGTTAGCGAGAGCGAGGTAGTAGTTGTTCCAAACAGCGTCGACACCGATGTTGGTGTTACCCCATGCTTCTGATGTCAAAGCACCGAGTTCTGACTCAGGGTAGAACAATTCGTTCCATAAGTAGAACTGTTCGTTGCCGTTCCAAGTGAGGCTGCTGATGACGCCGTTGAAGAGAGGGCCTATATCGGTACCTGTTGGGCTCATTGGGTTTTTATTCATTTCCTCGAAGCCTTTGGTACATGAACCGAAAGCGAGAGCTATGACAGCTGTTGAGGCCAATAATATATTTTTGATATTCTTTTTCATATTTCTTTTCTCCTTCATTTTAATTAAAGACCGAATCTAAGTGATACGATAAATGAACGTGTCATAGGGAATGAACCATATTCAAGACCTTGAGCGTTACCTGTACCTAAAGTACCTTCTGGGTTGATGTTGTCAGGTAATGACTTGTAGATGTAGAACAAGTCGCGGCCTGTGATTGAGAGAGAAGCGTTTTGGAACACTTTGAGTTTTTCAAGGACTCTGTTAGGGAAGTTGTAGCTCAATGTGATTTCGCGCATCTTGATCCATGTGTTGTCTACGATACCTGGAGTTGTGAGGTAGTTGCCCCATCCGCCGAAGTTAGGCATGTATTTGTAGTAGTAGTGTACTACTTGTTCGTTTTCTGTTACTTCGCCTGTTTCTGGGTCTACTATAACGCCAGGCAATACGACGCCGTAGTTGCCTAAGAAGTTGCCTTCTGCGTCGTAGAGTGGGAGACCGTTACCTTCGCGTTCGTATAATGTCTCATTGCTTTGACCTGTCTGCATTGCGATGACGTAAGAACCGCAGTAGATTTCGCCGCCGAGTTTAGCGTCGATCAAGGCATATACAGATAAGTTCTTGTAGTTATATTTGAGGTTGATACCGCCTGTCACTGCTGGAGCGCAGTTGCCTACAGGAACGCGTTGGTTTGTCTTGAGATATTCTGTACCTTCTGCGTTGAGAACAGGACGCATGTTGCCGTTAGCATCTTCTGCATAGACATAATCCCAACCGTAGATCGTACCGTATTCTTCGCCTTCTTGAACAGCGATGGCAGGACCGTTGTCGCCCCATACTTCAGACAAGATGTACATATCGGCACCGCCTAAGTCAACGATGCGGTTGGTGTTTCTTGCGATGTTGAGACCTACTTGCATATAGCTGTCTGCTTTTTGGAATACGTTATAGTTCATGATGGCTTCGATACCTTTGTTGGTAACGATACCAGTGTTGATACGAGCGCTGCTAGAACCAGATGACACCGCCATTGGAGAAGCGAGGATCTGATCCCATGAGTAGATGTCGTAATATGTGAAGTCCATATTGAACTTATCCCATAAGCCGAGGTCAAGACCGATTTCGAAAGAACGTTGACGTTGTGGTTTCAATTGGATTGGTGGCACCTGAGTTGGAAGTGTTGTTGCCAACTGACCGCCGAATGAACCTGTGTTGTATGTGAAGTCTAACTGATATGGGTTGTCGTCGCTAGCTGTTGTAGCAGCAGAACCTCTTACTTTCAAGAAGCTGACAGGACCCCAGTTGATCTTGAAGGCTTCAGTAGCGATGAAGCTTAATGTTGCTGATGGATAGAAGTAGCTGTTGTTATCCATTGGCAATGTTGAAGACCAGTCGTTTCTACCTGTGAAGTCCATGAAGAGGTAGTTCTTGTAAGAGATGTTCAAGAAACCGTATAATGAGTTGACTTGTTTTTCGTAGCGTGACTCGCCTGGGAGCATGTTTGTTGTAAGAGGGTTAGAACCACCGCTTAAGTAGTTGTTGAAAGTATATAAATCCTCGTAAGCCCATGTTCCTGTGCCAGCCCATAAGCCGTAGGTGTTTCTGTAATAACGTTCACCACCTAATGAGAGACGTACGTTAAACAAAGAACCGAAGATATAATCTTTATGTGCTGTGAAGAGGAAGTCTGCATCGAGAGTATAGTCTCTTGTCATGTTTTGTTTGTAGTAGCCGCCTGTCATACCGTCGACTGCAGTAGGTTTGTTCTTTGTCTCGTATTGATCCAAGCTGAAGTCGACAGCTGCTTTACCAGCGAATGTCAACCAGTCGGTGATGTCGTATGTGAGACGGAGGGAACCGTAAGCCTTGTCGCGGTCGAGGGTTGTGTTGTTGTTATAGAAACTCCAGAATGTATTGGCGTTGATGTATTGGAATGGGTAGTTGCCCCATTCTGTCATTGTGCCGTCTTCTTGTTCGTATGTTGTTGACTCGATGCCTTGCCAGCTTCTTGGCCAGCTGTAGAGAAGGCCTTTGTTGAAGTTGCTGTATGACTCGCCGAGGACTGGAGAGTTAAGACGATGGAAGTCGAAGTATGTGAAAGAGACGTCGGCTTTGATTTTTTCAGAGATGTTTAACAAAGAACCGACGTTGAATGTAGTCTGACGGAGGTTACAGTTGTCGATGATAGCGTCTGAACGGTCGTCGGTGACAGAGACTCTCACTGAACCGAAGTCGCCTGCGTTTTGGAAGGAGACGTTGTTGGTGAATGAGTGGGCGTTTTTGTACAACATGCTGAGGTTGTTAGGTTGTGGAGAATAGTTTCTCAAGAGGCTATCCCACCAGATCATTTCTGTTCCGTCCATGACAGGACCCCATGACACAGCACCGCCGTAGTATCCGAAGGTTGTGTTTGTTGGCTCGCCTTCAGGTCCGTTGTCTGAGTTGTAGTTGCCGTTATAGACGTAGTTGCCGTTTTCGTCTTGTGTCAAAGTTGGTGTTTGGAATGACACAGGGCCGCCGGCGCCGTATTTGTTTTGAACGTCACGGTAACCGTAAGGGTTGGTCAACTTGTATGTTGATGAGAAGTTGATGCCGAGACCTTGTTGTTTCTTACCTTTTTTGGTTGTGATGAGGATCACGCCGTTACCGCCTCGTGAGCCGTAGAGAGCTGCTGCGGTAGGTCCTTTCAAGATGTTAAGGTCTTCGATATCTTCTTGGTTGATATTGTTAAGAGCTGTACCCCAGTCTTGTCCGCCGTCCCATCCTGTGACGCCGCCTTCGTTGGTCATAGGGACACCGTCGACGACGATGAGTGGCTGGTTGTCACCGAAGATGCTGTTGTTACCACGGATGACGATACGGGATGAACCGCCTGCGACACCGTCGCCAGTGATGATCTGGACACCGGCAGCACGACCGCTCAATGAGTTGATGACGTTGTCGCTACCAGAACGTGTCAAGTCTTCACCGCTGATGTCTTCAGTGGCATAACCCAACTCTCTTTTTTGACGTTTGATACCTAAAGCTGTGATAACGACATTATCCAACAACATGGCGTCGGTCTTCATCACAACGTCGATTTTGTTTTTTCCATTGACAGGGATCTCTTGTGTCTGATATCCCACGTATGAAAACTGTAATGTGTCTTTGCTGCCAACGCTGATGGAATAGTCGCCGTCGATGCCGGTGACTTCTCCTCTTGTGGTGCCTTTGACTACGATAGTTACACCAGGTAATCCCCATCCGTCTTCTGCTGAGGTGACGATACCTGTGACATTAATTTCCTGCGCATCAAGGCTTATGCCGAGTGCAAGAAAGATAATTAAGAAAAAGTAAAACTTCCTCATATTAAAACATTTTAAATTTTTTCAAAAAAAGTCCTACAAAATTATAATAAATAATAATATAAGTCAATTAAGTTTTTCTTATTTTTGTCTAAAAATAAAATCAATTATTATGGCAAAAATTAAGACTGTTTTTTATTGTAAGGAGTGTGGTAATGAGTCACCTAAGTGGATCGGTCATTGCCCTGGCTGTGGAGCGTGGAATAGTTATGTGGAAGAAAGCGTTGCTGTTGGAAAAGATAACAAGTCTGCCAAGAATTCTTTTTTGCCAGAGATGAAATCCAAGCCTGTTCCTGTCTTGGAGATAAGCGCGGCCAAAGAGGCTCGCATCGATATGGGATGCGAGGAACTCAACCGCGTTTTGGGTGGCGGTCTCGTCTCTGGTTCTCTCATATTGCTAGGCGGCGAACCTGGAATAGGAAAATCGACGCTTTTGCTGCAAGTGGCTCTTAACCTTAAAGATAAGAAAATACTTTATGTATCTGGCGAAGAGAGCGCACAACAGATCAAGATGCGCGCTGAGCGTATAGGTGTGCGTAACGAGAGCTGCCTCATCCTGACCGAGACAAATACTACAGACATCACGAAACATATCGAAGAGACAAAGCCAGACATCGTTGTCATCGACTCAATACAGACTCTCGAGTCGGCGGCAGTCGACTCAACGGCGGGCAGCATAAGTCAGATTCGTGAGACTGCCGCCGAGATGAACAAGGTGGCGAAATCTCTTCACATCCCGACATTCCTCATAGGTCATATCACCAAAGACGGCAGCATCGCCGGACCTAAAATCTTAGAACATATAGTCGATACCGTGATACAATTCGAGGGCGACCGCCACTATGGTTTCCGCGTCCTTCGCACCATAAAAAACCGCTTCGGTTCTTCTTCAGAACTAGGTATCTTCGAGATGAATGCCAATGGTTTACGTGAGGTGTCAAACCCAAGTGAGATCTTGTTGTCGCAACGTGACGAGAACGTCAGCGGCATCAGCATCGCTGCCACTCTCGAAGGGCTGCGTCCTATGATGATAGAGACTCAGGCTCTGGTCAGCACTGCTGCTTATGGCACGCCTCAACGTAGCTGCACCGGCTTCGACACTCGCCGCCTTAATATGCTGCTCGCGGTGCTGGAGAAAAGGGCAGGATTCCGCCTCTCTACCAAAGACGTCTTCCTCAACATAGCGGGAGGATTGCGCGTTGATGATCCTGCTATCGACCTTGCTGTGGTAGCAGCGATTTTATCATCGAACGAAGATGTGGAGATAAGTAACAGATATGCCTTCGCAGCAGAGGTGGGACTCTCCGGCGAGATACGCTCGGTCAACAGGATAGAAGCCCGCATCGCCGAAGCCGACAAACTCGGAATGGAAAAGATATTTGTGTCGAAATACAACTGCAGAGGCCTCGACACCTCCAAATTCAATGTTGAGGTAGTACCGTTGGCGACGATAGGAAATTTGTTTAAAGAGTTGTTTTAAAAGACACCAAGACACCGAGACACCGAGATTTATATTTATTAACTAAAAGTCAAAAATTATGAAGCGCACAATAGAAAATTTATACATTTGGCAAGAGTCAAGAAGCGTAGTAAATGATATCTACACATTGATGAAAGATTGTAGAGATTTTGGTTTTAAGGACCAAATTCAAAGAGCATCTATAAGTATTATGAATAATATTGCAGAAGGAACAGAATCAGGATCTGATGCGAAGTATATAAACTTTCTGAATATTTCAAGAGGCAGTTGCTCCGAAGTGCATTCAATGTTATACCTATGTGAAGATTTTAAAATATGTTCACAGGAAGAAAGAATTAAGATTCAGAATAAAATAAAACTATTGTCAATAGGGATAGTAAACTTAATCAATTATATTTCAAATAACAAGAAGCATTAATCAGGTTACTTAAACTCAATTCTCGGTGTCTTGGAGTCTAAGTGACTTGGTGACTCTAAAAAACCATACTACCAAAAACGACATTCCCCATCGTGAAAGCAGCATCCAGAGGTATGCTCCGCCGGCTGCAGTGAACAATAAAAGATCTTCTAAGTTGCTGTGTGATATCCCTATATGCATATTTAGAAGGTCGTTTTCTTCTTTGGTGGTTTCGCCTTTTTCTGCTTCTTCTATCATAATGCCTGCGCCGTAAGCCAGTCCCAAGGTGTTGGATACTAACCATAAGAAAGCGCATTTCGGTGATAGACCGAAAAATATCATCACTGGCTTTAAGAATCTTGAGATGTATTGTATTATGCCGAACTCGGTTAATATCTTTTGTAACAATGTCAAGAGATATACCAACAAGGCCATCGTGAGTATGTTCTTCGTTGTTCTGAAAGCCCATTGCTTTAACATCACTGCAAATGTCAGATTGTCTTGTATGGAACTTTCAATGGCTTGGTTTTCAAAGCCTCCAGGCATGATTTTGTTTAAGACCCATCCTAATATGAATGCTGATAATGTTCTTACTATAACAATCTTGATTACAGAAGAACCTGTCTTATGCTGAACGGCTGTCTCTACGATCATATTATGCGAACAAAGCACCATGACGGATAATATCGTCGCGGCTCTTGTGCTGAGTTCTAATGTCGTCATCACGGCGATGGCGGAATAGCAGTTGACGAAATATCCTGATACATAAGCGAGCGCTGCTTCACCAGGAAGTCCGAAGTGTGAGAAGATAGGAGTGAGCCAATATGAAATCCATTCTATGATTCCGAAATATTGTAATAATAATATCACAAATGATAGAGAGACCATTATCTTGGTCAGCCACCAGATGGTTTTTAATGCGCTCGGTCTGGCGCTTTTGATGCAATTTGTAAATCGTGACATTTTTGATTATAAACGACCTGTTATCTTGAAACTGATTATTAGATTCGGAACTTCTGTTGTTAGATATTGTGTTGAGATATAGGCTCCTGCACTGTAATTATACAACTCTCTTGTGTTGTTTGTGCAGTTGCTCATTCCATACATAACTTCAACGCCATAAGACAGTTTTTTGTGTGAGAGACCGATTTCTGGAGCGAAATACAAACCTTTGTTATAACTAGATCTCGTCACTACGCTGTATGTGTTTTCTACTGTGTAAGAATATTCTATCACCGCCTTTTTAAAAGGGCATATATATCCTGCGCTGATACTGTAATATGGAATTACTTTGCTTTCTTTTTTTGTAATATTGCCTCTGATATTCATGAATATAGGTATCTCTAGGGAGAAGTCATTGCCTTTGTTGTCAAGAGGTATTCCAAAATTATCATCGTTTAATATGTGGTTGACATAACAGAATCCAAGACCGCCGCCGATGGAAAAATGATCGTTTTTAAAATTGCTGTAAATTCCTTTCAATGATATTGCCATTTCCATTGATTTTGTTGCACCGGCAGAAACTTCAAGATATCCGCGATTGTTTTGCGCAAATGAAATATTTGCAATCATGAACAATGGAAGTAAAAGAGAAAGTAGTTTTTTCATGTCTCATATTTTTAATTAGCAAACATAATGATTTTTAATTAGCAAACATAATGAAAAATAAAATATGCGACAATAGTGAATTTGATGTTAAATGTTAAAATTTTTAGGGAAAATTTCTTAATTTTTATTCACAATTGATTGATTTTTAATGAATAAAAATTTTTTTTCAAAAAAATGTCGAATTTACATTTTTTATTGTAGTAATTTTGCACGCGAGAAACGTTATTGTTTCATCACGTTTTTTTTGAAATCAAACACATTATATATATGGTAAAAAACTTAGTAATTGTCGAGTCTCCTGCCAAGGCTAAAACTATAGAAGGTTTTTTGGGTAAGGATTACGTGGTGAAGTCGAGCTATGGTCATGTGAGAGACTTGAACAAATCGAATTTGAGTTTGGACATGAACGCCGGTTTCCAACCTTTATATGAGATTCCGGAAGATAAGAAATCATTAGTAGCAGAATTGAAGAAAATAGCCGAGGACGCCGAAATGGTGTGGCTCGCATCCGATGAGGACCGCGAAGGAGAATCAATTTCGTGGCATCTTTTCGAGACATTAGGTCTTAAAGACGAGAAATATCGTCGTATCGTTTTCCATGAGATCACCAAGACAGCCATCGCTCATGCTATCGACAACCCTCGTAAGATTGACATGGACTTGGTTTCAGCTCAACAGGCACGCCGTGTCCTTGACCGCGTTGTTGGTTATGAGTTGTCACCTCTTCTCTGGAAAAAAGTGAAACCATCACTTTCTGCAGGTCGTGTACAGTCAGTAGTCGTTCGTCTCATCGTTGAATGTGAAGAAGAGATCAAGAACTTCAAACAGACAAGCGCATTCCGCGTGACAGCGATATTCACTTTCACTATCGACAATCGCGAATATTCTCTTTCTGCTGAACTTCCATATCGTTTTGAGACAGAAGAAGAAGCACATGCATTCTTGCAAAACTGCAAAGATGCATCATATAAAATTAAAGCTGTTGAAAAGAAACCTATTTCAAAATTGCCAGCACCTCCATTCACAACATCAACATTACAACAGGAGGCAGGCCGTAAGTTAGGCTTCTCTGTCAGCAACACAATGCGAATCGCACAACAGCTCTATGAGTCAGGAAAGATCACTTACATGCGTACCGACTCTGTTAACTTGTCGCAGTTCGCTCTTATGTCAGCGAAAAAAGAAATCGAGAATCTCTACGGAACAGAATATGTTAAAAACCGTCAGTTCTCAACAAAATCAAAAGGCGCGCAAGAAGCTCACGAAGCTATCCGTCCAACATATCTCGACCAACAAACCATCAAGGGAACCGCTGACGAACGTAAGCTCTATGAACTTATCTGGAAACGTACCATCGCTTCTCAAATGGCAGAGGCTCAGATAGAAAAGACCAACGTCAACATAGAGATATCTAATTCAGACAAAGAATTCACAGCAAGTGGAGAAGTCGTTTTATTCGATGGCTTCTTGAAGGTATATACTGAAAGCAGCAACGAAGAACAAGGCGAAACAAGCAATGGAATGTTACCTCCTCTCGTAGTAGGTCAAGTTCTTGACTTAGAAAAGATGGAAGCACAACAACGCTTCACTCGTCATACTCCTCGCTACACAGAGTCTAGCCTCGTTAAGAAAATGGAAGAGCTCGGTATCGGACGTCCTTCAACATACGCTCCAACAATCTCTACTATTCAAAAGAGAGGTTATGTTGAAAAGAAAGATATCCAAGGCGAAGTTCGTAACTATAAAGTCTTGACTCTCAAGAAAAATAAGATTACAGAAAAGATTGGAAAAGAAAATATAGGAAACGAAAAAGGCAAACTCGTTCCAACAGACATCGGCGTATTGGTAAACAGATTCTTGTTGCAGTATTTCGATAATATCATCGACTATAACTTCACTGCTAATGTTGAAAAAGAATTCGACAAGATTGCTGAAGGCGAATGCAAATGGAACAGCATGATCAGCGATTTCTATAAAGATTTCCATAAGCAAATCGAAGATACATCAGACAACTCAGGTAAGTTCAGCGGCGAGAAATTCCTCGGCGTCGACCCTGCTTCAGGTCTTAACGTATATGTTAAGATCGGTCGCTTCGGTCCTGTAGCTCAAATCGGTGACACCGACTCAGAAGATAAGCCTAAGTTCGCTGGTCTTAACAAAAATCAAAGTATCGAGACAATCACTTTGGAAGAGGTCCTCGCTTTATTCGCGTTCCCTCGTATCCTCGGTGAATATGAAGGTGCAGAGATTCAAGTGGCTATCGGTCGCTTCGGTCCTTATATCAAACATAATAACGTATTCTACGGCTTGACAAAACTCGATGATCCAGCAATGGTTTCTTACGATAGAGCTATCGAAATCATAGAGTCAAAACGCAAGGCTGACATGGATAATGTAGTATCTACATATCCAGAAAACGAAGACTTGAAAGTGTTGAAAGGCCGTTTCGGAATTTATATCAGTCTGAACAAACAAAACTATAAGATTCCAAAGACATACGATGCAACAAACTTGACATATCAAGATTGTATGGATATCATTAACGATCCAAATAACGCCTCAAAGAAAAGAGGAAAGAAAAGTTGATTAGACTTTGAACCTTGACTTTGAACCTTGAACTTTTAATAATACCTCGGGATTTTCCGGGGTATTTTTTATATCAAAATTTATAACCTTAAAAATTACAACATGAGAAATTTTAGAGAATATGACATTTGGAAAGATTCGATGATCATTACCAAAGATGTTTATTTATATACAAAAGAGTTTCCAAAACAAGATGCCATTATAAATCAAATGCAAAGGGCTGCAATTTCTATCCCGTCTAATATTGCAGAAGGTTCATCGAGAAAGTCTTCTGTTGAATTTGCTAGATATATAGAAATAGCATTGGGTTCAGCATACGAGTTAGAGACACAAATAGAATTGTCTTTTCTTCTTCATTACATAAATAATGATATTTATAAAAAATTAATATCAAATGTTTGTAGTGTTGAAAAACGAATGTCAAAATTTATATCAACATTAAGAGAAAAATAGCTCAAAGTTCAGAGCTCAAAGTTCAAAGCTTAAAGTTCAGAGCTCAAAGTTCAAAGTTCAGAGTCCTTAGTGCGCTTCCAGCCAATTGGTTCCTGTGTTGAGATTAACTTCAATAGGAACATTGAGTGGGAGCGCATTTGTCATTTTATCTTTGACGAGTTCGCTCAATATATCGAGTTCTTCTTTATGGACGTCGAAGACCAATTCGTCGTGTACCTGTAATATCATCTTGGATTTCAGATCTCTTGCTTTCATCTCGTTGTAGATGTTGGTCATCGCTATTTTTATCATATCGGCTGAGCTGCCTTGTATTGGCGCATTGATGGCGTTTCTCTCTGCGAAGTTCCTTACTACGCTGTTGCCGGAGTTGATGTCGCGGAGATAACGACGGCGTCCTAACATAGTTTCAACATATCCGTATTGTTTCGCGAAATCGACTTGCTTGTCGATATATTCTTGAATGCCGATATATTCTTTGAAATAATTCTTTATTATCTCTGAGGCCTCGCTTCTTGATATCTTTAATCTTTCTGCCAATCCGAATGCCGACATTCCGTAAATGATGCCGAAGTTGACAGCTTTGGCGTTGCGACGCATTTCGCTGGTGACGTCTTTTATGTCAACGCCATAGACGCGAGCTGCTGTGTCAGCGTGAATGTCAAGCCCCTCACGGAAGGCAGACTGCATGGCTTGGTCGCCGCTGAGATGAGCGATGATTCTTAACTCAATCTGCGAATAATCCGCTGCGAGCAGTATGTGGTTTTCGTCACGTGGAACGAAGGCCTTTCTGATCTCACGGCCTTTGTCGGTACGAACCGGTATGTTCTGGAGGTTAGGGTTGTTGGAACTCAATCGACCTGTGGCTGTAACGGCCTGGTTGAATGAAGTGTGAATGAGACCATCGTAAGGGCTTACCAATGAAGGCAAGGCATCGACATAAGTCGATTTGAGTTTTGTCAGAGAACGATAGTCGAGAATATGTTGTACTATAGGGTTTTCGTTTATGATCTTTTGGAGGACATCTTCGCCTGTAGGATACTGGCCTGTCTTTGTTTTCTTGGCAGGCGCCTTTATCTGCAGCTTGTCAAAAAGAATCTCGCCCAATTGTTTTGGTGATCCAATGTTGAAAGTCGTGCCAGCGATTTCATAGATGCTGTTTTCTATATCAGCAATCTCTTTGGCTTGTTCCTCGCTGATCTGTTTCAGTCCGTTGATGTCTATCTTGACGCCGTTGGATTCCATCTTGGCAAGGACTCTTACCAATGGCATCTCGATGTCGTGGAAAAGGCTTTCTAAATCATTTTCAGATAATAAGTCCTTGAACTTATCGTAAAGCTGCCATCTGATGTCGGTATTGTCTGTGGCGTAAATGTCGTTGAGATAATCGAGACTATGATTCAATTCCGGCTCAATGAGATAGTGAGCTATCATGCAGTCCCATAACTTATTGTTGATCTCAAAACCATATTTTGCAAGAATTGAGATGTCGGTCTTGATGTTATGGCCTATTATCGTTTTCTCATTGTCGTTGAAGATGCAAGAGAATTTTGTTAATAAGTCTTTGCATTTCTCGTCATCGACAGGAAGTTCTATCTTGTAAATGTCGTTAGGGTTGACGGCAAAAGTCATTTCTCTTGTCTCGATATGGAAAGAGAATTCATTGCAGCTCTTGAGATTGTCAATAAGTTCATTGATTTGAGAATCATCTTTAACGATGATGAACTCACGAGTTTTAACAATGTTGGTAGCAGGTTCTTCATCGAAGCCGCCGAAAAGATCAAGCTGGCTGTTGGCTGCTGGCTGTTGGGTATTAGCCATCGGCTTTTGGCTTTTAGCTACTGGTTGTTGGTTATTGGTTGAAGTCTGTTGTCTGTTGTCTGTTGTCCGTTGACTCTTAAACCTCGCAAGGAATGTTCTGAATTCCAGTTCTTCGAATAATTCGGTGAGGCGATCCATATCAGGGTCTTTGACTTTCAGCTGTTCTTCATCGAAATCGACAGGTACGTTGGTGTCTATTGTCGCGAGTTTTTTAGACATAAGACCTTGTTGTGCGAAGTTGATGACGTTCTCTCGCATTTTGCCTTTTAGTTTATCGGCATTTGCGATGAGGTTTTCAACGGAGTCGAATTCAGCTATGAGTTTGGAAGCGTTTTTCTCCCCGATGCCAGGGATGCCAGGGATGTTATCGGAAGCGTCGCCCCATAGTCCGAGTATGTCGATGACTTGTTCAGGGCGGGCAATGCTGTATCTCTCGCATACTTCTGCAGGTCCGAGGACTTTTGCAGGCTCGCCGCCTTTTGCAGGTTTATAGATGAATATGTTTTCACTTACGAGCTGCCCGAAGTCTTTGTCGGGAGTCATCATAAATGTGGTGAAGCCTTCTTTTTCAGCTTTCTTGGATAGCGTTCCTATTATGTCATCGGCTTCATAGCCTTCGCGTTCGAAGATAGGAATGTTAAAAGCTTTTATGATTTCCTTTATGTAAGGGACAGAAGCCTTGATGTCAGGAGGTGTCTCTTCTCGGTTGGCCTTATAAGCGGAGAAGTCGTCGGTGCGGAGGGTAGGAGCGCCGAGGTCGAAGGCAATGCCTATATGGGTGGGTTTTTCGTTTTTAAGCACTTCATATAAAGTGTTCAGAAAACCCATAATGGCAGAAGTGTTCAAGCCTTTTGAGTTGATTCTTGGGTTTTTATTTAAAGCAAAATAGGCCCTATATATAAGTGCGTAAGCGTCGAGAAAGAATACCTTTTTCATCATTTTTTATTTTTAGTAAAAGTAGAAAAAAAATGCGTAAGGAGGTAAATAAAAATGAAATTTTAAATAATTGATAATCAAGTTTGATTTTTTTAGAGAGTCAAAATGTTCAAAAAAAGTGCTGTGATTCAAAAAAAAGGTTTAACTTTGCAACAAAGTTTTTTTTCTTGAGCAGAAAATATTATTAACTTAAATTTTTAAAATCATGGCAGACGTTAAAGAAAAAGTTGTGTCAATCATCGTTGATAAATTAGGTGTTAATCCTGAAGACGTAGTAGAAACAGCAAGTTTCACAAATGATTTAGGTGCTGATTCACTTGACACAGTTGAGTTAATCATGGAATTTGAAAAAGAATTTAATGTTACAATTCCAGACGATCAAGCAGAGAAGATCTCTACAGTGGGTGACGCTTTGAAATATATTGAAGAAAATATTGACTAATTAAGCAATAATATATGGAATTAAGACGTGTAGTTATTACTGGATTAGGAGCTATCACGCCGATAGGTAATACAGTTTCAGAATTTTGGGATGCATTATGTAAAGGTGTTAATGGCGCAGGTCCTATAACACGTTTTGATTCTTCAAAGTTTAAAACTCGCATAGCTTGTGAGGTCAAGAATTACGATTCACTTCAATTCTTTGATCGTAAAGAAGCAAGAAAATTGGATTTGTATGCTCAGTTTGCAATCATTGCATCTGACGAAGCAATCCGAGATTCACAAATTACCAAAGACAATACTGACTTTAATGAGGTCGGTGTTGTCTTTAGTTCTGGTATAGGTGGCATAAATAGCTTCTATGAAGAGATAATGTCTCATGCTGCCGGAGATGGAACTCCTCGTTTCAACCCATTCATTATCCCTAAATTATTACCAGACTTAGCAGGCGGACATATTTCAATCAGACATGGTTTCTTGGGACCTAACTATTCTACTGTATCAGCATGTGCTTCATCAGCAAATGCTATAGCAGAAGGTTTCAATTATATCCGTTACGGTATGTTCCCTGTAATTGTTGTCGGCGGTTCAGAAGCTGCTGTTTCTGTTCCTGCAATGGCTGGCTTTGAATCAATGCATGCCATGACAACACGCAATGATGATCCTATGACAGCTTCTCGTCCTTTTGATAAAGACCGCGATGGTTTCCTTATGGGTGAGGGTTGCGGCTGTCTCGTATTGGAAGATCTTGAACATGCTCTTGCACGCGGAGCCAAGATTTATGGCGAAGTGGTCGGTTGTGGCTTGTCAAGCGATGCATATCATATCACAGCTCCACATCCTGAAGGAAAAGGCGCTATGTTATGTATGGAACGCGCTATTAAATCAGCAGGCTTGAAACCTACCGACATCGACCATATCAATACACACGGAACATCAACACCAGCAGGTGACTCTTCAGAAGCATTGGCGATAAGCAAGCTGTTCGGAGAACATGTCGCTAACATGCCTATCAACTCTATCAAGTCAATGACAGGACATTTGCTCGGTGGTTCTAGCGCTATTGAATCAATAGCAACAGTGTTGTCATTACGTGATGGTATAATACCTCCGACAATCAATCACTTTAATGATGACCCAGCAATAGATTCTAATCTCGATATTGTTTATTGGGAAGCCCGTAAGAAAGATATGACATACGCCTTGAGCAACGCTTTTGGCTTCGGCGGTCATAATGCAAGTGTAATATTTAAGAAATATCAACAATAATTTAGGCCTTGTCTTTACTCACATTCTTTAGATATAGAAATAAGTCTGATAGAGCATTGGCAAGTTCTATCCATAATATCTTTGGCTTTTATCCTAAAAATATAGAATTGTATAAATTGGCTTTCACTCATAAGTCAATGTCTATAAAAAATAGTGGATATAGCATTAGCAATGAACGCCTTGAGTTCCTTGGTGACGCTGTGTTGAGCACTATCGTAGCTCAGTTCTTATTTAAGAAATATCCGACACGACAAGAAGGCTTCATGACAGAGATGCGCTCTAAAATCGTAAGTCGCGCTTCCTTGAATAAGCTGTCCCAGAAATTCGGTTTCGAAAATCTGATCAATTACGCAAGATCTAACGAACAAGGTAAATCTAAATCAATGGGCGGTAATGCTTTCGAGGCTTTCACCGGCGCTTTGTTCCTAGATTATGGCTACGAATACGCATATAAGATAATGGTGAACCGTGTCATAAGAATGCATATCGATCTTGAAGAACTTGAGAAGAACGAGACTAACTATAAAAGCAAGCTTCTTGAATGGGCGCAGAGACAGAAACGTCGCGTGGTGTTTAATCAAGTGGCTGTTAAAGGCGCCGGTTACGACCGACTATATCATATTCAAGTCACTATCGATGATGAAGAATATGGCAAGGCTGCAGACCATTCTATAAAAGGAGCAGAACAGCTTGCAGCAGAGAAGACCTGGTTAATGATGAACGAACAGAACTCTCAATGAAGAAAAAAACAAAATTCGTTGTGGAACCTTTTGATGATATCAGAATAATTGGTATCAATACAGGGATGCTTGATTATCAGCTGGCCTGGAATATAAATAAAGCATTGAAAATAGATCTTGCAAAGTATAAGGATATCCCTTCTGAGGATGACGATTTATTCTCTTTTTATCTTTATGATGCTGGAGAGAACTCGAATGCTTTCAACCTTGTAGCTTTGTCTAATGAAGATACCAGATGGGTGTCGTTTTCTCCGCAGACAGATTATCTTTTCATCGTTAGAAATTATATCAAAGACTCAGATTTTCAATCTTTATTAATGAAGATAAAGGCGATACCAAAGGTTATTTATGCCTATGTCGTAGATCTTGGGAAGAATTCAAAGATTGACACTATCCTTGAGGACATAGAACTGCATGAGATGAATATCGTTGATGAGATGAATAAAAGATATTAAAAAACGTCACATTCTGAGAAAGTGACGTTTTTTTTGTTCAATGGCCAACGGCCAATAGCCTTTAGCCAATTATGCTTGTTCAAACTGTTTCAAGAATCTTACATCGTTTTCGAAGTAAAGACGTAAGTCGTTGACTTGATATTTCAACATGGCGATACGTTCAACACCCATACCGAAAGCGAAGCCTGTATATACTTCAGGGTCGATGTTACATGCTTTCAAGATGTTAGGGTCGCAGATGCCGCAGCCTAAGATTTCCAACCAGCCTGTGTGTTTACAGATGTTACAGCCTTTTCCGCCGCAGATGTTACATGAGATGTCCATTTCTGCAGAAGTCTCTGTAAATGGGAAATAAGAAGGACGGAAACGAACCTTTGTCTCTTCGCCGAAATATTCTTTCACGAAGTGGAATAATGTCTGTTTCAAGTCGGCAAAAGAAACGTCTTTGTCGATGTAAAGACCTTCTATCTGGTGGAAGATGCAGTGAGCGCGAGCTGAGATAGCTTCGTTACGGAACACTCTGCCAGGAGCGATGATGCGGATAGGAGGCTGTCCTTGTTCCATAGCGCGTACCTGAACGCTTGAAGTGTGAGTTCTCAACAATACATCTGGATCTTTGCTGATGAAGAATGTGTCTTGCATATCGCGAGCAGGATGGTCAGGAGGGAAGTTCAATGCTGTGAAGCAGTGGAAGTCGTCTTCGATCTCAGGACCTTCGCTGATGACAAAACCCAATCGCTCAAATATGTTGTTGATTTCTTCTCTTACGATTGACAATGGGTGACGAGCACCTTTCATTGCATCTACAGGGAGAGACAAATCTTGGTCGTTTGTAGCGACGTTTTGTGTCTCGAATTGTTGCATCTGTTCGTCAAAGATTTCTTGAGCTCTGTTTTTTAACTCGTTAAGTTTTATACCGAGCTCTTTGCGCATTTCCGGAGCCACTTGTTTGAAATCGGCAAACAATGCAGGAATAGCACCTTTCTTACTGATATAAGCAACTCTGAAGTTTTCTAAAGCTTCTTTGCTTTCTGCTTTAAAAGAGTTAATCTCTCCTAATATCTGAGCTATTTTATCTATCATTTTATTTACTTTTAGTCAACAGACAACGGACAACGGACAACACTCAAAAGTCATTGTCAATTGTTAATTGTCAATTGTTAATTTTTATTTTAAAATTTCAATTGTCATTGTTACGGCTTCAACAGGAACATCCATATAACCTGTCTTTACCTTAGCGATTTTGTCGATGATTTCGAGACCTTCAACAACTTCACCGAATACTGTATATTCGCCGTCCAAGTGTGGAGTGCCGCCAACTGTTGTATAAGCTTCGATTTGTTCTTGTGTGAAAGTCAAGCCCATACGTTGTTGATACATTTGGATGTGAGCATCTGTTAACACTTGACCTTGAACGATGTAGAATTGGCATCCGCTAGAAGCTTTTTTAGGGTTGACATGGTCTCCTTGACGAGCTGCAGCCAGAGCGCCTTTTTTGTGGATGTGGTTCGCGCGGAATTCAGCTGGGATTGTATAACCTGGATCAACGCTACCGTCTTGGTTGTGGCCGCCTTGAATCATGAAGTTATTGATAACACGGTGGAATGGTGAATTGTTGTACCAACCTTCGTTAATAAGCTTTATGAAATTATCTCTATGTAATGGAGTGTCGTTGTATAACTTAACAGTGATGTCACCTAATGAAGTCTTGATCAAGACTAATGTTTCTTTTTCTTGTGCTTGTGTTGTCATGCCTAATAATATACAAATGATTAAACAAATTTTTTTCATAATTAATCGTTTATCTGTGAATAAATAATTTCTAATTTGACTCTGCTTGTTGTGTCTTGGCTGTCAGGACCGTGGAAGATCCAGCGTTTTGCGTTGTTGGCTCCTGAATAAGTGTAAACGAATAATCCGTAGTTTTCTGCATCAGGACCGGCAAGGACTAAATCTTGTACGTATTCTGAGATTCTGAACCATACTTGATCAGTTTTTGGATCATACATTCCGTTGTAGTATGCTGTTCCAACCAATTGGTCTGGCAAGATGCTATAAGAACCATCTTCCTTGGCTTTCACTACAACGAGCTGAGCTGGTTGAGAGAAAATCAGTGTGTCGTTATCAACGCCGTTTATCATTCCGTTAGCTCCTGTCATGATAAGTTTTGCCTCGTTGATAAGAACGTTGGTGTTCATATCTTTTGCCCATTGTGTTATGTTAGGGAATGTCAATCTTGATCTTACGCCTGCTGTCGACTGAACATACAGATATTGGCTGTTTGTTGTATCGTCGAAAACTATTGGAGCTTGGGCTGTTGTATAATCGTGATCGAAGTGGTTGAAGCGTATGTATTTGTCGCTTACGTTGAAGTCATAGAATGTAGTATCGTTGTCGCTATGGTAATAGATTCTTAAGTAAGATTTAGTGTTGAGCAGGTTGAAGTAACAAATAGATCCGGTTCCACTTACAGGTTCGCAAGAGACGTACAAACCATTGAAATAGTTCATGAATGCAGTGTTTGATGCGAACTGGCTTCCGTTGCTGATGAATTTTTCGCCGAGTGCATTGTCGATAGGAATTCTTACAACAGCAGTTGTGAGAGAGTCATCGTCGATGTTGCCGCGAGTTCTAGGTCTTGGCAAGAATGTATAGTTGGCTAGTTCTTCGCCATGTGCAAATGAAGTGTTTGAATAATATGTCATTGAATCTCCAGACATGCTTTCTGCAACTTCATATACTTTCAATGTCAACGGTGTCAATGTGTCGCCGTAGTATCCTGAGTATATCATTTGCAAGACGATAGAGTCGGTTGTTGCGCCCTCGTCCCATTTGATGCTGTTGCTGGTGAGACCTAATTGTGTGTAGAAACTCAAGTTAGAGTTGCCGAAGATAGGGTCGTTAAGGTCACCGACTAACGAAAGTGATGATGCTTTTGTGCTGAGCGAGTCGATATGTTCTGTTTCTGCGACGATGTCATGCTTGCCGGAGAAAGCAACTTTGATGAAACTGCTGTTAGGTTGTAAGGAGCTGCCGATGTCTGGCAACTTCTTGCAAGAAGCAAAAGCTATAAGCGCTACAAAGAGTGTTAATAAAAGATGTTTTGTTTTCAAGGTAATACTTATTAGAGATTATCGTAAAAATCGTTATAAGCATCAACGTAAGTTTCTGGAGAATGGTATTCGAGAATAGGCTTTTTCAATGATTTTGCATATTCTTCGAGTTCAGGGTTGATTTTTTCGCTACCGAAGATGATGCCGTCAGAGAAATCCAACGCTGTTTTCATAAGATTTACATAGTTGGTGTCTTTGAGGAATTTCACATCTTTAGGCGCTATTCCTTGAAGCTTCATTTTCTTGTCGAAGCCATTGCGGAATGTTTCTGTGAAGTCGTCGTCATAGATTGAGAAGACCACCTTTGACTCGCTGAAGAGAGGGTTGTCTTTGAAGACTTTCTTGATGTATATCGGGATGAGAGCCGACATCCAGCCGTGACAGTGGATGATGTCAGGAGGCCAGTTTAGTTTGCGAATTGTTTCAATAACGCCGCGTGAGAAGAAAATAGTGCGGTCGTCATTGTCTTCGAAGAACACATTGTTCTTATCGGCTATGGTTGACTTGCGTTTTGTGAAGAAGTCGTCATTGTCGATGAAATATATCTGCATTCTTGCTTTTTGAATGGAAGCAACCTTGATGATTAAAGGATGGTCTGTGTCATTGATGATAAGGTTCATACCTGAAAGGCGAATGACTTCGTGCAATTGGTTTCTGCGTTCGTTGACATTACCGAAGCGAGGCATGAAGATTCTGATCTCTTTACCCTTCATCTGAATACCTTCAGGGAGGTTTCTTCCTATCAAAGAGATTGGATTTTCATCCAAATAAGGTGTTATTTCTTGATGAACAAAAAGTACTTTTGTTTTTTCCATAGAGGCATATTTTATATGTCATTAAAAGAAATACAAAATTAAGCAAAAATTTTTGAATTAAGGAAGAAAAAAAGTCGATTTTTTGAAAAAATAATAAAAAAAAGCGAGAAACAATCGTTTCCCGCTTTTGTACTCCCTCAGGGATTCGAACCCTGGACCCATTGATTAAGAGTCAATTGCTCTACCAACTGAGCTAAGGAAGCATTTTTGAGACTGCAAAAGTACAACTTTTTTTTAATAAACAAGAATTTTTTTTGATTTTTTTTTACATGCGAAAAAAACTTTAGCCTTTTGTCCTTAGTCTTTAGTCTTTTCTTATCTTTGCCACTATGGAACTACAAGAGCATTTTGAAAATCAGAAACACGAGTGGGAGTCGGCTTTGCAAGTGAACGCTCCTGCTGAACAGCCTATGCAGGTTAACCCAAAGGCATTGGAACGTATGATGGCGAAACGTCAGCGCATGCTTCCTCTCAATGAATATGTCGATGGAATTCTTAAGGGTGATATCGTTATTTTAAGTAAGGCCATCACTTTGGTGGAGAGTGCCTTGCCTGAACATCAGAAGATGGCGCAGGATATCATAGCGGCATGTCTTCCTTATTCCGGTAATGCCGTTCGCCTTGGCATCACCGGCGTGCCTGGCGCTGGCAAAAGTACTTTTATAGAAGCTCTTGGAATGGAACTGAGTCGTAATGGCCATAAGCTCGCTGTGCTCGCCATCGACCCTAGCAGCCAGCGTTCCAAAGGAAGTATCCTCGGCGATAAGACTCGTATGGAGGAACTTTCTCAGCAACGTAACGTATATATTCGTCCTTCTGCATCTGCATGTACTTTGGGCGGCGTGGCACGTAAGACACGTGAGGCTATAATACTTTGTGAAGCAGCGGGTTTCGATACAATATTCGTCGAGACAGTGGGTGTTGGTCAGTCGGAGATAGCCGTGTATTCTATGGTGGATTTCTTCTTGCTGATATTGATAGGCGGCGCTGGCGACGAACTGCAAGGAATAAAGCGCGGTATCATGGAAATGGCCGACGGAATAGTAGTGAATAAGGCCGATGGCGATAACGTGCAAAGAGCTAACCGTGCCATGACAGAGGTTAGAAACGCAGTGCATCTCTTCCCTCTCGCTGAATCTGGACAGCCTGTTAATGTGATGACATGCTCGGCATTGACTCATCATAACATCCCGGAAGTGTGGAAGATGGTGACAGAACATGTCGAGAATATCCGTAAGTCTGGATACCTTGCGAAAAAAAGAGCAAGACAAGACGTGCAGACAATGTATGATAGCATTGAACAGACTTTGAAAGATGACTTCTATCAAAATTCATTGGTGAAGGATATCTTGGCATTGATAGAAAACGATGTTCGAGAAAAAAGGACAACGGCTTACACTGCAGCCCATAACATCTTGGAGACGTATTTCAATACGATGAAAAAATAAATTCGTCTCGTCATTTTCTTCTTTAATGTGCTTATTGGCGACTTCGGAGATAATTTTATATTTTGTAAAGTTATAAGGGATTACTTTGTAAAAAAATATTTTTATAATGAAAAAAAATGTATTGACACTACTGTTGTCCGTCTTCTGTTTGTGCGGACTTAAAGCACAATCTTATGTGCTGAAAATTCAGATGAATGATGAGACTGAAACTTTGTGGAAAGCAGAGATGATTAGTAACATTTACTTCGATAACGATTCAACTTTGATCGTCGTGGAAAATGGTAATAGCTATACTCATTCATACAATATCTTGGATGTTGACAAGATGTATTTCCAATCTGAAGAAGGTTTGAATGAAATTAATTTTGAACATACTTCTTTCGTTTATCCTAATCCAGCGAAAGACAATATCAGAATAATAGGTGTTGAAAATCAAGATGTAGAGATTTTTTCAGCCGATGGAAAAATACTTATGAAAGAAAGATATAACGGCAAAAATCTTGACGTGTCTTCTTTGCCAAAAGGTTTTTATTTAATCAAAACAAATGGTCAAACATTAAAATTTAACAAAATATGAAAAAGATATTTTTTACTTTGATATTAGGTTTGATAATGTCTTTTGGATTGTTGGCACAGAATGAAATGTGGATCTATAATTCAGACGGAACAATAAAGACATGCAAAATATCTGAAGTCGATTCAATAAACTTCACTGCTAATATGATCAATATGCTCCTTTATAAAAATGGAGATAATAATACATTGTCAGTCGCTGCTATCGATAGCATCGTCTTTAAACAAATCGTAAATCCTGGTGACGATAACCAAGGTGGCAATGAAGATGACAATCAAGGTGGAAACGAAGACGACAACCAAGGAGACAATCCTGAAGATGGTGAGGTTTCTGCAGTTTACGTTGAATTTGATGGAGATAATGCAACTGTACGTCATGACATCGATTCTGAAAATTTCGTAGTTAATATTGAAGGCGCTGACGTAAGTGTTGTCACAACAGCAGGCATAAAAAATATAAGATACTATCTTAGCGGACAGACATCTGAGGGTTCTTTCGCTTTGGAAAGTGATTCAGAATTTGATGTGGTTCTCAATGGCGTAGATATCACTTCATCTACTAAGGTGCCTTTGGATCTTGCTAAGAAAGTTGAAAGAAACATTATTGTTGCTGATGGCACTGCTAATGTCTTGACAGATAATACTGGAAGCAGCGGTAAGGCAGCTCTTAACACTAAAGGCGCTACAAACATCAAAGGCGCTGGTTCTTTGACAGTCAACGCTAATAAAAAACACGGCATATCTTCTGACTATGACATCAATATTAATAATGTAACTTTAGTCGTTAACAATACTGCTGATGCTTCAAAAGGTTTGAAGTCTGATGCTAATATCATTATCAACGATGCTGATGTAACTGTTGTTTCTTCAGGATCTTTGGTTTTGGAAGAATTGGATTTAGGTTATGATCCAACATATTGTACAGCTGTCGGCGCTGACGGCAACTTTGAAATGACAGGCGGAAAACTTACCGTCACACTCCCGGCAAGCAATGTCGCAGGTCGTGGCATCAAAGTCGATGGCGATATTTCTATTCTTGGTGGAAATATCAATATAGTTTCACATGGCGGCGGTAACACTTATACCAACTCGGAAGGTGCTATAGACTCTTACAAGTCTTCATGTATAAAGGCTGATGGCAATATCTACTTCCTTGCTGGCAATATCGTAATAGAAGCTACAGGTGCAGCCGGAAAATGTGTTAACGCTGACGGTAAGATTTTCATCGGAAAAGAAAATGAAGGCAATGAAGGCCTCGTCATGGATCTTAAGACTAGCGGCCAAAAATTCTATGAATCAGGTTCTGGCGAAAATGCCGACTACGCAAATCCAAAGGCATTGACTGCAGAAGATGATTTGTATGTCTACAGTGGTAGCATCAATGTCTACACTTCAAATGATGGTGGCGAAGGTCTTGAAAGCAAGAACGGCGTTTATATTAAAGGCGGTAAAATTATCGTTGACACTTACGATGATGCTATCAACGGAAAATATCATGTGCAGTTTGATGGCGGTGTAAGTTATCTTAACTCAAGAGGTAACGACGCTGTCGACTCTAACGGTACTATGACTGTCACTGGCGGTTTCGTGTTGGCTTACGGTCAGACATCACCAGAAGGCGCTTTCGACTGTGACCAAAACACATTCACAGTAACTGGCGGTACTTTGATCGGTATCGGCGGTCATGCAACTAACCCAACATCATCTGTATGTACCCAACGCTCTTTGGTATACAGCGGTGTTACAAGCGGAACGGCATTGCAAATCGTTGATGCCAATGGCAAAGACTTGTTGACATTACAAGTTCCTACTTATTCAGGTGGCGGTTCAAATCCTGGTGGCGGCGGTGGCTGGCCAGGAGGCGGCGGTGGCGGTTGGCCTGGTGGCCCAGGCGGTGGCTCCAGCGGCAGCCTTACACTCTTGTATTCTTCAGCTGACTTACAACAAGGAACAATCACTGTTAAACAAGGCGGTACAATCACTGGCGGTGAGAATTTCTACGGATATTACACAGGAGCAACATATTCAGGAGAGACATCATCTAAGAGCGTGACAATCTCCGGAATGGTGACAACATATGGAAGCGGCGGCGGAGGTCCTTTCTAAGCAAGTTGAAAATGGAAAACTGAAAATTGAAAGTTTGTAGGAACGTCGATTTATCGCGTCCAAATAAAAAATCCCTGCGTATTTTTTTTACGCGGGGATTTTTTATGAACTCAGAACTATTGACACAGACTGATGACTGTTGATATTTGGCCTCAGCGTCTCGGTGTCTTAAGTTTCGGAAACATTTTCCTTAATCTTAACAGAATCTTTCCGATATTGCCTCCGGCGATGACGAAAGTCACAGAGGTGATGACGAGTATCAGGCCTATGACGATGCGTGTCGTCATGACTTCATGGAAGACTACTATGCCGAAGAACACTGCTGTGACAGGTTCTAAAACGCCTAAGATTGCTGTTGGCGTTGAACCTATATATTGGATGGCTTCTGTAGTGCATATCAACGAGATTACTGTAGGGAATATTGATAATGCGATGATGTTGCCCCAGAGCCACCAGCTTTCTGATGGAGGTGTCGTTAATGTTCCGCATGCTAAAGCTCTTATCGCGAAGATGATCCAGCCTACAAGCAAAACATACATGGTGACTTTTATAGTCGCCATTTTCTTTATGCGTGACTTGTTTACGAATACGATGTAGATGGAATATGACAATGCAGAACCGATGACGAAAAGAACACCTTTCATGCTGACGACAGCTCCTTCGCCGCTATTGCATAGCAGCGCGATTCCTAATAAGGCGACAGCTATGCATGCCATCGTCTTTATCGAAATCTTTTCTTTGAAGAAGATGAACATGATAAGCGCCACCATGATAGGATATACGAATAATATCGTCGAGGCGATGCCTGCATCCATATGGTGATAACTTGAGAATAAGGTTATGGAAGACAGCGCGAACAAGACTCCTAATATTATCAATGGAATAATGTCTTTTTTCTCGAAGGAGAAGTCGCGTCGACGTATCTTGAGCATCACGGCCAAGATAGGTATCGCGATGAGATAGCGGAAAAATAACACGGAAAAAAGATCCATCCCGGCTTTGTAAAGAGGCAATGCAAATAATGGATTCATTCCGTAGGTGACAGCAGAAATGGCTGCGAACAAATAACCTTTAATCTTGTTATTCATAATGATGAAAAATAGAGCGCAAAAGTACGTTTTTTTTTCTTGAAAAAATTTTCATTTTTCAAAAAGAAGCGTTACCTTTGTGAGGTAAAAAAAATAAACTAATGAAGCTATCAACAACATATCTCGGACTAAAACTAAAATCTCCTATTATCGTAAGTAGTTCAACATTGACAGGAAGTGTCGAAAGTATCAAGCATTGCGCTGAAGCAGGCGCAGGCGCTGTAGTTCTTAAATCCATATTTGAAGAACAGATCGTGTCGGAGATAAAAAGAGAAGAAGGATATACAGATGTTGATATTTATGATTCATATCCTGAGGCTCAAGAGTATCTCAACACACATATGCGTGGTACTGAGTTGGATTTTTATGAGAGTCTTGTCCGTGAATCTAAGAAGATGGTTGACATACCAATCATAGCGAGTGTCAACTGTTTCGACAAGGGAGAATGGATCAGAATCGCGAAAGAGCTTCAATATGCAGGCGCTGACGCATTGGAATTGAATATCGCGATAGCAGCATTCGATAGAGATCTCGATCCAAGATATATAGAAGAAGAATATGTCGACATTCTTACGGAAGTCGAGAAAAATATTAATATACCAGTATCCGTCAAACTCGGCGATCATTTCACCAATATAAGTCGTGTTGCTTTCGGTCTGGCGAAAGCAGGCGCTAAAGGCCTGGTGCTTTTCAATCGTTTCTATAATCCCGACATCAATGTCGAGAAGATGAAAGTCGTCCCTGGAAATTCAATATCAGCTCCAGAGGAAAACCACAACACTCTCCGCTGGATCTCTCTTTTGTCATCTCAGGGGATTCCATGTGAACTTTCTGCGTCAAGAGGTGTTTATACAGGCGAAGACGCAGTGAAACAGATCTTGGCTGGCGCTAAGTCGGTTCAGGTGTGCAGCACTTTGTATCGCAATGGCATCGACTACATAAAGCAAATAAATGCTGATGTAGAGGCATGGATGGATAGACATGGCTTTGAAAGTGTTGATGACTTCAGAGGCATTGTGAATAAAAAAGAAGATATAAGAGTCGTTGAACGTCTTCAGTATTTAAGAAGAAACTATGACTTGCATTGATATTATTGTTTAACTTTAAAAATTAAGAAAATGAAAAAATATGTTTGCGATGTCTGTGGTTATGTATATGACCCAGCAGTAGGTGACCCAGATAACGGCGTTGAGCCAGGTACACCATTTGAAAAACTTCCTGCAGATTGGACATGCCCACTTTGCGGAGTCGGAACAGAAAATTTTTCACCAGAAGATTGATAATTTAAACATACGCATGGGGAAAGCTCATGCGTATTTTAATTGAAAATAAAAACCAATACTAAACTAATTATGCTAAAAATCAACTTGACCGACGACATTTTCTATGTCGGTGTTAATGACAGAAAAACTGAATTATTTGAAAATCATATGGAATTGCCTAATGGCGTTTCATATAACTCTTATCTTATCGTCGATGAAAAAGTAGCTCTCATCGACCCGGTGGAAGTAAGCTTCATGGCTGAGTTCCTCTTTAAAATCAAGACCGTTCTCGGTGATCGCAAGATAGATTATCTTGTCATCAACCACGATGAACCAGATCATAGCGGCGCTGTACGTGCTATCGTACAGGAATATCCAGAAGTGCAAGTTATAGGCAACGCTAAGACTTTCGGTCCTCTCGAAGCATTCTACGGACCATTGAATAACAAGATGATTGTTGCTGACGGCGAGACATTATGCCTTGGAAAACACACACTTCAGTTCTTCACAGTTCCTATGGTTCACTGGCCAGAGTCCATGGTGACATACGAACAAACCAACAAGATATTATTCTCTAATGACGCTTTCGGCGGCTTCGGTGCTCTCAACGGCTGCATCTTCGATGATGAAGCTAACCTCGACTTCTATGAAGACGATATGCGTCGTTACTATGCCAACATCGTAGGCAAGGTTGCAAGTCAGGTCGTGAAAGCGGTGCAGAAACTTGCTCCAGTTGAAATCAAGATGATTGCTCCATCACACGGTTTGGTATGGCGCAGCAATATATCATGGGTCTTCGACAGATACGTAAAATGGAGCACAGGTGGTAACGATGAAGGCGTTGTCATCGCTTATGGTTCGATGTATGGCAACACAGCTCTCATGGCAGACATCATCGCTCGCGGCGTGGCAGAAGCCGGTGTTAAGGATATCAAGATTTACGACGTGTCAAAGACAGAGGTGTCACATATCATCAGTGACATCTGGAAATATAAAGGCTGCATTATCGGAGCCAGCGCTCACTATGGCAGCGTATTCCCAGACATGACATTATTATTACACGAACTCACAGAATTCAAGCCTAAGGACAAGGTCTACGGCGTATTCGGCGGCATGAGCTGGGGCGGCGGCGGTGTTAAATACATCAACGGCATTGCTGACAAAAACGAATGGCAACGTCCAGTAGAATCTGTCGAGGTGAAAGGCGCACCTTGTCGCCAAGAAGACGTAGAGAGACTCTATAATCTCGGTAAGGCAATAGGTGAAGCTGTGAAGAATTCATAATTGTAGAGACGTATCAATGAACACGTCTGAAAATAAACACGATGTTCATTGCTGCGTCTCATATATTTGTAATTATAAATCCCTCCGTCAATCATTGATTAGCGGAGGGATTTTTGTTTTAAATAACTATGGCCCCAAACCAACTGCTTTAGTTAAAATTTTTTTCATCATTCAAAAATATTTCGTATCTTTACTACGTTAAATTTACGACTTATTAACTAACATTACTAACACCGATGGCTCGATGGGATATAACAGAGATTTTAATTATGAAAAAAACAGCGTTATTACTTGCAATAGCCTTATTTGCAGTAACATTTACCTCATGCCAAAAGACCAAACCTTACAACCCTAAAGAAAAAATAAGCAAGATTTACGTTGACTTAGGTCTAGGAAAACATCTCTCAGAAGCATGGAACTGGGAGGGAAATCAATTGAAATCTATCGATTATTACATCTCGGCAGACAATGTCCAATTAAATTATTACACTGAGGTATTTACTTATAATGATAAAGGTCAGGTGCTGACAGTGAAAACTGAAAATGGTGAGGCGTATACAGAATATCTCTATGGAACTAATGACAGATTGTATCAGGCCAACTGTTATTTAGAAGGCGCTGACAAACCTGTTGTTTATAAGTTTGAATATGATGACAACAAATTATCTGAAATAACAGTAGTAGGCAAAGATATAGATATGACTGATTTAAAAGCATCGTCTGCATCAATGAAACACGTTCTTCCAGAAATAGTACTTACACCTATTGAAAAAGCCTTGGATAATAAACCTATGGAACGTGGCGAGAAAAATATAGAGATGGATATTGAATGGCTTGGAAAAAATATCTCGGAGATAGAAGTGGAATATGGAAATTATTCAGAAAAGCATTATTTCAGCTATGACAATTATCAGAATCCTTTTGGTAATTTCTTCGGTATGGATGTTGACGAGCTTTGCACTTTTGCTAATAAAAACAATGTAGTAGAAATAACTAGTGTCAGTTCATATATGGGATTTTCATACACTGATACAAAATATATCAGCTACACTTACGATGGCAAATTCCCTGTGACAAAAAGTTACGGCGATGTCATAGAATATTACGAATACGAATAATTAGATATCGGTCACTTGACAGACAGTCAGTGACCGATTTTTTAGGCTCAATAAAACAATAAACATGAAAACAATAGCTCTTGTTGCGCATGACGCAAAGAAAGATGACCTTTTGAAATGGGTTACTGAACATGCTGAAAAGCTCATAGGCAATGAATTTTACGCTACAGGCACCACAGGTAAGATTTTATCCTCAGTATTACCTAATATCAATAGATTGAAGTCGGGTCCATTGGGCGGCGACCAACAATTAGGAGCTCTTATCTCTGAAGGAAAAATCGATTATCTAATCTTCTTCTGGGATCCTATGACAAGTCAGCCTCATGATGTTGACGTCAAGGCATTGTTAAGATTGAGCGTGCTTTATGATGTGCCTACAGCATGTAACCACGCTTCTGCCGACTTCTTGATAAACTCTGCGCTTTACGGCAAAGAATATAAGAGTACACCGGAAGATTATTCGGAGTATCTTAATAGAAGTATTTGAATAAGACACCAAGTCACCAAGTAGCCGAGACTCCGAGGTTTTGGGAATGGCAATAAAAAATGCGTTAATGATTGTTAACGCATTTTTTATTAATCCTCAAAACACCTTGGCGACTTGGTGTCTCGGTGACTTAGAGTCTTAAAATGGAAGACTGCTGCTTGGAATCTCTTCCATCTCTTCAATATAGATGGTACGTTTTGGTGCTACGTAGCCCTTTTCGTAATATTCTGCAGGTCTGAGTATCTTGCCAAAAGCGAAGTCTTGTATCATGACAAGTTCGTCATCGTTTTCTATATAAGCATATTTATGGTCAGGGTCGTCGTCCCAGTCGTTTTCTTCAAATCCAAATGCTGAGGCGTTGATTCTCATTGTATATGTTCTGATGACATTTTGTCTGCCGTCTTTTGTGGTGAGGGTGAGTCTCTCTTGATAAGGCGAGTTGATGATAGAGTCGCGGCGTTCTTGTGTTATGTCTGAAAGGAAAGCCTCGAAACGTACGTCACCGAATGATGACAGAAGGTTGAGCACGCGGATGGTGTCGATGTCAACATTAGATCCGTCGTTGAGACGTTTCATTTCGTATTTGTAATGACCTGTTTCATTTATGACATAGCTGTTGTCTGGGTCGTTGTTGAATTCTAATTGTAAAGAAGCGATGTTGCTGATGTTTTCAGAGATGATCTTATGATCGCGCCAGTCTTCTTGGTTGGCACTGAAACGAGAGCTGATGAAACCTCTGAAACCGTGAAGGTGAACGATATATGCCTTGTCAGCACCTTCTTTAAGCACGTAAGTGCCGCTGTTGTCTTGTGTGACGTCGCCAATAAAGAAGACCTTTGTCAGTTTCTCGTGAGGGAACAACTTTACTTTATTGAACAAGTTGATACGAGGCACTATTTGGTAAACTTCAACCTTTGTGTTAGTACCGGCCATACGAGTGATGACGTTGTCGTGTGATGCAAGTGACACTGGCATTTTTATTCTCATCTTGTCGAGAGTGTAGAGCATATTGTTTACCATTGTCTGCTGAGCGTCATATTTTTCATTGACTTTCCAGCCGTCTTCAGTTCTGTTTAATAGCACTTGGTTGCCGCTTTTGTCAGCGAAGAAAAGTCGTGTCACAGAAGCTGTGTCGCGTACTGTGAAATCGTATGCCTCGCCGCGTAATGTTGTGAGATAACGGTTGTTCCATAAAAGAACGACTGCTACTACGATCAATACAGATGTTATGATTATTGCTAAACGATTCTTTTTCATATATTTATTATTTTGCATATTTTCTTTTTCTTATGAAGGCTAAGATAAAGCCGAATATCACCATAACGACACTTGGCAATACGACATTGACGATCTGCCATAAGAGTGCGTCGTTGTTGACCTTGTTCATGTCGAGGAGTCTTATCTTTAACTCGCGAGTTCTTATTTCGATGAGACCTTCTCCGTCGACGAGATAACTGATGGCATTTTCGATGAACTCTTTGTTGCCGTAGGTTGTCTGTGTATATTGGTCGAAGCCGAGAGGGAGTGGGTAGCCTTTAGGGATATGGAATTGATTGCGGATGATATCGCCGTCGGCAACAACAATCATTGATGTTGGTTCGCTGATGGTCTTGAATCCTATTTCCTTTGAATCCATTATTCCTGATGTCATTCTGTTTGCGTAAAGTGATTCAAATTCACCTTTTAACAGATAAGCTACGTTCTGGCTTTTTTGTGAGAACATACGTTGGTCAGGCTTTTGGCGCAACATGCCGAGCGTGATGTATGCTGGAGCATTTGATATATTGGTGTAGTTCGATGTCTTTAGTAAAGGAATCTTTTGAACGTCAGAGTCGGAGATGACAGGGTCGATGGAACTGACGAAGTCTGCCTTTACAGGGTTGATGTTCTTTACGATGCTGTTGTTTGATCCTGCGTTGAGCAATGGGAAATAATACCAGTTGAAATATTCAATCTGAGCTTGTCCGCCCATCTGTCCTGTTCTCAAGGCTATCTTAGCGCTGTTGAGGTCGAGGAGGAGGTTTGTATTAAGGCGTAAGCCGTATTTGAAGAACATATCGTCAAGTTTGACGTTCAAGGCGTTGCCTATTGTTGATTCCGATACTTGAAGGCTGTCCATTGTCGCGAAGACAGGGTCGATGAGCCAGAGTATCTTGCCTCCGTGCATGACGTATTGGTCGATGATGAACTTGTCTTTTTCAGAGAAAGGCTTCGTTGGCTTTGCAATGACGATAGCGTCATAATTAGATGATATCACGATGCTGCTGTCGTGAGTCACTGTTCTTTTGTTCAGCGCAGTTATCTGTTCGTTGAGACTTATGCGTTGTACGTTATATTTCTTTTGAAGACTTCTTGTGATGTCATAGACCTCGTTCTCATTGAGTTCGCCGTGACCTTCGATGAAGGCGATGCTGGCTTTTTTCTCCTGTGTTAACTCTTTGATAGAGCTGATGAGTTTATATTCAAGGTTCTGAGCTGAGTTGTTCAAGACCTGATTTGATGATTCGCCGATATGAGTGTCGAGTAAATCCAAAGGTTTCTCTTTTTCTTGGTAACTTACTAAAGCGCAAGGCCAGATGATAAGTTGCTGAGCGCCGGCTTTGGTCTGCATCGCGATTTCTGTAGGGTTGAGCCCGCTTTGGTACAAGAGCTTGTAGGTCTCGTTCCTCTCTGCTGCATCGTTGCTCTCAGAAGGATTTATGAATTCATAATCGACGAATTTGCTGTAGGCTCTGAACTCGTCGAGCATCTCTTTGGTCTCTTTTCTTAACTTCTTGAAACCTGCAGGGAAGTCGCCTTCGAGATACACTCTGAAGTAGACATAGTCATCGAGGTTCTTTAAAATCTCTTTGGAAGTGTCAGAAAGAGTGTAGCGTTTCTCGCTTGTCAAATCGAAACGTGTGTATACGAAAGAAGCGATGATGTTGATCGCGATAATGACAATCAATGTGACACCAAATGATATAAGTTGATTCTTTTTAAGATTTTTACGTTCGTTTTTCATCATTCCTCCTTTTACCATTTACGACTTGACAACACTAATTTTGTTGATGACAAGAATAATACAATCACGCTGATGAAATAAAGAATGTCGCGAGTGTCGACTACGCCGCGGCTCAATGAACTGTAATGCGATGACATTCCGAGATGCTGTATGAACAAATCTACTTTTCCGAACAATGCCATTGAGTAGATCATATCGAAGCCGATGTATAAGAATCCGCATAAGAACACGGATAACAAGAATGCGAGTATTTGGTTGTTGGTTATTGAGCTGCAGAACAATCCTATTGATACGAATGTTGCGCTCAAGAAGAAGAGTCCGATGTAAGAACCCCAGACTCCGCCAACGTCGACATTGCCGACAGGCTGGCTCAGACGATATACTGAGAAGAAATAGATCAATGTTGGGATGAGTGCCAAGATTACCAAAGCGACGCCTGCGAGGTATTTGCCGAGAACAATCTGCCAATCTGACAATGGCTTTGTGAATAACATCTCCATTGTGCCTGTACGTTTCTCTTCCGCAAAGCTACGCATTGTCACTGCTGGTACCAAAAATAAAAACACCCATGGGGCTAAGATGAAAAGGCTGTCCAAGTTGGCATAGCCGAAACTCATGATGTTGAAATCACTTTGAAAAACCCATAAGAATAAACCAGTGATTAACAAGAAAATGACAATCACCATAATTCCTATGAGAGAGTTTAAGAAGTTACTTATCTCTTTTTTAAATAAAGCGTACATTATGTGTGTAATTTAGCTTACAAAGATACGAATTTTTAATTAGGAATTAGGAGTTAGGAATGAGGAATTTATTTTTTGAACCTTGAACCTTGAACTCTGAACTTTGAACATAGAACTTTAGTCCTTAGTCTTTCATTGGGCGTTCCGGCTATCGCCGTCGGGCTTTCCGCTCTATCTTTGCTCGCACACTCGCAAAGGATGCCGCTGCAATCCCTAACGCATCCCCTGTAAAAAAAGAGCTTCTTATTTTCCAGCAACCTCTTGTAGAGACATCACTCCTGTGGCGTCTCATAAAAAAAAGGACGCGATAAAATCACGTCCCTATAACTTTCAATTTTCAATTTTCAACTTTCAATTTGAAAAGCGTCCCAAGGGTTTCCTGTTGGTTTAGGAGCTTTTACTTCGATAGGTGTCTTTAATGTCGGATGTTCAAATTTCACTTTATAAGCGTGCAGGCTTATTGAAGCGTCTGGGTTTGAACGAGGGAATCCATATTTGAGGTCGCCTTTGATAGGGCAGCCCATATGTGCCAGCTGCGCTCTGATCTGATGGTGGCGTCCTGTGATGAGTTCAACTTCAAGGAGATAATAAGAATCGGAACTGCCGATGACACGATATCTCAGCTGTGCCAGCTTAGCGCCTTTAGTGTTGGAACTGACGATATAAGACTTGTTCTGAGTCTCGTTCTTGACCATATAATCTGACAGCTCGCCGGCCTCTTGAGGAGGTTTGTTTTTCACTATGGCGAGGTATGTCTTACTGAACTCACGTTCTTTGATTTTTAAAGTCATACGACTCAAAGCCTTGCTTGTCTTGGCGAAGATGACAGCACCGCTGACAGGACGGTCGATGCGATGTACCAAACCAGCGAAGACATTGCCAGGTTTGTTGTAAGCCTCTTTGATATAAGATTTAACGTCATCGAGAAGACAGACATCACCGGTCTTGTCGCCTTGTACTATCTCTGAAGGCAACTTGTTAACAATCAAGAGATGATTGTCTTCAAACAATATACGTTCTTCTATTGGTTGTCTCATATTAATATTGCTCGTTTTCGTTAGGGAAGTTGATGTCTTTAACATCGTTGATATAAGCTTGTACTGAGTTCTTGATTCCGTCGTACAAGTTGTTATATCTTCTCAAGAAACGAGGAGAGAAGTCGTTACTGATTCCGAGCATATCGTGAAGCACGAGAACTTGTCCGTCAGTTCCAGAACCTGCGCCGATGCCGATAGTAGGAATTCTCAATGACTTTGTCACTTCTGTTGCGAGAGTTGCTGGAATCTTTTCCAAGACGATGCTGAAGCATCCTTTTTCTTGTAATAAGAGAGCATCTTCGCGAAGACGTTGTGCTTCTTCATCTTCTTTAGCACGAACGATATATGTGCCGAACTTGTTGTTGCTTTGTGGCATGAGTCCGAGGTGACCCATGACAGGGATGCCAGCGCTGATGATACGTTCAACAGACTCGAGGATTTCGCGTCCGCCTTCCATCTTGACAGCGTTTGCACCTGATTCTTTCATGATACGAATCGCTGAGTTCAAAGCTTCTTTTGAATTACCTTGGTATGTTCCGAAAGGTAAGTCGACAACGACGAAAGAACGTTTCACGGCGCGACATACTGATGAAGCGTGGTAGATCATCTCGTTCAAAGTGATAGGTAAGGTGGTCTTGTAACCAGCCATCACGTTAGACGCACTGTCGCCAACCAAAATGATGTCAATGTTTGATTCGTCTAAAATCTTTGCCATTGAATAGTCGTATGCTGTCAACATGGCAATTTTCTCACCGTTGTTCTTCATGTTTTGAAGGACGTGAGTCGTTACTAAAGATACGTTATGTGATAAATACATTTCTTTTGTTTTGAGAAGACAAAAGTATATAAAAAAATAGTATCTTTGCCTATATTTAAAACTTATTTTTACAATGAGAAGACTAATCTTATCTATATTCGTAATTCTTTCTATAATTATCTTTAATTCATGTGATAACAGCGTCAAAATCTTTGCTGATGGAGAAGAGGTCACTGCTGTTTATGGATACCTTGACGTAGAAGCTGACACCAATTATCTTAAGATAACAAAATCATTCACAGGTAATGCCATTGAACTGGCTCCTGATTATTCGGCAAGCAATTATGATTACAAACTTGATGTCACTCTTACCGGAAAATTTGCCGCAAATCCTAATATCGTTAGAACAGTTACATTAGATACAACTTCGGTCTTTAAACCTTATGATCCGGACGGATTGTTCTACAGCGGAGTGAATCAGGTTCTTTATTATACAACAGAAAAGCTGTTGGAAAATCAGGAGTATAAGTTGGTTATAAATCGTAAAGATGGCGAAGTCATAACTTCTAAGGTAAAGACCATCTGCGGATCGACAGTAAGAAAACCGATGATCGGTATTAGTTTTGAATCTCCTTCAACAAATAGAATCGAGTGGCGTTCAAATCAGTTTAACCAGTTGGCCGCTTATTATGAAGTGATAGGTTATTTCCACTACAAACAAATCGATCCAGGTCAAAGCGATACAACGCATCATAAGATGAGATGGTTCTTCGGTTCAGGAACTGGCGTTGAGATGTATAACAGCAGCACCATGAATATGTTTGCGAATTATACTCCTACAACATTCTATACTAAACTCGCTTCTGATGCCAATATCGTCAATAATACATCTACATATACCCAGCGTTTTGTCGATTGTTTTGAAATCATCATAACCTCAACAGGCGACGAACTGTACAATTATATATTAATACAAAACTCAGGAAGCGCAATAATGGATACTCCTGAATATACAAACATAGAAAACGGTGTCGGAATATTCTCCTCTCGCTCGGTATGCCGCAAGATAGTTGATGTCAACGAACAATCCATAAATACTTTGGTACATAAATATCCAGAATGGGGATTCAAGAAAGTTGTGGGGAATTATTGAACTCAGAACTTTGAACCTAAAGTCTGTTGTCTGTTGACCGTTGTCTGTTGACTTTTAAAACTCTGCTGTCGTTTTGTCATTAAAATTTCTTTATGTCATATTTAGTATTTAAAGATAAATAAAAAAATAACTTAATGAAAGTCACTGCTTTAGTGACTTTTTTGTTTTTATGTAAAAATAAATCTGACATGTTGAAAATCCATTGGCATAATGATTGACAAAAATGTGGCGCTGTCATATTGTGGCAGTTATAAAAAAGCAAGAACAATTAAACAAACAATAAAAATAGGAGAAACAAATTATGTCAAAAATCATTGGTATTGACTTAGGTACAACAAACTCATGCGTTGCAGTTATGGAAGGTAACGAACCAGTAGTTATCCCTAACAGCGAAGGTCACCGCACAACCCCATCAGTGGTAGCATTTACAGACAACGGCGAACGTAAAGTCGGCGAACCAGCAAAACGTCAAGCTATCACAAACCCATTGAAAACTATCTACTCTATCAAACGTTTCATGGGTGAAACATACGACAAGATGGTAAATGAAATCGGCCGCGTACCATACCAAGTCGTAAAAGGACCAAACAATACTCCACGTATTGACATTGACGGTAAATTATACACTCCACAAGAAATCTCAGCAATGGTTCTTCAAAAGATGAAGAAAACTGCTGAAGACTATTTAGGCCAAACAGTAACAGAAGCTGTCATCACAGTTCCAGCATATTTCAACGACGCTCAACGTCAAGCTACTAAAGAAGCTGGCGAAATCGCAGGTCTCACAGTACGCCGTATCATCAACGAACCAACAGCAGCAGCTTTGGCATACGGTCTCGACAAGAAGAAAAACGACGTTAAGGTAGCAGTATTCGACCTCGGTGGCGGTACTTTCGATATCTCAATCCTCGAACTCGGCGACGGCGTTTTCGAAGTTAAATCAACAAACGGTGATACTCACCTCGGTGGCGACGACTTCGACGGCAAAATCATCAACTGGCTCGCAGAAGAATTCATGCAAGACGAAAACATGGACCTCAGAAAAGATCCTATGTCATTGCAACGTCTTAAAGAAGCTGCAGAAAAAGCTAAGATTGAATTGTCATCATCAACAGAAACTGAAATCAACTTACCATATATCACAGCAACAGCAACAGGACCTAAACACTTGGTTCGCAAACTCACACGTGCTAAGTTCGAACAATTATGCGATGATTTAATCCGCGCTACTATCGAACCATGCCGCAAAGCTTTAGCTGACGCAAACATGACAGTAAACGACATCGACGATGTTATCTTGGTTGGTGGTTCAACACGTATCCCAGCTATCCAAAACATCGTTAAAGATTTCTTCAAGAAAGAACCTTCAAAAGGCGTTAACCCTGACGAAGTCGTTGCTATCGGCGCATCAATCCAAGGTGGTGTTTTGACAGGTGAAGTTAAAGACGTTCTCTTACTCGACGTTACTCCATTGTCATTAGGTATTGAAACACTCGGTGGCGTTATGACAAAACTCATCGAAGCAAACACAACAATCCCTACACGCAAGTCAGAGACATTCTCAACAGCTGTCGATAACCAACCAGGCGTTGAAATCCACGTATTGCAAGGCGAACGTCCAATGGCAAATCAAAACAAGACTATTGGTAAGTTCCACTTGGATAACATACCTCCAGCACCACGTGGCGTTCCACAAATCGAAGTTACATTCGACATCGACTCAAACGGTATCTTGAACGTTTCAGCAAAAGACAAAGCTACAGGCAAGTCACAAAGCATCAGAATCGAAGCTTCATCAGGTTTGAGCGAAGAAGAAATCAAGAGAATGAAGGCAGAAGCAGAAGCTAACGCTGACGCTGACAAGAAAGAACGTGAACGCGTTGACAAATTGAACGCTGCCGACTCAATGATTTTCCAAACAGAAAAACAAATGAAGGAATACGGCGACAAATTGCCAGCTGACAAGAAAGCAGAAATCGAAGGCGCACTTGGCAAGTTGAAGACAGCACATCAAGCACAAGACATCGCTGGCATCGACGCAGCAATGGCAGAGATGAACGCTATCTGGCAAAAGGCATCAGAAGAGATGTACAAGAACGCCGGAGCACAAGGCGGTCCACAAGACCCTAACGCAGGACAAAATCCAAACAACGGCAACGATGACGTTACTGACGTTGATTTTGAAGAAGTCAAGTAAAACCTTGAACGTTGAACTCTGAACCTTGAACTAGGTCAAACAATCAATAATATTAACCTCGCGGAATCTGAAAAGGTTTCGCGAGGTTTTTTTGTTGGGGTATTACAATAGTTATTCCGATAACATATCTTAATACTCAGGATTCTCCGTTTGTGTTATCTCGATAAGGCGTTGTATGCGTTTGTCGAAATCTTCTTTGGTTATGTTGCGCCAATTTTTTAGTTTCGATACTTCTCTGAAGCCATTGCCTACCAGTTCAATATGTTCTTTTCTGTACTTTCTGTCGAGTTTGTTTTTCATCATCCAAATACTGCTAGGATTACTCAATAATGTGAAAAACATTTGTGAGTTGTTGCTCCATAGAATAAACAAAAAATTGTCTTTTTGACCAATCACCCTACATACTGGATAATTGTTCTTGTCATTTGCGTTCTTGACCATCAAAGATATTCTGTATGTGTCAATAATGTCTTCTGAGAGATTTTCAATAATTTTATATGAACGTTTTGTAATTTTGAAAGAAGAGGAAATGGCTACTATCCAGATAAATACTGCAAAAAGATTTCCCATTAATATACAAAAGGTATAATATATGATATTTTTTAGTAATGAATCTGATAATGACTCTGTTAATAAATATATGACACAAAAACATACGGAAAATATTACACCACAAACTTTCAATAGAAACTTAGATGTCATTTTAGTTTGTTTT
>JAZKYV010000041.1:0-20316 GCA_045612345.1 Bacteroidales bacterium
ATGGTTCCCATACGAAAACTACATCCAAAAAGGCGCTGAAATCCCTTCAATCATGGGCGACCTTTGGCTCGACCTCTGCTGCTTCGTTATCATGTTAAGTTTAGCACAAGCAGTATTGTTCAAGATTAACGCATCAACAGGCGGCCTCGACATCTTAGCAAAAATCGTTAACAAATATTTACACTTCGACATTGGAACATCAGTATCTGTTGCTGGTTGGGTTATCTGCTGCACAGCTTTCATGATCAACCCTGCTCGTTTGGTTATCATCGGTTTAATCGGTACATGGATCAACGGTTTGGTTGTTGACTACTTCACAGCTAGCTTCAACAGAAAGAAGAAAGTCAGCATCATCTCAAACGATCACGAAAAAATCAGACAATTCATCATCAACGATATCTCACGCGGTTTGACAATCTATAATGTCAAAGGCGGTTATAGCGGTGAAGACAAAGTAAAACTCGAAGTTTTCTTGTCAACAGATGAGTTCTCAGATTTGATGAAGTTCATCAACGACAACGAAATCAACGCTTTCATCACAGCTGGTAACGTAAGTGAAGTTTACGGTCTCTGGGGTGACAAGAACAGACGCAAAGCAATAAAATAAAAATTAAAGCCGCTAATAAAGCGGCTTTTTTTATACACTATTTTCATATATCCACTAATCTGCACGAATCAGCACTAAAACTTTAGTGATAATTAGTGTCTTTTTGTGGACAAATATCTTTTCCAGATTTTTCGCAACACCTTCTTGGTATCGCCTTGCGGTTTATCGGAATATCTCAATGCTTTGTTAAAGCACCATTCTCTCTCCATTGCAAACCAACCTTCTTCCGGTGATTGCAAGTCGTTTTCAAAGAAATATCCCCATCGTGGATAGTAAAAATCCTTTAGCATACCACCCCAGGCTCTATAAGAATAATCACGCAAGCCACCTTGATTAGCGTTGACCTCATCGCCCCATGTCGTTATCAAAGTACGGGCATTATCCAGCTCCAGCCAATCTTTGTCTGCCTCTGTCGTTCCATCCACTTCATCAGCGATAGCACGCGCCATCTGCGTCCACTGTCCCAACATAAAGTTCTCGTTTGTATTGAGTAATTTATCAATGTCGTTTATCAAACTTAAGAACATCTTACATTTAGAGTCAAAGTCAGTGTCAGAGTTCTCATACAATTTCTTAATATCTTTTAACAGATAATAAGCATCATCCATCAAAGCCTGACGAGATATTTCAATAAGGTCGAAATAATAGTTTTCTCCAGATAGATCAGCCTTCAACAACAGACGAGCTGCTTCTTTCACGTCATCTGGATTATAAAAGATATCCGTCCCGCCCCATGACGACACCTTGTCAACCGTCAACGAAGGACGAGCGCAGACCACTGCCTCATGCGGTCCCTGCAATGCTGTCCTACAATCCAATGCCGAATTACGCAATAACTCCCAAGCTTTAATCGCATGTTCATTTTCTTGTCCGTAACGACTTATGGTATAATTACGCATCCATTCCTTTGCATCAGGTTTTTCATTATGCCAAGGTAATTCAAACAGGATATCGTATAAGACAGGTACAGAACCGATTGCTTCAGGAGTCGCGCCAATGCCTTTTATGTTAGAATGTGAATCTTTATTTTCAAAATAACCGTCAATGACGCCATTGAAACGCCCCATGAAACCAGAGCGTCCTCCGAAGTTAGGCAACATGCAATAGACGGCGTCATGGCCTTTATATTCACCGAAATGCGTGTGCGCCGTCGAGAACAAATCAAGTATTATCAAATTGCCTTTCGCCACCTGGTCAAGAACGTGATATTGCTCAGAACTCCACTGCCAATATTGAATCACCCATTTCTCATCTATGTCATCATTTGCAGCAAACATAGCATCAGCGATTGCTTCATACGCCGAAGCCACATCTATTCCGCTCGTATTCGCACCTTCATGAAAAGGATCCATGCTGTAATATTGCGACGTTCCCATCACCTCAGCGAGCACCTTATAATAATTAGATGCCATTGTCTTAAAGTCATCAGTATTAGGATTCAAGATATGAGGGCGAGTGAAACCACACCACAGACCTTGTCCGTTTGCCGATATCCCAGTCTTCTCCGTGAAGTCGCTCGGCACCATACCGCTGAATCCTGGAAGCACAGGTTGCATCCCGAGTTCGCGCATTCTGTCACATATCTTTTTCGCCAGAACAGCCTGACGCTCATACCACCAATCAGGATTAGGACCGCCCCAAGATTCGAGGTTATTCATTCCCCACCATGCCTGAAAACAAGGACCAGCAACGAAAGCATTAGCTTCTTCAGAAGTGTAATTGTAATATTCTGTCAACAATTTTTTCCAAACAACATCCAAACCGACAATCTGCAAAGGCATATTGATACCATGCAAGGCCATCCAGTCGATTTCTTTCTCCCAGCGCTCCCAAGTCCAGACCGACATAGAATAAGAGAAAGTACAATAGTTGAGATAATAACGATAGTCGGCAGAACAAACACGACGTTCATCTTTTAAAGGCAAAGGAAAATTAGCATTAGATAAATCATTGAGATATAAACTGTTCCACGACAGATTTATATTAGCATAATGATTCAGATACCAATTAATTCCAGTTGTTATTGCCAAAATAGAATTGCCTTTAACACAAGGCTTACCGTCTTTTGAAGTAATTACAAAGGCTTCTGGCTGTTGGCCATTGGCCATTGGCTGTTGGCCTAAATTTTCGTCTAAAACAGTGAGGATTGGCTGTTGACCGTTGTCTGTTGACTGCTGTCCCAAAATTCTAGATAAAAAATCATTGATTACTTTTTCAGACGAATTCAACGGATCTGCCAAAACATCAAACGTTAATAGAAATAAACAAAGTAAAGAAACGAGTATTTTTTTCATAGTTCAAGGTTCAAAGTTCTTAGCTCTTAGTTCTTAGTTCTACAACTGTCTATCAATCGAATCTTTATGAATACTTTCGAAAATCTCTTTGACTAGAGTTTCATTCAAACCGAGGAGTTTACCTTTTTCGATATGACTTGACAATATTGAATTCCATCTGTCGAGTTGAAGCACAGCGAGGTTATTTTCCTTTTTTATCACACCAATCTTAGAAGAAATATCGCTTCTTTTAGCCAAAAGCTGCAACAGTTCCTCGTCGATGTTATCTATTTGATTTCTAAGTTCATGAAGAAGTAAATCAGCATTATTAGCCTTTGATTTATGAATCACGAGATTTGAAAGCAACGATTTCAAATCATCTGGAGTTATCTGCTGATCAGCGTCAGTGAGAGCCAATTCTGGATTACAATGCGACTCTATCATAAGGCCGTTTGTCGCGAGATCGAGAGCTTTCTGCGCAGTAGGTTTCAATATCTCGCGACAACCGCAGATATGACTTATATCCGTGATTATCGGGATATTAGGGTTTTTACGATGTAATTCGATAGGAATTTCCCAGCGAGGGTTGTTGCGATAAGGGGCAGCGTTGGTATCCTGGAATCCGCGATGTATCGCAACGAGATGAGTGAGACCTGAAGAAGCGAGACGCTCAAAGGCTCCAATCCAGAGCTTAAGGTCTGGAGCGATAGGATTTTTCACGAAGACAGGAATATCGACACCTTTAAGAGTGTCGGCGAGCTGCTGCATCGAGAAAGGATTCGCCGTCGTCCTCGCGCCAATCCACAGAGCATCTACTTCATATTTCAACGCCAGCTCTGCATGTTCCGGCGTCGCTACTTCAGTCATGACTGGAAGTCCTGTTGTCTGCGAGACCTCACGCATCCATTTCAAGCCCTCCTCTCCTATTCCTTCAAAACCGTTAGGACGAGTTCGAGGTTTCCAGATGCCACCACGTAAAATCTTAACTTCTTGTAATTCAGATAGTCTTATCACAGTATCAAAAAACTGTTCCTTACTTTCCACACTACATGGTCCCGCGATAAGCAAGAGCTCATCGGGATTTTCAATCCAGCCTTTTATGTCAAAACTATCTCTCATCTTTTTTTTGCAAAAATAAAAAAAACTTTAGCTCTTTGTCTTTGGTCTTTTACCAAAACATTTTTAATTTATCAGTTTTTAATATTTTTATCTTTATATTAAACTTTTACTATCTTTGTGAATGTTAAAACAATACAATATAGTCTTTATATAAATTTAGAATACTATCGATTGATTAGAAACATAATATTATGCAATTACAAATAAATACATTATTACAGAACGGTAGATATAGAATAGGTGAAGCACTTGGACAATCTGAGCTTAGCATCACTTATTATGCAGAAGATTTGCATCTTAATCTCAGAGTTGTAGTCGAGGAGTTTTTTGTTGAAGAATGCTGTAAACGTTATGGCGACACTTCGAACGTATATGTATCAGATACGGAAGATAGTGAGGCTTTTGAGATGATTAAGAATAGGTATATTATGGAAGCAAAGACTGCCATGACAAAATTAGGGCAGAATAACGAAATAAGGGTATATGACGTATTTGAGGAGAACGGCACTGCGTATTGTGTCATGGAATTGCCAGATCTAGAACAACACTTTAAAAATATGGAACAAACATCGTTTTTGGACGATGATGATTCGGCAAAAGAAGAAATGGTGATTGAGTATGAAAATGAGGAAATTAAGCGTAAAGAAAAAGAGGAAAGAAGGCGTAGAAGAGAAGAAGAGTGGAAACGCATGGTGGAGGAAGACAATATCCGCAGAGAAAAAGCTGCAAAAGAGCGCAATAAAAGACTAATAAAAACATTGATTGCACTTGCTGTATGCGTCATATTTTATTTCATTATAGTAAATATTATTGTCAACAACAATTTAAAAAGATATGAGGAATCAATTGAAGATGGATACGCTTCACTCAAAGAAAGAGATTATATCGATTGTAGATATAGTTTTCTTGCCGCCCGTGCACTAGAGAAAAAGTATCGTGACACTAAGCATTCTGGACGTTTTAATAAAAACGCAGAAGATAAGTATATAACTATTGAAAACATACTCGAATATCATTCGTGTATTAAAGATGGAGATGACTTGTCACAAAAAGGTTATCATATGAAAAGTATGAGACAATATGAGAACGCTCAAAAGCTTGAGGAACAATATTTGAATACAGAATATTCTATATATTTTGATCAAGATTTGAATGGCAGGATAGAATCTAAAAGAAATTATATACAAAAGTTTACCGTTAATGGAGTCTCTTTTACCATGATTAAAGTAGAAAACGGCACTTTCAAAATGGGATATGCTTCAGAAATTGCCCAATATAGGTATATTGTTGGTGCAAATGTGATACCTCATCAGGTTAAGTTATCTGATTATTACATAGGTGAGACAGAAGTGACACAAGAATTATGGCAAGCAGTTATGGGCAGCAACCCAAGTTATAATTTAGGCCCACAAAGACCAGTAGAAAACGTTTCTTGGAACGATTGTCAGAAATTCATCAAAAAATTAAATCAACTTACAGGCAAAAAATTTAGACTTCCGACGGAAGCGGAATGGGAGTTTGCAGCAAGAGGTGGTAATAAATCAGAAGATCATATATTTAGTGGTAGCAATGATATAGATGAGGTTGCATGGTATAAAAATAATTCTGAAAAACGTTCACAGAATGTGAAGACAAAGCTGGATAACGAATTAGGCATACACGATATGAGCGGCAATGTATATGAATGGTGTCAAGATTGGTATGGAACTTATAACACAAATCCACAGACAAATCCAAAGGGAGCATCCTCGAGTTATCGTGGACGTGTTCTTCGAGGCGGCAGTTATAATATCGAAGGTAATTGTTTAGTGTTCGAACGTAGTTTTAATAAAACTGACAAGAAGCTCTCAGACGTCGGATTACGTCTTGTTCTTACCAAGTAAGTAACATATTGGTTTAAAATAATTCGATCATGGAAAGACGTTGTTACCGCGTCTTTCCATGATCGAATTTCTTACTTATTTAAAGATATTGAACAGTTTCGTAGTAAGAACAGATGGCATACTCACACCCTCGCAAACACCTGTGAAAGGATCAACTTTAATAAAGCTTTTTTTATCTTTATAAGTGAATGGTAAGGTGTGATATATTACATTGACAATCTTTGGATAGGAATAATCTATACTTTCTATCATAGTATATCCAGGGTAATCACTAGTTATATAACTGACCGCCTTTTCCCTGATGGCTTTATGACTAAATTGGTGTGGATTTACCTTAGTATAATCCATGGGAGTCATTTTCCCAATAACAGGAATATCTTTAAAAACAAAGTCTCTCGAAAAATAGAGTGGAAAGCTTTTATCTAACAAAGTATTGGTTTCTTTCAAAAGACAAAATGCTGAAATGAATGCCATACTATTGCCTTTATCCCATTTAACAATCTTACAACTATAGTTTTTTTCACCCAAAGCATGATTATCATAAACCCACTCTGTCTTTCTATATTCCCAAGACACTTCACAATTGAAAACATACATTGCACAAAGAGCTTCAACTCTCTGCATTTTATCAAAAGAAAATTCCTGTACAATATTCAGTGGATATTTCTTTTCTTTAACCAAAAAGTCAATGCATTTATCATGTATGGTTTCTTCATCATAACAAAATTGATATATATTTAAATCTCTCATAAAAACTCCTTTATTTTGTTGTTTCCATATACCGTTTCTTTAGCTTCTTAAGAATTAATCCATGATATTTACGCTTCTTTCTATAAAAACTATTCGGATTGATAACACTTAACTCTTCCGCTATATGAAAGCTCCCAACCATACCTATCAACATAAAAATAAAATTCAACACATCTTTAAACCACAGAATAGGGAATATTATTAAACCCGAATACATCAAAATGCTTAGGATTTTTGCCCAGATAGGAGTCTTATAAGACATGTCTTTTTCAGGGAATGATGTTCCCAAAACTTTACCATCACGAGGATCAATGTAAGAAACCCCGTTAAGATCTTTATATTTCCATTTTAAGCATGGCACATACATTATACACGGTATAGGTGACTCGTAAAATGGTTTAAGTACTTTTGTTTTATTCACATATTCACTCGTTTTATCTAGAGAACTAATATATTCATATTGTCCAACACAAGTACGGAATGATGGATAACATGATTTCATACTTTCATAAACAAAACTATCATCAACATCACATATAGACATCCTAATGTACTCTTCTGCGTCCATCTCATTGACATCTGGATATTTACTGATATCAATGACATTCTGCTTGTAAATAACATTTTTTTCAATACCTACTATATCTGGAGCATCTTTTTCACGCTTCCATATTTTAACCTGCTGTATATGATAGTCTAAAATGTCTTGATAATATTTATAGTAATTAGAACTTTTTTCCTTCTCAACGCATTCCACCATAGTATGTCCCTGGTATAATGCGACCCAGTAAGAATACGTTTCTAGCTTTTCGAACGTAATATTTGTTACCCGGTCAGCCATTTCTGTAATATTATTATCTTTGGCTATAATATCAAGGGCTATAGTATCGAGGCAAGCATTCAAGGTTTGTTCTTCATTCATAGAGTAAAACTCTATCTCTTTAACTTTCACAATTTCTGTTGCCATAAATCTATGTTTATGGCAACAAATATATAAAATATAATTATCGTAAATATGTTCAGGTCATTTTTTTATATTACCGTACTTTTATAATTCATTCACACAAAAAATCATAAAAAAACTTTCGTCTTTCGCCTTTTGCCTTTAGACTTTTTACTATCTTTGTAAGTTAATTAAAATCAAAAATAATTTTAAAGAAATATAATCGTGAAACGTACAGAGATTAAAGATGCATTACAAATGCAAGAACTTGACAAAGAGATAAATGTCAAGGGTTGGGTGCGTAACAAACGCGGCAGCAAAAACGTAGCTTTCATCGCTTTGAACGATGGTTCTACAATCAATAACCTCCAATTGGTAATCGACCTCAACGTCATTCCAGAAGAAAGCCTCGCTTTGATGCACACTGGAGCATCTGTTTCAGCAACAGGTAACTTAGTGAAATCAGCAGGTAGCGGACAAAGCGTCGAGATGAACGTCACAAGCATCGAACTCATCGGTGCAGCAGATCCTGACAGATATCCTTTACAACCAAAGAAACACTCATTAGAATTCTTACGTGAAATCGCTCACCTCCGTTTCCGCACAAACACATTCAGCGCTATCATGCGTTTACGTCACTGCATGGTATTCGGAATCCATAAGTTCTTCAACGAAAGAGGTTTCTACAACATCCATACTCCTCTCATCACAGCATCTGACTGCGAAGGCGCTGGCGAAATGTTCCAAGTAACAACATTAGACCTCAACAACTTGCCAAAGACTGAAGAAGGCAAAATCGACTTCTCACAAGATTTCTTCGGCAAAGCTACAAACCTCACAGTATCTGGTCAGCTCGAAGGCGAATTGGCAGCAACAGCATTAGGTAAGATCTACACTTTCGGTCCTACTTTCCGCGCTGAAAACTCAAACACTTCACGCCACCTCGCTGAGTTCTGGATGATCGAACCAGAAATGGCATTCTACGACATCAACGACAATATGGACTTGGCAGAAGAAATGCTTAAATTCTTGATCCAATATGCATTAGACAACTGCATGGACGACCTCCAATTCTTAAGCAAACGCCTCCAAGAAGAAGAAAAGAATAAGAAAGCTGAAGAAAAATCAATGGAATTAATCGAGAAGTTACACTTCATCTTAGAAAACCCATTCCAAAGATTGACATACACAGAAGCTATCGATATCCTCAGAAACAGCAACTACAACAAGAAAGGCAAATTCCAATATCCTGTCACAGGTTGGGGTGTTGACTTACAATCAGAACATGAACGCTATCTCGTTGAAAAACATTTCAAGAGACCAGTTATCTTGACTGATTACCCAATGGAAATCAAAGCTTTCTATATGAAGCAAAACGAAGACGGCAAGACTGTTAGAGCTATGGACGTTTTATTCCCTGGCATCGGTGAAATCATCGGCGGTTCAGAACGTGAAACAGACCTCAACAAATTGTTAAAACGTATGGAAGAAGTCGGTATCCCAGCAGAATCAATAGATTGGTACTTAGACACACGCCGCTTCGGTTCTGTACCTCACTCAGGTTACGGTCTTGGTTTCGAACGTCTTATGTTATTCATCACTGGTATGGGCAACATCCGCGACGTTATCGCATTCCCACGTACTCCTAAAAACTGTGAATATTAATTTTTAAAGATAATTTAAGGATTTTCTTCCATGTCCTCGCAACGACTGACACAGACACAAAAGATGCTGCAGAAGCTGTCGCCACAACAGATTCTCTTGATGAAGTTGTTGCAGATTCCTACTATGGAACTCAGCTCCCGCATCAAAGAGGAGATAGAAGAAAATCCTGCTCTTGAAGAGAGCGAGTCGTTTGAGGACGTCGACAACGACATGGACAATGACATGAACAATGAGGTTGATGACAACGACATGGACAACGATGCCGACGAATATGATCCTCTATCCGACTTCGACGATTATATGCAAGACGACGATGACGACGACGCTGCATATAAACTGAAAACCAACAACCATAGTCGCGACGACGAACATTATGAAGCTCCGATCTCTGATGAAGAGAGTTTCCAAGACATTCTCATACAACAGCTTGGATATCGTAAGCTCGACGAGAAGAAATACAAGATAGGCACTTATATCATCGGCAACCTCGATGATTCTGGTTACCTAAGCCGTCCTATCACCGGCATCATGGACGACCTCCTCTTTACCCAAAACATAGACGTAAGCGAAGAGGAAGTCATGGAAGTGCTTCACATAATACAAGAATTTGACCCTGCAGGAGTAGGAGCAACAAACCTGCAAGAATGTCTGCTCATACAATTGCTTCGCCTTCAGGAAGACAATGAGGAAGACATCGACTACACTCTTCCTATCATAATCATCAGACAGTATTTCAACGAGTTTACCAAAAAACATTATGACAAGATCATAAAGAAAAGCGGCATCAGCGAGAGACAATTCCGCGCCGCACTCAAAGAGATACTTAAACTTAATCCTAAACCAGGAGGCTCAGTAGGTGGAGCACAACGTTCAAATTACGTCATCCCTGACTTCGCAATTTATAATAACTGCGGAAAACTGGAATTGACATTGAACAGTCGCAACACTCCTGAACTTCATGTCAACAAAGATTATATCGACATGCTGTCAGACTTCTCAAAACAGAAGAACAGCAAAAGCAACAAAGAAGCAATCAACTTCGTAAAGAACAAGATCGACTCTGCTAAATGGTTCATCGAAGCCATCAAGCAAAGACATAACACCTTGTATGTCACAATGGAAGCCATAATGGAATATCAGAAGGAATATTTCCTAACTGGCGATGAGACAAAGCTCAAGCCGATGATTCTTAAAGATATTTCAGAAAAAGTCGGCCTCGATATTTCAACGATCTCACGTGTCGCCAACAGCAAATACGTCCAGACTGCATTCGGCACATTCCCATTGAAGAGTTTCTTCAGCGAATCACTGACAAACGACGAAGGCGAAGAGGTATCGACAAGAGAAATCAAGAAGATACTCATGGACTGCATCGAACAGGAAGACAAATCCAAACCTCTTACTGACGATGTCTTGACACAGATATTAAAAGACAAAGGCTACAACATCGCAAGACGTACCATCGCCAAATACCGCGAACAACTCGACATTCCAGTAGCAAGATTACGTAAAGAAATGTAATCAACAATGAACAAGTTAGCGCAATTTATATCGATAATATTTCATCCTATCCTCTTGCCGACATGGATGTTTCTTATATTCATCGTATCAGGCATTTGCGAAGTATCATTCATAAAAGCTGAGATTTGCCTGGCCGTGATTTTCGGCACCACTTTTATTTTGCCTGCGCTATCTCTTCTTGTCTTGAAGAAATGTAATGTAATAGAATCGTTTACAATGGAAAAAAGAGAAGAGCGGTTTATCCCGATCTTTATCGTTGTAATCTTCCTTTACATAACCAGTCGTTTCTTCAACGGCATACATGCTTTAGCCCTATACAATTTCTATCTAATCTGCAATCTGATTTTATGCGTCATTGTATTTTGGATCAACTTCTGGTGGAAGATCAGCATGCACGAAATAGGATGGGGAGCTTTTTCCTCAACGCTCTTAATTATGACGACAATATCCTCACAGATATTCTTACCTTATTTTATCTCAAGCATCATATTATCAGGTGTCGTCGGTTCCGCTAGATTATACTTAAAATCCCACAGCACCTCACAGATTTACACTGGATTTGCTGTAGGATTTATTATACCTTTATTAATATATAATTTGTTATAATCGGTTCAAAAGCCTTAGTTCAAAAGCCTTAGTTCATCAGAATGGTCTTACGCCGATACCGACTGAAAGTGGTCTAACTGAAGGTCCTGCACCGACTTTGAAAGTATCTGAGAACTGATATGACATAAATACATGGACGCTTCTATATGCAGCACGTAAAGTGACCGAATAAACGTATTTTTCCAAGTTGTTGATCTTATTTGCCTTTAATCTATAGGTTTGGTCATCGTCGAGCAATTCACCTACAAATTTAGATTTACCTCCAGCCAAGAGACCGAACTTAAATCCAGCAGTAAGTTTGAACTGATCAGCAAATCTGAAACTTACTTCTATAGGTATATCAATATAGTTGACATTTATCTTGCTAAGTTTATAGTCATGAGGCACGTCCACGAACTCTGTCACTTCATGATAAGGCTTGCTGAGATAAGCACCTTTCATATAATAGTTGTGACCTGTATAACCGACACCCACTGATGCTGAGTGAGGAGAATTATCAAATTTAAAGTTAAACATTGAATAAACACTAACACCTTGGTTTATTGCACGTAAACTGAAATTATCGTATTTCTTTCCTGTGCTAAAGTCAGTAAACATATCAGCACCGATAATCACTTTTCCCTGAGTTCTTTCTGATATAAGTTGAGCTTGTGACAATGAAGTGAACAAGAACAACAAAACAAATAATAAAGAAGTTTTTTTCATATTGATATTTAACTTATGTAACTATTTTGAAATAGAATCCTGGATTTTCTTTCTTTTATCTAACAACTCATCTATTTTATCCATAGACAGATTTGGGGTCTTAAGCTCTTCATCTATTGCATCGAGAAGAGCGACATATCTGTCCTGTGTCGGTAGCTGTTCAAACTCTTTTTCTTTCTGGTCGACGACAGACACTTTTTCGACTACTTCATCAAGAGCATCTTCGCCCAATTGTTCGCGCAGCTGTCCTATCAATTTAGCGAGTATTTTCTTTGTCGTTGCTTCATCGAAGAATCCGAACATATCAGATGAGAAGCTGACTTTCATGCTATCGTAATTCGACAACATCATTCTAAGCTGTTCTGCTTGAGCCTTATCGATACCCGGCATTGAATCTGGCGGATACTTTTCCATCATCTTCTTGAAAAGACGGAACAGTTCCTCCATCTGTTTATTTATTTCTTCATTTTCCATAGTAAAAATTTTAAGGCTTGAAATCAAAAACCATTCCTAATTTTTAAGTAAACGTGCTTTATCTGACATTAGTATTTCATTAACATAAAACACTGAAATCCATTTGGACAAGTCTGTTTACCTGACATCTATAATAGAATCATTAGTAATGATCGTTTCATTATTTATTGTATCCAACTCATCATCCATTTCCAACTCATCATCCAACGAAGGATCACAAAAAACATTGTAAGGCAATTGTATTCTATCAGATGTAATAAATGCTTTTTTATAATCTTTGCTTAAAGTCTGGAAAACATTCTCAGCCTCCAGTCTTGTTCTAAAATCACCTACTCTAAGTCTGTAATAAGGCTGACCGAAAACAAGATAAATAGGAAGTTCTGTATATTTAAGCTTAAATTCTTCGATGACCGCATTAGCATGCTCAACGGCATCATTGCCAGATTCCATAAAAATTTGAATTCTATAACCATCTATGGTGCTATCTGCCGCATGAATTTCTCTCTGTCTTTGAATCAATTGTTCAATACGTTGATCTTGTTCTATAATAACGTAACCTTCATTTTGTGAGAAGCAACACATTGAAACAACACATAATAATGTCGTTAAAAACAATTTCATTTTTTTGTATAATTTTCTGCTAAGATAGGTAAAAAAATAATACAAGAACTACAAATTTTATGTAATTTTGTGACATAAGTATTTTTTATGAACGAGAATTTAGACGCATACGGTAAGTCATTCAGCAAGCAAGAATTAGAGATTGAACGAGCATTGCGTCCAGAGGCTTTTGAGAGCTTCGCCGGACAAGAGCAAGTCGTTGAGAATCTTCTTATTTTTACACGCGCTGCTGTGCAAAGAGGCGAGTCGTTAGACCACGTACTTCTTCATGGTCCTCCGGGATTAGGTAAGACCACTTTGTCACACATCATCGCCAATGAACTAGGTGTCGGAATGAAGATGACATCCGGACCAGTCTTGGACAAGCCAGGCAACCTCGCAGGCCTTCTCACCAGCCTCGAAAAGAACGACGTACTCTTCATCGACGAGATACATCGTCTCAGCCCTATCGTTGAGGAATACCTCTATTCCGCTATGGAAGACTATCGCATCGACATCATGATTGAGAGCGGTCCTAATGCTCGTTCAGTACAAATCGCCTTGAATCCGTTCACTCTCATCGGAGCCACCACACGCTCGGGATTGCTCACAGCACCACTGCGTGCACGCTTCGGCATCAATATGAGATTGGAATATTATAACGCGACTACATTATCAAACATCATAAAACGTTCAGCCTCAATATTGAGAGTCCCTATCGAGCATGAAGCAGCATTCGAGATTGCGCGCCGCAGCCGCGGAACGCCGCGTATAGCAAATCTCTTGCTGCGACGCGTCAGAGACTTCGCACAGATACAAGGCAACGGAACGATAACACTCGACATTGCCCGCATCGGACTCAAAGCCCTTAACGTCGACCAACACGGCCTCGACGATATGGACAACCGCATCCTGTCGACAATAATAGACAAATTCAAAGGTGGTCCTGTCGGTCTCAACACCATCGCCACAGCAGTCGGCGAAGAAGCTGGAACTATCGAAGAAGTATACGAACCTTTCTTGATACAAGAAGGCTACCTCATGAGAACGCCACGCGGACGCGAAGCGACAGAATTCGCTTACCGACACTTAGGAAGAACACGAGGCGCGGCAAATGGAGAATTGGAATTGTTTTAGAACTTTAGAATTCTAGAATTTTAGAGTTCTAAAATCAAATCCTCCAAAACACCGCTATCTGCAAGACGTCGTTGAACATACCGTATCTGTTGAAAAGACGACGGATATAGGTGACATTGCCATTGCTATATGGATATTTAAAGCTATTACAAATTGATGTCATCGAGTTAACAGCACGCAAACCTATCTCGACATTTTCTTTCACAGCAACTCTAGCGCCAACGACAGTATTGAAAACGACTCGGCTCCAAGGATTGCTCTCAAGTACCACATCACCTCGAATTTCTTGCCTGTAATTAACCAAGACATCGAAACTCACTCCACATTCAAGCTTCAGCCATTTAAGATTTACGCCATTGACATTTATCTTATTAAGATTATATCCAAAAACTACAGGCAATTCTAAATAATCCAACTTGATAAGAAACGGATCGTAAGCTGTCCAAGTTTCCATATCAGCAGAACTTGAACCCTTTTGGATGTATTTCAACTCCAGCTGAAAATCAATATCTTCAGAAAGATCTAATCCTACGAAGACACCTCCAGCAACACCTAATTTATTATAACCTCCACGCATGTCACCTCCGACTTGCGACATGATGCCACCGGCAGTCATACCGCCAAAGAAATTCTGAGCCGACAAATTCGCGCCAAAAACAAATACAAATATTAAAAGTAAAAGTCTCTTCATAATCATTTATCTCTTTCTATACAGAAGTTCACCAAAGTCTTCAAACTCGCCAAGGCCTCTTCATTCTTAATCTCATCCAGTTGCTTCATAGCATCTTCAACAAAAGCATTCATCCTCTCATTGGCATAATCCAGACAATGATTTTGCTGCACCTTGTTGATTATCTCCTTACGGACCTCAATGTCGTCACTATGATATTTTATCTTCCTGATGATGCTCCTTCTCTCCGATGCCGAACTTGTCTTTAACAGATGTATCAAAGGAAGCGTCATCTTATGTTCCTGAATGTCATTGCCTGCAGGTTTGCCCGTCTTGTTGTTCACTTGATAATCGAAGATGTCGTCTTTTATCTGAAACGCTATTCCTGCCAAAGTACCGAAGTTCCTCATCTTCTCGACCTGACTCTCTGTCGCATTGACCGACAAGGCTCCAACGACGCAGCACGATGAAATCAGAGAAGCCGTCTTTCTCCTTATTATATCGTAATAATCTTCCTCGGTAATATCCATCCTTCTCGCCTTCTCCATCTGGTAAATCTCACCTTCGCTCATCGCCTTGACGGTTTCAGAGATCGTATCCAGCATCTGATAGTCTTTGTTTTCCAATGCCAGCAACATACCTTTCGAAAGAAGATAATCGCCTATGAGCACAGAAATCTTATTTTTCCATAAAGCGTTAAGAGAGAACAAACCACGACGTTTGTCAGAATCATCCACCACGTCATCGTGAATCAATGTGGCAGTGTGCAGCAGTTCTATAAATGCAGCTGCTCTGTAAGTGTTTTCATTTATCTCGCCATGACATTTCGCCGACAGCAAAACAAACAAAGGCCTGATCTGCTTGCCTTTTTGTTTCAATACATATTTAAGTATTTTATTAAGCAAAGGCATTGGAGATTTAAGACTATCTTCAAGAAAGACATTGAATTGCTTCAATTCAGGTTCTATCGTTTTCTTTATCGTGTCGAGATTGTTCATTGGGGATTTTATTTTTTACAAAGATAACTTTTCCTAAATGTAAAGACGTATCTTTCCTCAAAACTAATTTAATTCATAACAGCTCGTATGCTCAGACCATCATACCGCTTCCATGTGTCTTCTAGCTCTATTCTATAATTATAATAAAATGAACAATATATGTTATAGGCACCACTATCCCATTTAGAAGAAGGAGTTGATGTCCAACATTCCACCTCACCTAAATTATAATTCTTTTTACCATATTCAATACGACCAGCAGCAGGAAGGAAAATGCTGTTGCCGTTTGTCTTAGATGTTACCTCATAACCTTTAACGCCGTTCTGTGTCGTCCAAGTCCAGATACATTTATCTATGAGCTCTTGCATTTCCGACTTTGTCGGCATACGCCAATCGCCGCCCCAGTTGGCTGTCGCTGCATCATAGTTGACATGACCAGAAATATCACCCATAGTCTTCCCGTACGTCAGACTATTTTTTTCCGTATATCTACGCTTAGGCATTGTCTCACCCCATGCAAAATAATCACCATATTGTTCTGGAGCATTGGCACCTACATTACATGTAGCCCATTTTACGCTCAGACCAAGGTCAACGTATTCGTGGCCATTTGTTTTACGAGGTATAAGTTCCATATTTACAACACCAGAACAATGTTGATCAACCAATATATACTGTGTTTGTAAACCTTCCTTGTGATCTACCTTGACAACATGTGTACCGTATGCCAAAAGTATCTTCAATGGTGAATTACCAGCATAACTTCCATCAACATACACCTGAGCATTATTATAGTTAGTATTTATAGTTATTTCTTTATAGTATTGCCAGTCCTTAACTTGTTCTATTGTAGAACATTCATCAACCTTTACTGTAACAGATTCAGTCCTGGTTGGGAAACCAATTTTCATAAATTTTAAGTCATATTCACCTATCTTTATTTTAGGTATAAGCAAAGGCGTTGTACCGTAGTGTTTGTCATTTATATACACATCTGCTCCCTCTAGAACATTTTTCACTTCAATGCTTCCACAAGCATCAATAACAGGACGCACAGGAATACCATACATTTTAAAATCGCCCGTTGTGTAACTATCATTCTCCATACAATATGCTTTACTTCTAAGATAACTTGTTGGTGTAGAAGTCCATAAATACGAACCTTTATCCTTAGCAATGAAATCTTCATCAGAAATATAACCTGCTTTTGGTATAAATATACTATTGCCATTAACTCCTGTCACTTTATAACCATTCACATCGTTTATAACGACCTCCTCCCATTTACATCTTAGCAATTCATCAGCTTCTGCTTTTGTTGGCATCCTCCATAGTCCTCCCCAGTTAGCCGTAGCTGCGTCATATTGTGCATCCCCAGAGAAATCAGCAATTTCTTTACCATCTGTCTTGCTATTTTCAAACGAATAAACATCTTTCGTCTTAGTCTCTCCCCAAGCATAATAGCCACCACATTCTTCAGGGCTATTGGCTCCCACATTACATGTTGCCCACATGACGCTTAGTCCTAGGTCAACATATTCGTGTCCGTTATATTCATTCCATTTGACCTCAACTACATTTACATTTTTATTTACATTAGTTAAATTAATTTTTTTAAAGAGCGTCTTGCCATCACGTTCTATCATAAGGTCATGATAGTCGTACGACACATTGACTTTCACGGGGCTAAGACCAACATATTTACCGTCAACATAAACTTTATCTCCGTCTTTTTCTGTTTTTACAACTACTTCCTTACCTGACTGGAGTTTCTCATTTAAGTTCAAGGTCTCGCCTTCTTTTATCGTTATCGTCTTTGTCATGGTAGCGCAGCCTTGTTTTTCCAACTTCAAGGTATGTGTTCCTATCAAAATAGGGTCTATAAAAATAGGTGTCTGTCCGTAATTCTTTTCGTCTATATAGACAGTTGCGCCTGATGGCGAGCTGCTGACGTTCAACATACCGTTTATCGCGACAGGAGTGCCGAACTGCACGATTTTCTTTTTGCCTGCAACAAGCTCTATTGTTTTTTGCTCCGTCCTATAATTTGCCTTTCTCACTTCTACGACGTGACTGCCTTCAATGAGTTTTCCTGTCCACTTGCCTTTTGATTTAAACTCATCATCAATATACACTTCAGAAGAATTGTCTGCCACCGATACCGTCACATCGACGAAGACCGACAACATATCAATATCGGCTCTTGTCGTTTCTTTATCATATACAGTCACAGTTCTTTCTGACGTCTTAAACAGGTCTTTGACTACTTTTACTTTATATTTACCGATGGACAATTTATCTGATTTGTATGGTGTTTCTCCCATCAATTTTTCATCGATATATACTTTTGCACCAGTCTCTTTACCTGTAGTGATGTAAACGAATCCGTACTCTGGCACCAAAGTTAAGTCCAAGACTTTTTCCTCATTTGTTATGGTAAGGCTTCCTGATTCTGTATGAAACAGATCGCACTTCACTTTCCAAGTATGCGTTGAACCAACAGCAAACTGTTTATGCACAAACTGTTTTCCTACGTATTCATTGTCGATAAATATTTCTGCATCTGACTGATCCGTCTTAATGATAAGATACGCATTTTCTGAAACAGAAGACACTGGCACATACTGCAGCACCATCTCGTAAACGCAATAGTCGCAGAGTTCTTCTGGCAGCAGATACTTGTAGGTTCCATAGTCAGGGTGTCTGATGTCGATGAAGGTAGCGGCTTCTGCAGAGATGTATATCCACATTGAGCCAGTCTTTGGTTTCTTAATGATTTGAGTAGCTCTGTTACCAACAAACACCAGACGCATTCTCTCTTGCTCAGGAATATTCTCGGTGGAGATTTTTATCAATGCCATAGGAAGGTCATTGCCATCGGTATACTCCAACTTATTGTCGATGACACCGCCAGGAACATATCTGAAAGAGCCTTCTTTAACTTGGAGTTGTGAAAAAGCGTTTAATGATATCAATGTAAATATTACAAGTAAAATTCTCTTCATAATGAAATTATATTGAAGGAACAAAGATAAGAAAACTTTGAACTAAGGCTATTGGCTATTGAACTTTTTTTGTTAGGAAGTAAGGGTAGGAGGAATTGAGGGTAAGAGGAGTTGTTAAGTAATAGTCAGTTCTTAGTTCAAAGTTCTTAGCTCTTAGTTCTTAGTTCAAAGTCCAGAAGCATTTTTTTAATAAATATCTTTTTTATTCAAAAAAATATTATTCCTTTGAGATTTCAAATCGCAGTGGTTTTATTGCTGCGCTTAATTAATGTAATTTATTAAATACCAATAAAATAGATAAATCATGAAAAAAGACACTAAAGTTTTTAACTTGATTCGTAAAGAAAAACAACGCCAAATGCACGGAATCGAACTTATCGCTTCAGAAAACTTCGTCAGCGATCAAGTTTTGAAAGCTATGGGTTCAGTATTGACAAACAAATATGCTGAAGGTTATCCTGGCAAACGTTATTATGGTGGTTGTCAAATCGTTGACCAAACAGAAGAAATCGCAATAGCAAGAGCATGCGAATTATTCAACGCTACATACGCAAACGTTCAACCTCACTCTGGCGCACAAGCTAACATGGCAGTTATGCTCACATGCTTACAACCAGGTGATACATTCATGGGCCTCGACCTCGCACACGGCGGTCACCTCTCACATGGTTCTCCTGTCAACTCATCAGGTATCCTCTACAATCCAGTAGCATACCAAGTAAGTCCTGAAACAGGCCGCGTTGACTACGACAACATGGAAAAAGTAGCACTCGAGAAAAAACCTAAACTCATCATCGCTGGTGCTTCAGCTTATTCACGTGACTGGGACTACAAACGCATGCGCGAAATCGCTGACAAAGTTGGCGCTATCTTGATGGCTGACGTTTCTCACCCTTCAGGTCTCATCGCTCGCGGCATTCTCAACGACCCATTGGATTACTGTCACATCATCACAACAACAACACACAAGACACTCCGTGGTCCACGCGGCGGTATGATCTTGATGCGTGACGACTTCGAAAACCCATGGGGCTTAACAACACCTAAGGGCGAAGTTAAAATGATGTCAGCTCTCCTCAACAGCGCAGTATTCCCAGGCGTACAAGGCGGTCCACTCGAACACGTCATCGCAAGTAAGGCAGTAGCTTTCGGCGAAGCTCTCTCAGATGAATACTTCGAATACATCCTCCAAGTTAAGAAAAACGCTACAGTGATGGCTAAAGCTTTCACAGACAGAGGTTACAACATCATCTCAGGCGGTACAGACAACCACCTCATGCTCATCGACCTCCGTTCTAAATTCCCTGAAATCACAGGTAGAAAAGTTGAAGACATCCTCGTTCAAGCTGACATCACAGTT
>JAZKYV010000042.1:0-10680 GCA_045612345.1 Bacteroidales bacterium
TGGTTGAGCTACAGGATTGTAGGTACCGATTTTTTCTGTGAAGCGACCATCACGTGGTGCGCGAGCGTCTGCAATTACAATATGATAAAATGGTTGACCTTTTTTACCATGTCTTTGTAATCTCATTTTTGCTGGCATAAAACTAATTTTTTAAATGTTAATAATAATTTAACTGTTAAACCTACCCGAGGTTTGCGGGTGCAAAAGTACAAAATTTTTCTTTACGAATTACGTCTGTACGAAATTATTTTTCAATTAGTTAATTTTTATTTCGTCAACGAAAATCCACGCTGGATAACCATAGCCTGAATGTCCTTCTGGACACATGTGCGGTTCTATCACTACATTGACAAAACGTGCGCTTGCCTTCTCAAAATCAACGCTATATGAAATGAAGCCGTCTTCTCTCACGGTCTCGATAGGGAACTCTTGGTAATGAATTTCTTCGAAAGTGTTGCCATCGTTAGAAGCTAATATCTTTACAGATTTAGCGTTGAAGATCCAGTCGCCTTTGGTTAAATTGCAGTTGAATTGCAAATTGCTGATCTCTTGTTCCTCGATTAAGTCGATTGTTGCATCGAGATTTTTACCAAAGAATGCGATCCAACGACCGGTCTTGTAGTTGTTGCCGCCAGACAAGCCGTCGATCAAAGTATTGGCTCCGTCAAAACGATAGTTTTCGTGTGGCTCGTTCTTCAAGCTTATTGGCTTCATTGATGATTTGCTGAGTTCGATGTCTGTTTTGAACTCTTTGCCAACGCTTCTAGCTCTTTTGACGATAGCTCTTAACTTGGCGTTTTTTGTAAGTTTAAGGGCTTCTGTGTATTTTGTTCCGTTTGTCAATGGGTCAGTTCCGTCTAATGTGTAAAGGATATCGCCTTCACCGAACTTCGACATTGTCACGTCGATGCATTTTGCCTCTACATTAGGAACTATTTCTACGTCGATGTCAAAAATGTGTTTTGCGTAGTTCCAGCCTTTGATGTCGTATAACTCAACCATCTTATATGCGCGTTTGCGGAAGCTGTCGTAGTCTTTTTGTTCTGGAGAGACCCATTGTACTTCAGTGAGAGCGTCCATTCTTGGTAATACTCTGTAGAATACAGTGCTCATGTTTTTGATGTATTCAACCCAGAGGTTGGCTTGAGGACCGAGGATGTGTTTTGCTTCTTCCTCTGTCAAGTCTGATGGTATTGGCTCGAATTCATAGACTCTGCTAACTGGAATATAACCGCCGATAGCGAGTGGCTCGTCGTCGATGTTGTCTGTTTGGTAATAGTCGAAGTAAAGGTGGGAGCAAGGTGTCATGATGACGTCGTGATGTTGTTTTGCGCCTTCTTTTCCGCCGTCGATGCTTCTCCAGCTCATGACTGTCACGTTTGGTCCGAGGCCGCCTTCGAGGATTTCGTCCCAGCCAATGACTTTACGTCCGTGATTTTCTACGAATTTCTCCATTCTTGTCATGACGTAGCTTTGGAGATAAGCCTCTGCCTTGAAATGCTCGTCGTCTTTAAATCCTAATTCCTTGATCTTAGCTTGGCACTTAGGACATTGTTCCCAACGTACTTTAGGACATTCGTCGCCGCCGATGTGGATGTATTCGCTAGGGAATATGTCCATAACTTCTGCCAAGACGTCTTCCAAGAAACGCATAGCGTCTTCGTTGCCGGCGCAGATTACGTCATCAGAAACTCCCCATTGACGCCAAACTTCGTAAGGTCCGCCAGTGCAGCCGAGTTCTGGATATGTTGCCAATGCTGCTAATTGGTGTCCTGGCAAGTCTATTTCAGGAATGATGTCTATATGACGGTCTGCTGCGTATTGTACGAGCTCGCGGAGTTCTTCTTGTGTGTAGAAGCCGCCGTGACGAATTGTGTCGTAAGTTTCGCTCTTGCCGATTTTGGTTCCTGAGCGCCATGCTCCGACTTGAGTCAACTCTGGATATTTCTTAATCTCAATGCGCCATCCTTGGTCGTCGGTGAGGTGGATGTGGAATTTGTTCATATTGTGCAATGCCATGACGTCGATGAATTCCTTGATGGAATCGAGGTCGAAGATGTGGCGGCTGACGTCGAGCATCATGCCTCTGTGACCGAAGCGAGGATAGTCGTAAATCTCTGCTGCTGGCATGACTATATTTTCGCCTTTTGCATCGAATGGAAGACTCTTTCTTAATGTCTGAATTGCGAAAAATGCACTTGAAGTTTCACTTGAGATAATGTTTATATTATTCTCGTTTACAATGATTTTGTAAGAGTCTTTTTCTGTAAAAATGGTAGGGTCAACGCTTAAGTTTATCGCTCCTGTCTTGAAGGAATCTGAAGCCTCTACTTTTAATGAATATCCCAAAATTTCATTAAGGAATTCTGATAGGAAATTGGCTTCTTTTGCTAATTCAACTTGTGATGTTGGGTATGTGATGCAGGTATTCTTTGAGAGAATGAAAGGTTTTTCTGCAGTGTTTTCGGTGATGTTTTTAGGCAATGGAATAACCTGGTAGTCTGCCTTCTGTAATTCTCCGGAACATGATATTAATGTCATTGCAATAATACCAATAGCGATGATGTTTTTTACTCTAATTTTCATATTTATTTGAACAAAATTTTAGTCTGCGAAATTATGAAAATTAGACAATAAATTCAAGTATTTTTTTTAATTTTACGGCTCAATTTAAAACTTATGAAACGTATTTTTACTTTGCCTTATATGTTGATTGTCGCGACGTTTTTGCTTGTTGCGATGGTGTCTTGCAAGACTATAAAGGATATTCCCATTGAAGAGGGTGGTTTTTTGTTTGAAAACATAACTGATGACGAGACTTATTTTGTAAAAATCAATCACGTCAGTGATTTGTGTATCGAGGGTAAGTGTTATCTTTTCGATGATGAATTGATAATAGAAGCGGAGCCTTTTAAAATAGAATTGTCTAAAAAGGGGTCAAAAATAGTGCTGTCTGATACTATCGTGATTTCTTGTAAGGTGAAAAGAAAAAACTCTGAAGTGTGTCGTGGATGGTTTATGATAGATGGTACAAAGGATAAAAAGCAATTCGTTTTGATTCCTTATGAAATAGATGAATATCAGACTTTTAATAATAGATATAAGGATGAGATATTTGAAATTGAAAAGTTGTCTGATGTTACCTATGCTAATGTAAGAGGTTTTTGGTCATCAATACCAGATGATACTATTGATATTGGAAATATTGTTAAGATTGGTTTGTTTAATTCTTTGAAAAAGAAGAATTTAAATCTGAATATGGATCTGTATATACCTAAGGGTGACACTCTTGAAAAGCGTCCTCTTATGATGTTTATTCATGGCGGTGCATTTTTTATTGGGGATAAGGCGACTTTGCCATATCAAAAATGGTGTAGTCATTTCGCGTCCTTGGGTTATGTATGTGTGTCAATAAATTACAGAATGGGATATGGCATGAATCCGAAGGCTATAGAAAGGACTGCTTATCAGGCGGCGCAGGATGCTCATGCGGCTATGCGTTATTTGGTTTCAAAGAAGGATATTTATCGTATAGACCCTGATTATCTGTTCGTTGGTGGTGCCAGTGCTGGCGGTATAACTTCCTTGAATCTGACTTATATGCGTAATGAAAACCGTCCTAAGTCTTCGTATTCTTCTTTGTTCTTGGAGGACTTGGGTGACTTGGAGACATCGGGTAATAAGATTTATAACAAGTTTAGAATCAGGGCTGTGGCGAATATGTGGGGTGCTGTAAATGATTTGGATATTCTTAAGAATTCTATGGCTCCTGTGATTTCTTTCCATGGCGACGAGGATGTTGTCGTGCCATATGGTTATGGCTATCCGTTTATGGCGGTAGGTGATTTACAGAAGGTGCTGTTCGACAAGATGTATGGATCCTCATGTATTCATGAAAAGGCTTTGGAATTAGGGATCCGTTCGAAATTGCATACGTTTTATGGGCAGGGACATGCGCTATATCTCGACGCTAATCGTAATTTGAATGATAATTTTTATACGATCCAGAATGAAATAGTGGATTTCTTTTATGAAGAATTGGTCCCGCATCCTGTTTATATAATTCAAGATTCTGTTGATGATCAGCTATTTGTGATAGATACCTCCGATGTTGCGTCGTCTGATTGGTGTGTGGTCGGCGGTGTTTCGATAGAAGAGTCTAAGGGCTCTATACGAGCTTCGTGGTTTGATGATGAGGCGGTTCAGGAACTTAGAGTGTCGGGTTATTATAGAAATGGGGCGGGCTTTGAAGATGTTTATGTAATAAAAAATGTTGTAAAAAATGAAGGTAATACATACGAGTGATTGGCATATTGGGCAGACATTGTATCAATATTCGCGTGATGAAGAACATAGATATTTCTTTAATCAATTGAAAGATATTATCTTAGAGGAGAGACCGGATGCTTTGATAGTGTCTGGTGATATCTTTCACTCAGCGACGCCTACGGTCTTGTCGCAGCGTCTTTACTACCATACATTGGTTGAATTGTCTCGTTTGTATGATGATTTGCAGATAATTGTTACAGCTGGCAATCACGATTCTCCTTCAAGACTGGAGGCTCCTCGTGAGTTGTGGGAGGCTTTTGATGTGACAGTGGTGGGTAACCTTGATTTCTATAAAGAAGTCGAAGAAGGTGGGCTTACATACGATGCTTCTAAAATCCAAATACCGATAAAAAGAAACGGAGAGATTGTCGGTTGGGTGTTGGCGGTCCCGTTCCTAAATTCTGGCAATTATCCTTCTTTGGAGGAAAATGACAGCTATTCTAACCGCGTTTTTTCTTTTTATAATAACTTAAAGGATAACTTGAAGTTAAATAAGCAATATTCAGAAAATCATTCTGTTATTGCTATGGGTCATTTGATGATGTCGGGTGTTAATTCGAATGCTAACAATAAATTAGTCGGTGGTTTGGAATCTGTCGATGTAGAGAGCGTTACTCGATTGGAAGGGATAGATTATTGGGCTTTGGGCCATGTTCATCATCCTCAGGATTTGGGTGAAAACATGAGATATTCAGGTTCTCCATTCGCGCTTACATTCAATGAGGATTATCCACATTCAGTATCAGTGGTAACGATAGAGAATCATAATCTTGATGTAAAAGTCAGGGAAATAAGCCCGCTTGTTTCAATTTGTGATTTCCCATCTAAACCTCAATCGTATGATGATGCTGTTGATATGGGCGAGCTTTTGAAAAGAATGGATGAAGTGCTTGATAATGACTGTTATGTAAGGTTACATGTTAAATCGGAAATGCCTCTTACTGATTTGGCAAACGCTACTATCATAGAGAAGTTTGATGGTAAAATGGCAAAATATTGTGGCATTCAGGTTTATCTTCCAGTTCAGAATGTGGAGCAAACAGATGTTGTTGTTCGAACTTTAGATGATTTTAAAGCCATATCTCCTTATGAATTAGGATGTTCCGTGTACCAAAAAAAGAATAATGCTGAAATGCCAGAAGAGATGAAGACGCTGTTTAAAGGCGTTTGTGATGAGGTGATGAAGTTAATGTAATAATGAGTGTAAGTCGTTGGTTATGAAGATTGAAAAACTGATAATACAAAACCTTAATTCTATCGAATACGCAGAGATTGATTTTGCCAATGGAATTTTGGCAAAAGAGCCTCTTTTCTTGATATGTGGTGAAACTGGTTCGGGAAAGACTACCATTTTGGATGCGATAACTCTTGCTCTGTATGACAAAGCTTCTCGTTATGAGAATGTTGTGAACGACGCTAAGATGGAAGATGGAAAAAATAGTACTGGAAATACTAATAATATTTTGCGTAAGGGTGCAAAGGAAGGTAAGGCGGAGCTTTATTTTTCGGTTCAGAATGTGACTTATGTGGCAACATGGTCTGTGGGCAAGACGAGAAATGGTACGTATAAAACATCCAAAGAGAGAAGGAAATTGGAAGTCCTTGATGGTGATAAGAGAACGGTGCTTTTTACTAATGTCGGTGATGTTAATAATAAAATCATTGAGTTTATAGGGCTTTCGTACGATCAATTCATTCGTTCTGTGATGCTTGCGCAAGGCGAATTTAGTACGTTTCTGAAATCGGAGAAGAGTAAGCAGTCGGAGATATTGGAGATGCTTACGGGAACTGAGGTCTATTCTCGTATAGCTGAAGGCATTAAGACTAAAAAAGGCGAGGCTTATTATAGGAAAAAAGAAGTCGAGACCTTATATAATAATTTGAAGGATAATGTTTTATCTAAAGATGATGTCGTAGCTCTTGAGGGTAAGAAGGCAGATGTAGAAGCGCAAAGCGTTGAGATAGAGGGATGCTTGAAACAAGTTGATGCGGTTTTGAATTGGATTAAGAAAAACGTTGATTTGAATGGCGAGTGTGAAAAGGCTAAGTTGTTGCATGATAGTATTTTAAATCAAATAAACTCTGATGAATATAAGGCTAATAAAACTCTTGTGGATGATTATTTTTCTACAGTAAAAGTCAGAGAAAACTTGAGAGAGTTGAAACGCCTTGACGCTGAAATGGATAAAATAAGTCGTCAATTTGAAGACGATGCGACTCTGCTTTCTGGTGTTAAGTCTTCATTGCAGAATGAGATGGAGAAAAAGAAGGAGTTGGAATCTCTTAGGGTCGAGACTCAGAATTGGATTGATTCCAATAAGGATAAGGAAGTTGTATGTCAAAATGTAAACTTGATACATGGGTCTTTGAAGGAAATGCTTCAGCTTTCGAATCTTAAAATGAATAAGGAGCAAGAGTTGGCTAAGTTTGAAACTAGGAGAAATGAAATCTCTAATCAGTTGAAAGGTGTCACTGAGACGATAGAGAGTCTTAAAAAAGACAAGTCGGAAATTGATAAAACTCTCGATAATCTTCTTCGAAATTTCAATTCAGAAGAACAAGACAGACTGCTTAATGAATATCAAAGTGTAAATAAACAGAAGCAAATCACAATAGATAGAATAGCTCAATTAAATGTTGTTAGAACTATCTTAGAACAATATTTAAAACTAAAGCAAAAGCTTGAAAATGATAACTTAATACTTAATGACTTAAAGTTATTATTTAATGCTAAAAATGAGGCTTTGAATCTTGCTAAAATCGATTTTGAGAGGAATGATGCGGAGTTTCAGAAGCAGAAAAACATGGTTGAAGATTGGGCAAAGACTCTTAGAAGTAAATTGAAAGAAGGCGAGCCTTGTCCTGTTTGCGGAAGTCGTGAACATTATTATAATGATGAAAGCATGGTGGATTCTTTGTTTGCAAGTCTGGAAAAAGAGTGGAATAGATTGAGAGATGTTCTCCAGAATGCGCAAAACGAACTTAATAAGACGGAGTCTGATTTAAAAGCGACAAGTAGAAATATTGCTTCTGACGAGAATAGCTTGCAGCTGTTGTTCAATGATCTTAATGAGAAGTGTAAAGGTAAGCCTGTGTTTGAGTTGGAACGTATTGATACAACGATAAATGGACATAATGAGTCTATTTTGAAATATGATGCCGAGATTGAAGCTGTCAATTTGAAGTTGAAGGAAATAGCTTTGCTTAAAAACAAAATCGACGAGGTCCAGAAGAATAAGAAACTAGTAGAAGATAGGATTTATTCTCTTGAACAGCAACTTGTTGTGAAGCAGAAAGAGTCTCAGGATCTTGATTTGTCAATGGTTGCGATTAAAACAAGTATATCTGCTTCGGAATCTAAATATCATGAGAAGAAATTGTCTGTGGATGAATATCTTGCAGATGATGGTTGGGAAAAGTTGTGGCGAGAAGATCCGTTCAGGTTTGCAGAGTTGTTGGATGAATCGGCAAAGATTTGGAATCAGAAGTTGGAATCACTTAGAGATATTGAAACTCAGAATGTTGCGATTGAGAATGTTATTTCGCAATCGGAACGATATCTTGAAGATATTTATGAAATTATTCCAGAATGGAGAAGCCTTGATCTTCGTAAGTGTAATATTGATGCTGAAAAGTTAATTCCTTATTTGTCTGCTATTTATGAAAAGATAAAGGATAGGATTAGGCAAAAGTCGGTTTTGGAAAAAGAGCTGGGGCTTAATAGAAATGAAATAGATGTTTTCTTGAAACAATCTTCAAATATAGATTATGAAAGATTGAATCTTCTTAATCAGATAAATGATATCCAAGTTGTTAGTCAAAAGAATAAGGCTCTTGATGATGAACTTATCAAGACTGAAAATACATTGGCGATTAAGACTAAAGAATTGTTGCAGCATCAGAATGATGAAAACAAGCCTTCTGAAGAATTGACGTTGGATGTCTTGAATGAAAAGAAAATGTCTTTGTCTGAGGAAAAGAGTGCCAAGGAAGAGCTGCTTTCGGAGATTAAGACGAAGTTGGCTATGGATAAGCAAAAACAATCAGAATCAGAGGCTTGTATGCGGGAATATGAGAAGAGGTCTGATGAATATAATCTTTGGGATCAGTTGTCAAAGGCTATTGGTACGACAGAGGGAAATAACTTCCGCGATGTGGCTCAGGCTTATACGATGGGAATATTGCTTGACAGATCTAATTATTATATGTCGCAGTTGAGTTCTCGTTATAGACTTGCTAATTATCCTGATACTCTGATTATTATGGTTCAAGATATGGAGATGGGCGGTGAGTTGCGAACTGCGAGTTCTTTGTCAGGAGGTGAGACTTTCTTGGTTTCGTTGGCGCTTGCACTGGGCCTTACTTCGCTTAATGATAATCATTTCAATATGGATATGCTTTTCATTGATGAAGGCTTTGGAACTCTTGATAATGAATCACTTGATATGGTTATGAATACTTTGGAAAATCTCCATAGCCTTGGAAGAAAAGTCGGTATCATCTCTCATGTCGATACTTTGAAAGAAAGGATACCTGCTAAGATTCAACTTGTTAGAAATGGAAAATCTGCTAGTAGAGTTGAGATAGTTAGGAGTTAGGAGTTAGGAGTTAGGAGTTAGGAGTTGGGAGTGATTTGTAGAGATACGTCTAATTAATAATTTGATTATGAACATATTATTTTTTCTTATCGGTTTTGTGATTGGAGCTCTTTTGCTTGGTTTTATTTTGAAATCAAAGAACAGCAGTCTGCAGACGCAGATTTCTATGATGAAAGAGCAGGAGGTTAAGAATGAAGAGCTTAGGAATAAGCAATTTGAAACGCAGATAAATGCTTTGAAATCGGAGTTGCAGAATACTACGGAGAAGTTGTTGCGGCAAAGGGAGGAGTCTTTGTCTAAAGCGAATAATATTCAGTTGGATGCGCTTTTAAATCCTTTGAAAAACGAGATTGAAGGTATGCGTAAGTCAATGACTGATAACATCAAGACATCTTCCGAGAATAAGGCAAGTCTGGAAAGGGCGATAGAAGAATTGATGAAACGTACTCAGGATATTGGCAATGACGCTAATAACCTTGCGAAGGCTTTGAAAAACGAGACGAAGACGCAAGGTAATTGGGGAGAACTTATTCTTGAAAATATCTTGGAGAAATCGGGCTTGACTGAAGGCGAGCATTATGAGAAACAGACTGCCATAAAAGACTCTAAAGGCAATACGGTCTTCCATGATGAGACCGGCAAGCGTCTTATTCCTGATGTCGTGGTTCATTATCCGGACAACAAAGATCTTATTATAGATTCTAAAGTCTCTTTGACAGCCTTTGTGGATTACTGTAATGCGACTGATGAAACGGAGAAATCGTTGGCTATAAGGCGTCATTTGCAGAGCCTGAGGAATCATTATAGGGAACTGCAGAAGAAGAGCTACTCTTCATATATAAAATCGCCTCGCGTGAGCTTGAATTACGTCATTATGTTCGTTCCTAATGAATCTGCGATGCAGCTGGCGCTTTATGAGGATGCTTCATTGTGGCGTGAGGCTTTTGAAAATGGCGTTTTCATTACGAGTGAGCAGAATTTGCTTGCCTTGTTGCGTATGATACAGCTGGCGTGGTCGCAGGTGAAACAGGCGAGAAACCAACAGGAGATATTTGAAGAGGTGAATAAACTCCTTGATAGAGTTGGCGACTTTATGAAACGATATGAGGATTTAGGAAAGAAAATAGAGAGTCTTCAAACTAGTTATGGCGATACTCGTAAGAAACTTTATGACGGCAACCAAAGCGTCGTTAAAGCAGCGGAAAAACTCGTTGCAATGGGAGGGAAGAGTGATAAATTGAAAATTGAAAGCTGAAAGTTGAAAATTATATGAGACGTCATTGAAGGATGGCGTCTTTTTTTTATCCACGATTTAGACCACTAATCAGCACGAATTCATACGAATTATTAGTGTTCCTCTCGCAAAGTCGCAAAGGAACGCAAAGTTTATACGACATCCTCAGCTCCTCAATTCCTCATACCCTTAAATCCTCAGTTCCTTTTTTGGGGCGTTCCGGCTACGCCGTCGGGCTTTACGCTATATCTTTGCTCCCTACGCTCGCAAAGGATGCCGCTTCAATCCCTAACGCTTGAGGAATCCTAACATTGAACAATTGGCATTGAACAAAAATACATAAAACGAAAAAAGGAAACCGATTTCTCGATTTCCTTTTGTGAACTGGGCGGGAGTCGAACCCACAACCGCCTGATCCGTAGTCAGGGACTCTATCCAATTGAGCTACCAGTCCAACTGATTTCGAGTGCAAAGATACAGCTTTTTCTTAATCTGTCAACATAAAAATAAACTTTTTTT
>JAZKYV010000043.1:0-13902 GCA_045612345.1 Bacteroidales bacterium
CAAAATCCGCAATTCTTCTGAAAAACCGATGTGGAATGAAGCGCGTCATGATGCCAGACCAGCCTTGAAGACGCAGCGGAAATCACAAGAACAGGACAAATGACGGAACAGCCGCACCTCGCATCGCGAGGATCACGGAAAGCACGCGGACCAGGACGGTCGACAACGACCCCTCCGCTCGCAGCGACGCAGAAAAACCCCAAAAAAACACAACACCTTATTAATTAATATATAGAGACGGGGGGGGGAGGAAAAACATTTATTATTTTAGTGTATATAAAAATACATTTGATAAAAATCGTAAATTTGCGTAAACATTAAAATTAAAAAAATGAATATCGGAGATAGAATACCAGAAATCTTAGGCATTGACCAAGACGGCAACGAAATAAAAAGCAGCGACTACAAAGGTAAGAAAATCGTTCTTTATAGTTATCCTAAAGCAAACACCAGCGGATGCACTGCTGAAGCTTGCTCTTTACAGGCTCACAAGGCCGAATTGGAAGCTGCAGGTTACTCAATAATAGGCATCAGCAAAGATAAGAAAGAATTGCAGAAGAAATTCGCCGACGCACAAGGTCTGGAGTTTCCACTCATCGCTGACACTGACACCACCCTACTCCAACAACTGGGATGCTGGGGAGAGAAAGTGGCCTGCGGTCGTCACACCATTGGAATATTAAGAACTACTTATCTTGTCAACGAAGAAGGAATCATCGAGAAGATTTTTACACCAAAGGAGATCAAGACAAAGATCCATGCGGAACAGATTCTAGAATACATACACAAATAAACACATACCATTTCAGTCCACGAATTCACACTAAAAGACACGAAATGTTATTCATCGTACCACAAGAATCACACGGATCAGCTTATACCTTATTAATTAATAAATAAGGCAACCACGATTTACGATTATGGATTTGCTTTTCTGGAGATTTTCCATCCTATTGCGGCGATGATTATAGACATAATCGGACTGAGAATATTGAAGATACAATACGGCAGATACGACATCGTCGCCACATTCAGAACCGTAGCATGTGTCATGCCGCAGGTGTTCCACGGAACGAGAGGGCTCGTCACCGTCGCCGAGTCCTCCGCACTTCTGCTTAGAAGTCGCGACTCGTATCCGTTTTTGTCATAATAATCCTTAAAAATATTGCACGTAAGTATTATCGAAAGATACTGGTCGCTGATACAGACATTACTGAATATTCCCGTAAAGACAGTCGATGCGACAAGAGTTACCGTGCGTTTTATGAATCTCATAATCAAATTCGTGATATTCGCGATCATTCCACTTGCAATCATCACTCCACCAAAACACATCGCGCATATTATAAGCCAGATAGTATTCATCATTCCGCTCATTCCTCGAGTTGCGATCAATTCCGTAAGCATCGCGTTCGATGTTTTCACGGAAGTATTCCCATAACAACTCACCATCATCGCTTTAATTGTATCGACGATTGTCGTCTTGTCCCCTATATTAATAAGGTACGGAATAAGCTGAGGTTGCGCGACTGGTATGAACACCGCCGCCAGCATCGCAGAGAGGAACAAAACCACAAGCGACGGCAGTTTGAAAAGTATCATAACAAATGTTGCAAGCGGAATCAACATAAGCCAAGGAGTGATGGTGAAAGTCGATTTCAAAGCCTCGGCAAAGTCGCCAACACCTTGCTGTGCGCCACTTTCAAAAGAAAAGCCAGCAATCAGAAACACTATCAGACTTATCGTCATAGCTGGCACTGTCGTGATCATCATATATCTGATGTGCGTGAACAAAGGTACGCCGACCGTCGACGAGGCAATAACCGTAGTGTCGGAAAGAGGCGAGATTTTATCGCCGAAATATGCTCCCGAGATAACGGCGCCAGCAATCCAAGAAGTAGAGATTCCGTAGCTCTGCCCTATCCCTATCAAGGCGACACCGGTGGTCGCAATCGTCGTCCACGAGCTGCCAGTCACGATAGAGACCACGGCGGAAACGATGCAACATATCAAAAGAAAAACCTTCGGATTCACAATCTGCATTCCGTAATAAATCATAGTCGGCACCACTCCACTCAGCATCCAGGTGCCGCCGATAGCACCTATGAGAAGCAGCATCACTATGGCGGCACCTACATTAGCGATGTTTTCTTTTATGCCGTCTTCGAAAGACTGCCACGGAACTTTAAAAAACAGAATACCGATGAAGACGCAGACCGCAGAAGCAACGAGCAGTGCAATCTGGCTCGCGCCTTCCATCACGGAAGTGTCAAAAACTTTTACAACGAAAATAAGACTGATGATTAAAAATATTATTGGGATAAAGGACAATATAAGCTTTGAGCTATTTTTATCTTGCATCTTCATTTTTCTTTTTTCTTTACAGTTTTTGCAAAGATAATGTCGTAAAACGCAAGAAGTTTTAGCACGAAGAAGGTTTAACTTTTCATTAAAGTTTTTTGTTAGAATCTATAATTGTTAATCTCACCCCGAACTTTAACTCCAAAGTCTGTTGTCCGCAATCCGTTGACTACAGTCTTTATCTGGGCGTTCCGGCTACGCCGTCGGGCTTTCCGCTCTATCTTTGCTCGCTTCCGCCTTCGTCTTCGCTCGCAAAGGATGCCGCTCCAATCCCTAACGCGCCCAGCTATTATAAAAATCAAGAACCACAAAACTTCAAGATCTCAAAATTTTGAGTTTCTGAACCTTTGGGGTTCTGACTTTCTTAAGTTCAATATTATTATTTCAAAACTTCAATAACACTTTCTTGTATCGAAGTCTCAAACTCCATCAGGAAAGTGTTTTTTATTTCTTCAACAATTTCGTTTTTATCGAAGTCATTCTGCATCGAAGCGATTATATTTCTTCTTGTCGCCTCATCCTGTTGTTGGATAAGATTGTAAATTTTAACGAAGCTAACAGAATCCGTTTTCAACGCCATTTGTACAAGATTCTGTTTCTTGACATTTGCAGCGTCGATTGCGTAAAGTAGACAATATATTAAATATTCCTCCCTATTCATATTAAAAGTCAACGGACAACAGACAACAGTCAACAGACTTTGTCCATTCATATTAATATTTTGATTTATAAATCAAGAAGACGGCTGGTCTTTTGTTCCAGTCTTTTTTGATTCGTTTCCATTCAGAGATTGGCTTGCTTACGATTTCCTCGTCTGGCATCGAGATATTACAAGCTACGCACAACATTGTATTAGGATGAAGAGTCTTTGTAAGTTCCTCAATCATTGCGTTATTACGGAACGGAGTCTCGATAAACATCTGCGTCTCGTTATTTGTAGCAGAACGACGTTCAAGATTTTTTATAGCCGATGTTCTTTCTGGAGATTTTATCGGGAGATAACCATGGAAGCAGAACGCCTGTCCATTGAATCCAGAAGCCATCAGCGCGAGAATCATCGCATTAGGACCTGTGAGAGGCACAACTTTTATACCTGCCTGATGTGCGAGTTCCACGATAAGAGAACCCGGGTCGGCAACGCAAGGTGTTCCCGCTTCCGACATAAGTCCGACATCGTTGCCGTTCAAGGCTTCGCCCAGATATGTCATCAAATCAGGGTTGTTCGACTTATCATGTTTATCCAACTCGACGAAAGTTAGTTCATCGATAGGACAAGGCATATTCATTTTAGACAACATACGACGTGCGGTACGGACATTTTCCACAACGAAAAAGCGTATCTTTCTAACTATTTCCAAGGTACCTTGTGGGATCACCTGCTCAGCAGTCGTTGCACCGAGCAAAGTAGGGATAAGATAGAGTTTTCCAAATTGATGATTCATCAGCAGATATTTTTCTCAATTTCTGTAGCCAATGTCCTAAATTGCTTATCAGTTTCCAAAAGGTTTGAAACGGTCTTAAGAGCATGGATTACTGTCGCATGGTCTTTACCGCCACATTGCTGGCCGATAGCAGCCAAGGAACATTTGGTATATTTCTTTGCGAAATGCATTGCAAGCTGGCGTGCCTGTACCATTTCACGTTTCTTCGATTTAGAATAAAATTCTTCTATTGGTATGTTCAAGTTGTTGCAAACAACATTGACGATATATTCTATCGAGACTTCTTGTGTTGTATTATGAACGAATCTTTCAATGAGCTGACGAGCAAGATCCATAGTAATGGCTTTCTTATTCAGCGATGACTGTGCTATCAAAGAAATGAAGAGACCTTCCATTTCTCTCACATTGCTCTTCACTCTTGATGCGACGTAGTCGACCACGTCATCAGGGAGTTCTATACCGTCATTAAAGGCCTTACGCTTCAGAATTCTTATACGAGTCTCGACATCTGGAGCCTGCATGTCCGCAGACAATCCCCATTTGAAACGAGACAACAAACGAGGTTCCATATCCTTGATTTCGACTGGAGCCTTGTCGCTCGCAAAGATCAGCTGTTTTCCATTTTGCTGTAAATGGTTGAAGATATGGAAAAATGCTTCCTGTGTCTTAGCCTTGCCAGAAAAGAACTGAATATCATCGATAATAAGCACATCTATCATCTGATAGAAATGTACGAAATCATTTCTTGTCTTGTTTTTGCAAGAACTCATAAATTGCTGAATGAATTGTTCTGCATTAACATAAAGAACGATGAGATTCGGATGATGCTTCTTTGTTTCAAGACCTATCGCATGGCAAAGGTGAGTCTTACCTAATCCTGTAGGACTATAAACAAACAAAGGATTGAAGGCAGTCTTGCCAGGTTTTTCAGCCACCGCCAAACCAGCAGAACGAGCCAGTCTGTTACAATCGCCTTCAACGAAGTTATCGAAAGAATAATTCTCATTAAGTTGAGACTCGACTTTAATCTTATTGATTCCAGGCAAAACGAATGGATTCAAGACCTGTTTATTCTGTTCATCATCGAAGTTTATCGGCACGCGAACAGCAGGATTGACAGTATTGGTTCTGTCTGTCGTTGGCACCTTAATATCCAAAGGATTGTCAGAGCCATAGTTATCCATCACAATACTATATTTCAAGCGTCCTGTTGGACCGAGTATTTTATGGATAGTTAGTTTTAAAAGACTGATATATTGAGACTCGAGATACTCATAGAAAAACTGACTCGGAACTTGTATAGTCAGGACGTTCTCGTCATCTTCATAAGCCACAGGCTTGATTGGTTCAAACCAAGTCTTGTAGCTCTGAGGACGAGTGTTCTCTTGTATCATTTTGAGACAATTATTCCATATTTCGACACAAAGTTCGCTCATTCTATCAGCTAAAAAAATACAATGTTTTAAAAATCAAAAGATTACAAAATCAACTTTCGCTTCCAAATTTTTCAACAAAAATGAGGACAAAAAAGTTAATAAAAAAATCAATTTTATATTGAATATTAATTTTCTTTGATTTATATTACGAGCAAGGGAGGGCTTAAAATACGCTTTCGTAAATACAAGATTATCAAACAGTTCTAAGATAATCAACTTTTACACCGTATAATCTTTTCAACTTATCTACCACTCTATCAGCGTCTTTCTTTCTCACCGAAATTTCGAGATAACAGCTAAGTTCAAACTTTGGATTTTGTTGTTCAAGGTTCTCATCTTTCAACACTCGCATCACCTCGTTCATAAGAGGATAGTCGAATTCAACAGAATAGACCTCATCAATGGTCTTTTCGATAATGGTCGCATTTTCGAGTGCTTCCTTAGCCGCCGCTTTATACGCAGCGATGAGTCCAGGAACACCGAGTTTTATTCCGCCGAAATAACGAACAACGACCACGCAGACATTGGTAACATCTTTGGATAAAATCTGATTGAGGATTGGTTTGCCGGCAGTACCAGATGGCTCGCCGTCATCAGCCGAACGATAGCATGACTTGTCGGGATTCATGATGAAGGCATAACAGTGATGCCGTGCGTCGAAATACTGCTTCTTGAACTCAGCCACACGTGCTTTCACCTCGTCTTCGGAATGCACAGGAAACGCTTTGGCAATAAACTTACTGCCCTTGTCCTTATACAGACCATCGCCTTCTCCAACTAATATTTTATATGTATCGTCGAACATTTTTTTAGTCAACAGACTACAGACAACGGACAACAGACATCTTTCGTCTTTTGCCCTTAGACTTTAGTCATCAATATTACTGCAAAGATAAAATATTTTTCAATATTTTTGCAAGCATGAAAGTACCATCTAATTTAGTCAAAGACATCAGAAACTATTATTGCGAGCAGCTTTGTTCAATCTACGACAGAGACGAAGCCAACGCTATGATACTCATTTTATTTGAACATTACTTCAATATCAGCAGAGTCAAAATAGCGTTAGAGCCAGAGCTTCGCCTCAGCGAATCGGAAATGCTTACCTTCCACTTTGCCGTTAAGGATTTATTAAAAAACAAACCTTTACAATATATAATAGGTGAAACAGAGTTCTGCGACCTCAAGTTTAAAGTCAACGAACACACACTGATCCCAAGACCCGAGACTTCAGAACTAGTCACAAAGATTATCGAAAGCCAAAAGCCAAAAGCCAAAAGCCAAAAGTCAATTTTAGATATCGGCACCGGATCAGGATGCATCGCGATAAGCCTGGCAAAACATATCGCAGACAGCAAAGTCTACGCTCTCGACATCTCAGAGAAAGCATTGGAAATTGCAAAAGAAAACGCCATAAACAACAATGTAGATGTCACTTTCATCCACGATGACATTTTATCCTTAAGAAATAACATAGATGCCAAATTCGACATCATCGTAAGCAACCCGCCTTACGTAAGAGAGCTAGAAAAGGCAGATATGCGAGACAACGTATTAAACTGGGAACCTCATACAGCATTGTTTGTCAGTGACAACGATCCTTTGATTTTTTACAGAAACATATTAGAATTCGCCAAGACACACCTCAACGAAAAAGGCGAAATTTGGTTCGAAATCAACGAGTATCTAGGAAAAGAAATGACAGAGCTTTGCAAGGCAATAAGATTCTCAGACATTGAGATTCACAAAGACTTCAAAGGAAAAGAAAGAGTCGTTTTAATTAGGAGTTAAGGACAGAAAAAAGTTCTCAGCTCAGAGTTCTTAGTTCAGAGTTTTTTTTGTATCTTTGCAGCCGTAAAGCGATTGTCGCAGGCAGGAGAAATCCTGCGTGAGGAAAGTCGGGACAGCACAGAGCACCGTACTTCTTAACAGGAAGGTATCTTCAAGATAACAGCAAGTGCCACAGAAAATTACCGCTCTTCGGAGTAAGGGTGAAAACGTGAGGTAAGAGCTCACGCGAAGTTATGGTAACATAGCTTCGGGGTAAACCTTACGGGCTGCAAGACCAAATATACCGACGCTTGAGGGCTGCTCGTCCAAGTCGGGAGGGTAGGTTGCTTGAGTCTTTCGGCAACGACAGACCTAGAGAAATGACAATCACCTTGGAAACAAGGAACAGAATCCCGCTTATGCTTTATTTTAAAAAAAACGGAGTCTTCAGGCTCCGTTTTTTTTAGTCTATTACAGACTTTTTTCTTATCTTTGTCGTTAATTTAAAACAACTAGTCATTTCACATTAAAACAACATATCATAACATGAAAAAAGTTCTTTTTGCAATAATACTGTCATTCATAACACTTTATGTATCAGCACAAAAAGAAATAAATCAATACAACCCTGAAAACACTTTCGAAAAAGGCGTATTGCTATTCGAGAACCAACATTACGCTTCCGCATTGGAATGTTTCGAACAATACATTTCTTTCACTGATGACAAAAACAAAGACAAAGTCATCATGGCAAAATATTATGAAGCCGCCTCTACCCTATTCCTTGAAGAAAGCGACGGTGAAAACAAAATCACCACATTCATCAGAGAGAATCCTACCGTACTCATAGCAGATAAAGCCAAACTATTGTACGCCAACTATTTATTCAAAACAAGAAAATACCGCGATGCCTTAAAAGCATACAATAGCACAAACACCAAAAACCTAAACAAAGAAGAACAAGACGAATGTGATTTCAAACAAGCTTACTGCTACTACCAAACACAAGAAGTGGCAAAAGCTATACCTATCTTTGAAAAGCTCACAAAATACACAAACAACTACACCGACGACGCCAGATATTATTATGCCCACACATTATATACCAACGGCAAACTCGATGAATCTCTCAAATATTTCAACATATTAAAAGAAAACACAAACTACAGCGATATCGCCAACATTTACATTCTCCAAATCAATTTCAACAAAGGCAACTACGCCAATGTGATCGAAAATGGAGATGACATTCTGCAAAAAGCTCACAAGAACCGTAAAGCCGACATCGCACTCATGATAGCCGAATCATGGCAACAACAAGGCGATTACGCTAAAAGTCTTGAATATTACAACATTGTATTACAGAATTCACGTCGCAAGTTACCAAGAGAAATAGAATTCAATATCGGATTCTGCAAAATGAAGAACAGCGACTTCAACGGTGCCATCGAACACTTCACCAAGGCAACAGACAAAGATGACGAGTTAGCTCAATATGCATCTTATTATATGGCACAATGCTATAGCAATACCGACCAAGACAAGTTTGCAAGAAACACATACCTCAAAGCCTATAAGATGAATTTCAATGACACATTGAAAGAGAACGCACTATATAACTATGCGGCACTCAGTTTCATCCCTGGCATCGATCCTTTCAACGAGTCTATCAGCATACTTAACGACTACATCAAAAGCAATCCGAAATCAAGTCAGATCAGCGACTTCCAAGATATTGTAATTCATTTGCTTTTAAACTCTAACGATTACAACAACGTACTCAAAACCATAGAGCAATACGACAACCTCAGTTCTGAATTAAAGAAAATACAGTCAGACCTCACTTACAATGTCGGCATCCAACTCTATAACGAAGGTAAATTCAAGGAAGCAATAAAATATTTCGAAAAAGCATCAAACAATAAAGGCATAGAAGCAAAGAGCCAAAAGGAAGCGATCTACTGGCTCGCCGATTCTTATTATCAATTAAACAACCTCAAGGAAGCCTCAAAGACTTATCTTAAATTCATAAACACCAAAGGAGCAAACGACTTAGACATCTATGCCTTGGCACATTATAATTTAGGTTACATCTACCTTAACGACAGCGACTTTAAAAATGCAGCAATAAAATTCAAAGAGTTCATCAACAACGACAAACTATCCGACAAGGAAAGACAAGGTGACTCTTGGATGCGTATTGGCGACTGCTATTTCATCCAACGTCAGTACAACAGCGCCATAACATCTTACAACAACTCTTTGAAAATAAGCGACAAAAACGCCGACTATGCATATTTCCAACAAGCTATGGGCTACAGCGCTTTAGGAAAGTCTAACGAAAAAATCAACAGTCTCAACACCATTGTGAACAGACATAAAAAGTCAGTTTACTACGACAGAGCCATTTACGAAATTGGAATGACACACCTCAACAACAGCGACTATCGTTCAGCGACAACATCTTTCGACAAAGTCATTAAAGAGAAACCACGCTCACAATATGCTCGTAAGGCCTTGATGAAAACCGGCATGATTTATTACAACAACGACGAAAACGACAAAGCCTTAGAAAGACTTAAATCTGTCGTGGCGCAATACCCTAACACAGAAGAATCAAGAGAAGCCCTGAACATCATCAGCAACATCTACAAAGAAAATAACGATATACAAGCTTATTTCGATTACATCGCGAAGAACAATTTAGCAGAGATAAGCATCGACAAGCAAGACTCGTTGACATTCAGAAACATCGAAGATTTCTATTCAAGCAAGAAATACCAGCAAGTCATAAAAGGCGCCAATCAATACATCGAAAAACATCCTAACGGAGCGTACTTACTCGACGTTCATTATTACGCTATGAATTCCATGGAGTTAAGCAAGAACACCGACGGCATCAGAAAACACATAGAATACATCATAAGCCAAAGCGACAACGACTATACAGATCACGCTCTTCTTCTTATTGCAAGAATGGATTATGATGAGTCCAGCTACGCCAACTCAGCGAAACATTACGAAAGGCTTCTAAGCACGACAGACAACCAACATATCATAACAGAAGCAATAGAAGGAAGCATGAAGAGCTATTACTTCGACAGACAATATGACAAAGCCATAGAAAAGGCTAACCAACTTGTCGGAATGCAAGACATCAACGCAAGCCAGAAGAGACAGGCGAACTATATCTTAGGCAAATCATATTTCGACAAGAAAGACTACACCGAAGCCAGCAAATACTTCGATCTTTGTTCAAACACAGACAACACAGAAACAGGAGCAGAATGCGCTTATCTGTCAGCAATATGCCTATACAACACAAAACAATATGACAAGGCTGAAGACAAGGTCTTCTTCGCATCAGACAAATTCAGCAATTACATCAACTGGACAGCACGCTCATTCATCATATTAAGCGATGTCTATGTTGCCAAAGACAATGTCTTCCAAGCAAAAGAGACTTTAAAAAGCGTCATAGAAAACTACCCTGAAGACGAAAGCGACCATAAAGAAGTCGTAAATATGGCTCAGGAAAAATTAAACATCATTGACAAAACAACAAACGAATAAGGGAGAGATATCATGAAAAGAATACATTTTGTCATAGCAGCGTTTCTTATCTTAATCTGTTCATCATTAAATGCTCAGTCACATAATGAAGAAGTCACGGTAGAAGGCAAGTACACTCCTCAGATACAAAATTCTGAGAGAATCGCCAAAACGCCAGACATGCCTAAACGCGATTTCAGCATCCCTAATTACGAAATCAACACAGAAGATTTCACATACAAATACAAAGCTGATTTAGAACCAATCAGCCCATTGAGCTATACCTACAATAATGATGTAGAAATCTGCAACAACTTCATCAAAACAGGAATAGGAACAAGACTATCCCCAGAATTCCTTTTCCGTCATTACTCAAGTATCTCAAAGAGAACAAGCTTAAGCGTCGGCGTCGACCACAACTCGACATGGCTCGACATGAAGGACTACGTCAACTCAAAATACATGAACAACGCCTTTGGTGTATCAATGACGAACCGCTTCTCACAATTCCAACTACATTCACATGTCGACTATCACTACGATATGTATTATTTGAGAAGCGAGATTGACCCAAGATACATACACTCTTTGAATGCACACGTAACAGCCAACAATAACAAGTCGAGCTACAAATCATTATACGATGAGTTCTCATTAGGTTATAATTATTCAGGCATTCAACACGGAATTCACGAAAACCTTTTAAGCCTCAGAGCACATTTAGAGCATTCCAACTCATGGTTCAGATACGGCAACGGCACACAGACCCTGATAGCCGACGCCAAGGCCGAGGTAAGCAACATCGAGCAGACCTTAGTCTTACTCTCATTCAACCCGCACCTCGACTTGAACGGCGATTTCTACAGTCTTCGTCTAGGCCTCCTCCTCGATGTCAAGACCAACTCAATCAGCATGGGAGGCATCTACCCTGACATCAAAGGCAGTCTTTACCTCTTCCAGAACTGCATAGAGTTCTACGCAGGCTTAGGCGGAAGCACCAAGATAAACACCCTGAAAGACATTCTAGCAGAGAACCCATTCGTCATCAGCAATCTGCTCAACATAGGCGAGTTCGATTATGAAAAGACACATTTCGATTTCCAAGGAGGACTTAAATTCAAAGTCCTCAATATGGTTAACGGACATATTGGCGTAAGATACAGAGGTATCGAAAATCACATATTCTTTATCAATTCAACAACGCAAGCAGGAGCCTTCGATATAATTTTGAACAACTGCTATGTATTCAATTTCAATGCAGACCTTCATGTGAGAATAAACGACAATATCAAAGCCGTCGCTGATTTTGCATATAACAAATATGATTTCATCAAAGCACGTCTAACATGCGACGTCCCTATCACCATATCACACGCATGGTACAAACCAGAGATAGAATTAACTTTGAAAGGAGTTTACCAAATGAATGAGCATTGGAGTTTCAACATGGCCACCTATCTTGAAGGCAGACGATATGCATTGACAGGAGACTCCTATGATGATATCAAGGAATTGAAACCTATTGTAGACATACAGTTAGGCAGCGACTACAAACTCAATGACGACATTTCATTCTATGCAGAAATAAAGAATTTGATTCACAACAAATACCAAATCTATTACGACTATCCAAGCTATGGTTTCCAAGCATTTGTAGGCTTCAAATATAAATTTTGTAGACAAAACAACACTTGAAATAGCGCGATAAAGCGCATTAAGAGAAAAGATATTTTTTTCAATATTTTTATCGTGTATTTGTTAGAAATACACGATTTTTTTTATTATCTTTGCGCATAATATTATCTATTTTCAGAGGAATAAAAAACATTTTTCACATATAAGAAGAAATGACAGAAGAAGTTAAAAAAGTTGCTGAAAGCAATTATAATGCTAGTAACATTCAGGTTTTAGAAGGACTCGAAGCTGTTCGCAAGCGTCCTGCTATGTACATTGGCGACGTCAACGTAAGAGGTTTGCACCATTTGGTTTATGAAGTTGTTGACAACTCCATTGACGAAGCGATGGCAGGCTATTGCAACACCATTGATATCAAGATATTAAAAGACAATTCTATAAGAGTAGCCGACAACGGACGTGGTATCCCTACTGGTTGGCACGAAAAAGAACAACGCTCAGCATTGGAAGTTGTTCTCACAGTTTTACACGCTGGCGGTAAGTTCGACAAAGGATCTTACAAGGTATCCGGCGGTCTCCACGGTGTCGGTGTGAGCTGCGTCAACGCTCTTTCAAAGCACCTCACAGCAGAGATCCATCGTGAAGGCAAGATCTTCAAGCAAGAATACGAATACGGCAAGCCTATCACTTCTGTTGAAGTCGTCGGCGAAGCATCAGACACAGGAACAATCATCACCTTCACTCCTGACGATTCAATCTTCCTCACAAACATCTACGACTATGACACATTAGCAAAGCGTATGCGTGAATTGACATATCTCAACAGAGGCATCGCCATCACCTTGTCAGACGAGCGTGAGGAAAATCCTGAAATGAGCATAGCGCCAAAGAGCGAGACATTCCACTCAGAAAACGGTCTTGCTGACTTCATCGATTATTTAGACAAGAACCGCGAGAAACTCACACCGGAGCCTATCACAATCTCAGGCGAAAGCGACAACGTACCGGTTGAGATCGCGTTGGAATATAACACATCATTCTCTGAAAACCTTCACTCATACGTTAACAACATCAACACTCACGAAGGTGGCAGCCACTTGTCAGGTTTCCGTCGTGGTTTGACACGTACACTCAAGGCTTATGCAGAGAAACAAGGCATGTTCGCCAAGTTGAAATTCGAGATCAACGGCGATGACTTCCGCGAAGGCTTGACAGCCATCATCTCTGTCAAAGTTCCAGAACCACAGTTCGAAGGACAGACAAAGACTAAACTCGGAAACAGTGAAGTCATGGGTATCGTTGACAAGATCGTCAGCGACCGTCTCAACAACTATTTGGAAGAACATCCAAAAGAAGCCAAGATGATCGTCGACAAAGTCGTTCTCGCTGCTACAGCACGTCACGCTGCTCGCAAGGCAAGAGAGCTCGTCCAACGCAAGGGCGCATTGTCAGGATCAGGACTTCCAGGCAAATTGGCCGACTGTTCAGACAAGAATCCAGAAAAGACAGAGATTTACATCGTTGAGGGTGACTCAGCTGGCGGTTCAGCAAAACAAGGTCGTGACCGTTCATTCCAGGCAATCCTTCCTTTGAGAGGTAAAATCCTCAATGTGGAAAAAGCAATGCCTCACAGAATATTCGAGAGCGAAGAAATAAAGAACATTTACACAGCTTTGGGTGTTACTATAGGAACAGAAGAAGACAGC
>JAZKYV010000044.1:0-73500 GCA_045612345.1 Bacteroidales bacterium
GCCAGACTGAAATAACCAATAACCTTCTTTGATTCTTTATGCTCGAAAATATAAGTTACCGCTAACAAGGCTTTTCTATACAAATCCGACTGATTCAAGATAAAGTCGTTCAAATCAGCATCGCCGCAATTAAACGACTTTACTCTCTCATCTTTTTGCAATCTTAGCACGTTATAAGCGCCAAAATCACCATCATGAAAATTAGTCATAAAATTATCCTTCTAAGATCTTCATTATCATTTCATAATTCCTGATACGTCTAGCCTTCTTTTCCGGATCTTCATAACGTTTTTCATTCATGCGCTCTTCAAATCTACGAGCGTCTTCTCCGTACAATATCGGAGTTTCTTTAATAGGACGTGCCATAACTTTTAGTTTTTAAAATTCATTGCAAAATTACATCCAAACTCATTAAAAGTCAAGAACTTTTTTCTTAAAAATTATTAAGAGAAAATGTGAATTTTGAACTAGGAACTAAGGCTTTTGAACTCTGAACTTTCAATTATGAATTATGCATTATGAATTGAATTAGGGCGTTCCGGCGAAGCCGTCGGGCTTTCCGCTATATCTTTGCTCGCTCCGCTCGCAAAGGATGCCGCTCCAATCCCTAACGCATTGGAGACTGCTAACTCCTAGTCGCGAGCCTTGACCTAAATTTATATTCTCTCGCAAAGGTCATTGCCTCATCAACGCCAGCGATGATGAAAGATTAGAGTTTTTCACGGTGGTGGCGGAGCAGTAACTTTTATAAAAAAAACACTTAAATTATTTTGAGTTCTCTCATTAATTAATAATGTATTTTTATTAAATTTGCCTAATATTGTTTGATAGTATTAAATACAATTATGGCAAAGAAACAACTCAAAACAAAGAGTATCGAAGAAACCTTATGGGAATCAGCGAACAAATTGCGTGGTTCTGTTGAACCTTCTGAATATAAACACGTTGTACTTAGTCTTATATTCCTGAAATATGCAAACGACCGTTTTGAAGAACGTCGCAACGAACTCATCGCTGACGGCAAAGCTGCGTTCATTGACCAGGCTGTTTTCTATAATGCCAAGAATGTGTTCTACATAGAAGAACAAAGCCGCTGGAGTTTCATTATGGAGAACGCCAAACAAAATGATATTGCCATAAAAATCGACAAAGCATTGTCTGCTATCGAAGACAGCAACCCTACTCTCAAAGGCGCACTTCCTAGTAACTATTATTCCGGATTAGGTCTCGACAGAGCAAAGCTCGCCGCACTGCTCGATGAAATAAATAAGATTGACACTCTGAAAGACCCTGAGAACGACCTCATCGGACGTGTCTATGAGTATTTCCTCGCCAAGTTCGCTATTGCAGAAGGCAAAGGCAAAGGTGAATATTACACTCCTAAAAGCATCGTAAATCTCATTGCTGAAATCATAGAACCATATCGCGGCAAAATTTACGACCCTTGCTGCGGTTCTGGCGGCATGTTCGTGCAAAGCATGAAGTTCATCGAAGCTCATCACGGAAACAAACGCGACATCTCCGTTTATGGTCAGGAATATACCAATACGACTTATAAGCTGGCGAAGATGAACCTCGCCATTCGTGGCATCGCCAGCAACCTCGGAGAATTGGCAGCCGACACTTTCCACAACGACCAGCACAAGGACTTGAAAGCCGATTTTATCATGGCCAATCCGCCATTCAACCAGAAATCATGGCGTGCCGATAATGAGTTAAAAGACGACCCTCGTTGGCATGGTTATGACGTGCCGCCTACAAGCAACGCCAACTACGGATGGATTTTAAATATAGTCTCCAAACTTTCCAGCAATGGCGTAGCAGGTTTCCTCTTGGCAAACGGAGCCTTGAGCGGCGACGGCATAGAGATGAACATACGCCGACAACTGCTACAAAACCACCTTGTTGAAGCGATAGTCATACTTCCACGCAATATGTTCTACTCCACCGACATCAGCGTCACGCTGTGGATATTAGCAGGCAACCGCAAGGCTCGCACAGTGGAACAGAACGGCAAGATGGTGAAATATCGTAACCGCGAAAACGAAGTCCTGTTTGTGGATTTACGCCAATGGGGAGAACCATTCGAGAAGAAATACATACAATTCTCTGCTGAACAAATCACAGAGATTGCCCAAAACATACACAACTGGCAACGTGAAGGTTACGAGACCACATACAAGAACATTCCAGAATATTGCTATTCTGCCTCGTTGGATGAGATTGAGAAAAAATCATGGAGCCTTGTGCCAAGCAAATATATCGAGTTTAAAGACCGTAACGAAGACTTTGACTTCGACGGCAAGATGAAAGAACTGCAATCCGAACTTGGAGAACTTCTCAAACAAGAAGAAACAAGCAAGAACGAACTGAAAGAACTGTTTGAAAAGTTGGGATATAGAATATAGGTATTTATATATGGGAATAGACGAACATAAAACCGATGATAACACTTTAATACCATATCATTACAAAGCGGTATTAAAGTTTATATGCTTAACTCTTAAGGAAAGTGACAGTTTCGAAGAAGAATTTCAACACTTTATTAATGAATTAACAGCATTTTTACCACAGGTTCCTATAAGAGGTAATAATTATCCATTTATATTTAGTGTTGATGATTACGATAATATTATTCGCATAAACACAACTATTTATGTTCCCAAAGATAAATCCTTAAAAATACACAATGATTTTTATGATGAGTATATTGAAGGACGTATTAAAGATTTATGCTTTGTAATCAATCTTGCTCATCCAAGTCTATTGCATATTAATGATGGCAAAATATATCGTAACGGCAAAATTATATGTAATCATTTCAAGTATAGTTCTGATCTTTTCTCATTGGCAGACGGACTTTGTGTATGGCCAACAATAAAGAAATTAACTATTGAAGAATGTTGGAATTGGATTCTAAATAAAACAAACTTTCTATCAGATTTAAGCAGAATACCAATTGATAGAGCTCTACACGCATTATCATATAGTAATGCCGATGAAAACACATACATTTTTTATGTACTATTGGGCATAGAAGCAATATATAATGATGGTAGTAATAAGGAAGATTCTATTTTAGAACAATTAAAACGTAAAACAAAAGCAATATTAGGAGAATATCCATCGGACAAAGAAAAGTATGTAAAGAAACAAATAAATGAAATGTATCGTATGCGTTCCTTGTTGGTTCACGGAAGTACCAATATCTCAAAATGTTGGAATGCTTATGATAGTTCAAATGATGAATTTGACAAGTTCATGGAACAACGAGAACCAGTTATATTTGCAACAGCAATACTTTTAGCAACAATACAAAAATTTATTAAGGCAAATGCAAATAGCATTACAGAAACCATTACTTTAAAATTAGAGTAGTATGTATAAGCGTTTAGGAGATTATATTCAAGAAATTGACGTCCGTAATAGAGACTTGTCTGTTACGGAATTAATGGGCATTAATATAAACAAACATTTTATGCCGTCAGTGGCAAATGTAATTGGAACAGATCTTTCGAACTACAAGATAGTATCAAAAATGCAATTTGCCTGCAACTTAATGCACGTTGGCAGAGATGAAAAGATTCCAATGGCAATGTTAACTAAAGATTCTCCTATAATTGTTTCGCCAGCTTATTTTGTTTTTGAAGTAATAGATACAGATTTACTGTTACCTGAATATTTAATGATTTGGTTTCGTCGTAAGGAATTTGACAGAAATGCTTGGTTTTATACGGATGCTGATGTTCGTGGAGGTATGGGAAAAGATTCTTTACTTGACATGTCCCTCCCTATTCCACCTATTGAACAGCAAAGAGAGATTGTTGCAGAGTATGAGACATTGAGCAAGCGAATTCGTTTGAACGAGCAGATGATTAGCAAGTTAGAAGAAACCGCCCAGACGCTCTACCGCAAAATGTTTGTAGATGGCATCGATAAAGAAAATCTGCCAGAAGGCTGGAGAGTGGGAAAGATTTGTGATATTTGTAATATAACATCAAGTAAAAGAATCTTTGAAAGTGAATATTGCGATGAAGGTATTCCTTTTTATCGAGGAAAAGAGATTAGTCAAAAAAGAAACGGAGAACAGATAACAGACTTAATATATATTTCACAATCAAGATATCAAGAATTGATTAATAATTATGGGAAACCAGAAAGCGGAGATATTTTATTAACGGCTGTTGGCACAATTGGGAATAGTTACATGGTCCAAAATGAGGAATTCTATTTTAAAGATGGAAACATTGTTTGGTTTCATAGTTTTTTAATAAATGGAGCAAATGCATATTTATATGAATATATGCAAAATGATATTTTTAAAAATACTATAGCTGAAATTGCAATTGGTTCCACACAGAAAGCATTAACAATAAAGTCTCTTTTGGAAATTAGAATGGTTATTCCCAATGAAGATATTATTATGGAATATGGAAAAATAATTAAACCTCTATACAAAAATATTCAAAGTAAAAAGTTAGAAAATTCAAAATTAACTGAATTACAATCTTTGCTATTGGCGAGGATGGGAAGATGAGAGAAATATAAAACAAATACAATCTGAAGAAGTTAACTATAAAAAACTTGATTAATTACAACAACACATGAAAAAACAACTATCTTTAACACAAATTCAAGATACGTTACAAAGAAGTAAAAACTACTTAGAAGTAAAGTTAGAACTTGAAAATTTAAATAACCTTTGTGAAAAAATTGAAAACAATAAATTATTAGAATTTATTCCTATTAAAATCATTGCTTGTTTTGAGGCTTTTTTCAGAGGTATATATAAAGAAATCATTGACACTCCTAAATATAGAAAAAGATTAAAAGAAGTAATCTCACTAAAAAATATCAATTTTGATTTTGATATTTTAGGTGCATTTCAGGACAATGAAATTTCTCTTGGAGATTATATTTCACACATCATACCATGCAGTAAGCTTGAAGATATAAACAGTAACATTTCAAATCTACTGAATATAAAATTCATAGATGAAATTAAAAACAAAAATAACATTTCTTCTGAGTTATTAGATTCCATTAATAATACTTTTAATCTTAGACATATACTTTGCCACGAAGTTCCTTTATTAGAAGATTTTAATATCAATAAAGCTACACAATATATTAAAGATGCTTGCTTATTCATTGAATATTCTAACGAAATTATTGAAAATATTCTATATCCCAATTCATCCATAACAACATTAGATATGATTGAAGAATCTAAAAAAAATCTTGATATTCTTGAAAAAGAATTAGATGAATTGATTCTAGAAATCAGAAATAAAAATATAGAAGGACATCTTAACTCAAATAAATTAGGTTTTGTAAACAAGTGGAAAGAATATAGAGAAGAAAGAGCAAAATCTGAAGCGGAATATTGCAAAGACGGTTCTATTTATCCTGTAATTTACATAAATAGCTTAGAAAATACAACAATAAATTTCATTAAAGAATTAAAAAATGAATATAAATATTTGTTGAGAAAATAATTAAAACAAACATTCCCCTATATCCCCCACTTCAACGAACATACTCTCGAAATGGCAATAATGATTTTTTTTGAGAAAGACAGGTATATTCGTACAAATGGAGAAGCATTGCAAAAAGGATGATAGTGTGTCTTAAAATAATCTTTAATAGTAACAGTGATATTTAGAATAATATAATTATGGAAAATTGTTATTTAAACTTCGATGAATATATCCGTCAGGCGGAGCCGCAGAAACGTGAACGCGCTGAGGCTTGGCGCGTAGCTATAGGATTGCAGGCCGTAGATGGCTTGAAGACTTCGGATTATCTGCAAGAGACTGCCCGCAGAAACATCGAAGGTGAAATTTCTATAGATGAGGCTCGCGAACTCGTAAAACAATATTATATCACCAAAACAACTCATAACGAAAATGATAATGATATTGAAGAGGCTGACAAGGTTTCCGGCAATATATCAAAACTGCTACAAACCGACGCTTTCACCTATAGCGTAGCTGGACTAGCCGCTATTCACAAGGCAATCTTTGAGGGCGTCTTCAAACATGCAGGACATTTCCGCGACTACGACATATCTAAAAAAGAATGGGTGCTTCAAGGTGATTCCGTCCTTTACGGCAGATGGCAGGACTTGCAAATAGCACTGAAATATGACTTAGAACAAGAACACACATTCGATTATTCGTCATTGAACAACGAACAGATTGTAGAACATCTAGCTAAATTCGTATCCGGATTGTGGCAAATACATCCATTCCGTGAAGGAAATACTCGTACAACAGCTATCTTCACTATCAAATATCTTCGTTCCCAAGGCTTTAATGTCAACAACGAACTTTTCGAACAACATTCCTGGTATTTTCGCAATGCCTTAGTTCGTGCCAACTATCGCAATCTGTCTAAAGGCGTTAATTATGCACCTGAATTTCTGGTTCGTTTCTTTTCTAATTTGTTGTTTGGAGAAAAATGGGATTTGAGAAATCGTTATTTGCATATTCATCCAACAGAAGAGTGGACAGTACAACCAAACTTGGCAACGCCCGAACAAGTACCCGACAAGTACCCGCCCAGTACCCGACAAGCACCCGACAAGTTGCATACTCATAATTTGAATATTCAAAAATTAGTACAAATTGTCGGTGAGGCGAAGTTATCGGTGAAAGAGATGTTAGTGGCAATAGGACTTAAGAATCGTGAACATTTTTCAGATTACTATCTTAACCCTGCCATTGCAGAAGGATATATCTGTTTGCTTTATCCAGACTCGCCTCGTCATCCAAGACAGAAATATCTTCTTACGATAAAAGGACAGTCATTATATAATGAATTAACAAAACAAAAATAAAACCCTATGCCCCACTTCAACGAACATACTCTCGAAATGGCTATAATGGAACTCTTTGAAAACGAGGGTTACATTTACACCAACGGCGAACTCATTCACAAAGAGCTGTGCGATGTGCTGCTTCGCGACGACTTGCGCATGTATTTGCAAAGTCGCTACGCAGAACATGGGATAAGTCCGTTGGAGATTGAGAGCGTCATAGCTCGTCTGACAGCAAATGCCAGCGGCTCGCTTTACGAGAATAACGTTCATACTTATCGACTGATAACAGAGGGTTTTGCCATAAAACGTGAAGATAGTTCAAAGGCAGATCTTTTCATCGAACCAATAGATTTCACAAAAGAAAGCAACAACATATTCCGCATCGTAAATCAACTCGAGATAAAAGGCACTGAGAAACGTATTCCTGACGGTATCGTCTATATCAACGGCCTGCCGATGGTGGTATTAGAATTCAAGAGTGCCGTCAAGGAAGAGACGACAATAAAAGACGCCTTCACCCAGCTGACAGTGCGTTATCGCAGAGATATTCCTGAACTTTTCAAATGTAATGCTTTTGTGGTGATAAGCGATGGCGTAAACAGCAAATACGGTTCTTTATTCACTCCATACGATTATTTCTATGCGTGGCGTAAGGTGGAATCGGAAGACAAAGCTACTGACGGCATCAGTTCACTGCTGACAATGATACAAGGTCTGTTCCGTAAAGAAAGGCTGCTGAGCGTGATAAAAGATTTCGTCTTCCTCCCCGACTCTTCCAAGAAAGAACAGAAAATAGTATGCCGTTATCCTCAGTTCTTTGCGACACATAAACTATTCAACAACATACGTCAGCACTGCAGGTTAAACGCAGACGGCGACGGCAAAGGCGGAACTTATTTCGGCGCTACAGGATGCGGAAAGAGTTTCACCATGCTCTTTCTCACACGAATGCTGATGCGCAGCCGTGAGTTCGCCAGTCCTACAATAGTTCTCATCACCGACCGCACCGACCTCGACACTCAGCTATCGGAACAATTCGGCAAAGCCAAGGCATTCATCGGCGACGATTGCGTCGTTGAAGTTGAAAGCCGAGCCAAACTGAGAGAACATCTGCAAGGTCGCACAAGCGGAGGCGTGTTCCTGACCACAATTCATAAATTCACAGAAGACACAAAGTTATTATCAGAACGAGCCAATATAATCTGTATCTCAGACGAGGCTCATCGTTCACAGACGAATCTACTGCAGAAGGTACAACATACAGACAATGGAGTTCGACGCAGTTATGGCTTCGCTAAATATCTGCACGATTCATTGCCTAACGCCACCTACGTCGGATTCACAGGCACTCCTATCGACGCTACCATAGATGTCTTCGGCGATGTCGTTGATTCTTATACAATGACAGAATCAGTCGCTGACGAGATTACACGTCGCATAGTTTATGAAGGTCGTGCTGCAAAAGTGCTGCTCGACAACACTAAACTTCAAGAGATTGAGAAGTATTATGAAGAATGCGCCGAAGAAGGCACCAATGAATATCAGATAGAAGAAAGCAAAAGAGCAGTTACGCAAATGGAACGTATCCTCGGCGACCCAGACCGTCTGCAAACTGTGGCAGAAGATTTCGTCGAGCATTATGAATCTCGCATTGAAGAAGGAAGCACTGTGGAAGGGAAAGCGATGTTCGTTTGTTCCAATCGTACGATAGCGTATAATCTTTATAAGAAGATAATAAAACTTCGTCCTGAATGGGCGCAGAAGCCTTCAGGCAAAATCATAGAACTGCCTCAGTACGGAATGGCGGCAGAAGATTCGGAGCAATATAATAGCGAGGCGATGCCAATAGAACGCATCAAATTAGTGATGACTCGTAACAAAGACGACGATAAAGAACTATGGGATTTGCTTGGCACTGATGAAGACAGGAAGAAACTTGATGTTCAGTTCAAGAATCCTCATTCCAACTTCAAAATTGCTATCGTTGTTGACATGTGGATTACTGGATTCGACGTTCCTTGCCTCGACACTATGTATATCGACAAACCTTTGCAGCAACACACTTTGGTACAGACGATATCACGCGTCAACAGAGTATATCCTGGCAAAGACAAAGGTCTTGTCGTTGATTATATCGGCATCAAAAACAACATGAACAAGGCGTTGAAACGCTATGCCACAGGCGAAATCGACTCTGGCACAGTGGAAACCATCGAACAGTCGATAGTAATGGTGAAAGACGAACTTGACATATTGCGTCGTATGTTTGCAAAATTCGATTATAGCAAATTCACATCTGGTACACCATTGGAACAATTGGACTGTCTCAACAAAGGCGCCGAGTTTATACAAGTCACAAAAGAAACCGAAAACCTTTTCATGGGTCACACCAAGAAACTGAAGTCTGCTTTCAACATGTGTTGCAACAGCGAACAGATAACTTTTGAAGAAAGAGAAGACATACATTATTTCTGCGGCATTCGTTCTATCATTTACAAACTCACAAAAGGTGAAACGCCTGATGCAGCGCAGATGAACGCAAGAGTATGCAAGATGATTGAAGAAGCGATTCTTTCTGAAAGCGTTGAAGAGATAATTCAAATCGGTAACGACAAAGATAATCTCGACGTGCTCAGCGAAGATTATATGGAACGCCTCTCTAAACTCAAAATGCCTAATACTAAAGTAAAGCTTATGGAACGTCTGCTCAAGACCGTCATCACTGAGTTCAAGAAAGTCAACAAGATAAAAGGAACTGACTTCACCCAACGTCTCAACGAACTTGTAAATAGATATAACGACAGAAGCGATAGCGCGATATTCGCCGACGAAGTTCTTACCGAAGTCGCAAGCCAGATGGCAGATTTGCTCAAAGAGATAAACAAAGAAAAGCAGTCGTTCAAAGACTTAGGAATAACATACGAAGAAAAGGCTTTTTATGACATTTTAATTGCAGTCGCAAAACAATTCGGTTTTGATTATCCGACAGATAAAGCCAAGACTTTAGCGGAAGAAATCAAGAAGATCGTAGATGACAAATCCCAATACACCGATTGGTCAAAGCGTGATGACATCAAAGCCGAGTTAAAAATGGACTTGATTCTCATTTTGGCAGAATATGGTTATCCACCTGTCACCAATGACGAGGTTTTCAAAGAAATCTTCGAACAAGCAGAAAATTTCAAGAAGTATAATTAAAATAAATTTCCTGTAACAAAAAAAAGCGCCACATCTCAATGCAGCACTCTTACTTGTCAATAGTCTGTGTCAACAGTCTGTGTCAATTAAACATCATCATTCCCGGAATAATCCCAACCTCGAACTTACTGATGAAGTTGCCCTTATTATCATAGCGCAAAACATCGCCGTTTTGCATATAGTCTTTAACGTCAGTGAGATAAATATCGCCGTTTTCCGGTGATACCGCCACAGTGCTGAATACCTTAGGACTGTTGTCCGTAGTCTGTTGACTGTTGACTAACGGAGTTGTTGGAAGCACTGTGTCATCAACTGACATCTTATATAAATCCAATGCTCCGAATGTTCCGTTCAAGATATAAAGGCTCTCCCCTAACTTGTCAATCGTCATTGAATACGGATACTCGCCTTCAGCGAAGTCGAAGCGCTTGACAATCTGACGTGTCGCCGGATTGATGCAGAACAAGGCTGGCTCGCATGGTGGCATATAACCGCCGCTGCATAAAACCCAGATGTTGTTGTTCTTATCTAAAACGATGGAATTGGGTTCTGCTGTAACAGACATCTCGTCAACGACTTGGTCTGTCATAATATCAATGAATTGTATTGTAGAATTCGATGTTTCTGGCTGATAGAAATTAGACCAGTTGGTCACAACGACTTCATTGCCGACGCGCACCATCTTCTCTGTCGTATTGCCAGTCTCAACAAATCCTGTCTTCTGCATTGTCGAAGGATTGAATATCCAAAGTCCTGTTGATTCCTGATCTGAGAGATATGCCTTGTTTTCATCTATCAGCATGATATGACGTGGCGATGTCAAACCGTCTAATTTCGCCTCATATTTCAAAGTCTTCTCATCGACTTTATAGATGTACTTGCTGTTATTCACCACGATATACATCCCGTTTTCGTCAATTGCCATTGAGTTAGCGACGTCGCCGAGCGGAGCTAGATTAACTCTGTAAAACAAATTGTTTTCTACTGTATCTGCCTCCGGATCATAGAATGTCAACGAAGAGTTGGCGTAAGTGAATGTTCCTTCGTTCAAGATAAACAAACCCTTAGCGATGTTTTTGTCTTCTGGATCTTTATTATCAGGATTACAAGATACGAATGCTAGAACGATTCCTAAAATCAAAATGTTAAATAAAGTCTTTTTCATAGTTTTAAGTTTTAATGTCAACGGTCAACAAACTACAGTCAACAGTCCTTGTGTATGCACCGTGGACAAAATCTGTTGTCCGTTGTCCGTAGTCTGTTGTCTTTTACAGTTTATATTCCAAATAAATCTCATAACTGCGCCCTGGCATCGCGCGCCAGAGTACAGTCTGATATTCGTTGTTTGTCAAGTTATTAATTCTAAATTCTAATCTAAACTTATTCAATTGCTTACCTAATGAAACATGATGCAAAGCATAACAAGGCAATCTGTAAGCGAAGAATTCATTGTCATTCATTGAGGTATTTCTCTCGCCTGTAAATTCAAAAGTATAATTCAAATTCCATGTCTTCCACTTCACTTCAGCAAAGGCATTGGCATGATGTTTAGGAATGTAAATCAGCTGCTTTCCATCTGAATCATATTGTTGTGCGTACTCACTCTCATCGGTGGTGTGACTGTAGACATAATTTCCTGAAACGGAGAAATTCCAAAGAGCATATCTGTAGTTAGCATTGACATGCAGTTCAAGCCCGCGAGCCAAGACCTCAGAGACGTTCTTAGGCATCCAGTAACGATAATTCGTAGGGACCCATTGTATCCAGTCTTTCACCTTCGAATAATAAAGTCCCGCCCTTAAATCTAAATTAAAATTAAGATTTTCATAAAGATAATTTATGTCGAGATCCACTGTCTTTCCATTCTCGCCTTTGAGATTCTCGTTACCACCTGGATTCCAATACAAATCATTCAATGTTGGATTTCTGTAATTATGGCTATAACCAGCATTGAAACTCAAGCCTTTGACAAATGGAGTTTTGTAAGTCAGTGTAGCTGTCGGGAAAAATCCTTCGGACTTGGCATTGACGAGGTCATTACGTAATGTCAGTCTTAAATTCAAATCCTCGCAAATGTTTCCATCGACGGCAGCGTAAAAAGAAAGGAGGTTTCTTGTTTTACAACCGATGGTTGAGCCTGTCGAAACCACCGATCCCACGAGTCCGCCTTCGACAAGCTCAGGCATCGGGGAATAATTAGACGACTCGACCTTCTCGTAATCGTATTGTATCTTAGCGTACAACTTCCAAGTCTTATATAAGTCTTGTTGTAAATCAACGATCTGCCTAAACACATTCGACTTGTTCAGAGAATTATTCTGCGTGACAGGTTTTCCGTTAGAAGTGTATGACTCCAAGAAATAATCTTGTACCTCATAGAAATAAGCGGACTTCACCTCCACCCTGCCAGAGTTCCAATAATATCTGTAAGAGATGACATTACGCGAGAAGTCGGTATCGGCATATTCTTTAGTATTGTTGAACACATTAGGCATTATCTGCGGATAGTTACGATGACTGAACTGATTCCAAGACACCAACGAGAGAAGAGAATTCTTGAATCGCACTTGCAGCTCCGGCATGAATCCATAATCGACGAAATCAGCGTTTTTCTGTTTCATCTCCTGATGCGGTATCGTCGCGATATTGGTGTAAGCGAAGTCGTTATCGCTGGAATTACGATACGCCTTGACTCTTGCCATGATATTTTTTCCCGAATAACCGAGCGTGACATATGATCCCCAGGTATTGAAACTGCCATAAGTCTGTCGCACGTCTAACATCAGGCCTTCGTTGAATTTCTGCGTGTTACCGATGTTGACCACGCCGCCGAGACCGCCGCTGTTGGCAGAAGTCTTGCTTCCCCATTGAAGTGATATCTCATCTGTGAAGAATACTGGTATGGTACTGAAATCCACTTCTCCGAGTGTTGGCGAATTGAGTTGCATTCCATTCCATAGAACCAAGGTATGACTTGCTGTGGTGCCACGGAAGGATGCCGAGGCCGTGCTGCCCGGACCGTAAGTCTTGATGAAAACCGGCGAATGCTGGATGAGGAGTTGCGATAGAGAAACAGTCTTGAGTCGTTTTATTATAGCAGTATCGATCTTTCGTTCCATAGTCTCTTTCGACACCTTATTAGATACGTAAGATGACATCACCTCCACCGACTGCAGATAAATAGTATCATTCTGCGCTAAAACAGTGACGCTCAGCGCAAAGAAAACCGATAATATCATTAGCAATCGTTTCATTTTTAAGGTCTATAGACAACAGTCAACGGATTTTTTAGACGCATCAATGTGTGTTTATTTTTGAATGAAACATTGATACGTCTCTACATTCATTCCTCATTTAATAAACTTCGGATAAAAATTCGTCGATGCTTTATTGATAACGACAGACTCTTATCCCGAAAGTCCTTTTTAAAGTCTATGAGTCTATAAGTCTATGAGTCTATAAGCATCTTAAACTTATTGACTTATTAACTTATTAACTTCAACAATAAACGGCAGGTCTTCTGACTTACTCCTTACGTTCGGCGTCTTCCCATCTTTTGGAGAAAAGAAAGTGACATTATGCCAAACGCTGTTAGAGATCACAGCAGCGGGAACTGTCCGGGATTCACACCCGATTCCCTATTGAGTCCTTACGGACACCATTTATCGTTTGCAAAGATATAAAAATTAGGATTGAGGATTTAGGAATGAGGAATTATTTTTTTACAACGTGACTTTTACATCCGTTCTATATTAAATCCCATTGAAACAATCAGTTTCAATGTTCCAAGCGCCGTATTGCGGTCGTATACCTTTTCCTCTTCTGGCAGCTGTTCGTAAGGGACAAGACAAGGATGTTGCTTAAGCTCATCATTGCGCTCTGTCCCATACGACCAACCTTGAGAGATACGGGTCTGAGCCCACACCTCATGAACGTTTTTAGAAATACTTTCTACTAAAGCGTCCAATTCCTTTGGCAATTCTATCTTTGATGTGTCAATAGGTTGAGGAGTATAGTCGTTAAATTCCATAGTACTTTTAGTTTATAAAATATCTTTCTTTTTCTCCCTGAGTGAGTCTAACTTCTCCATTGAACAATCCCATCCACTCATCAATAATATCATCCACAGACTTCATTTCAAATGATTTAACTGTGTCATCATCGCTATATGTAACAATATAGTTGCCATCAGGGCTGAAAGTAGCATATCTAATATAATAATCATGGTTCATGCTCATCACACATACGCCTTTTTCTATAGACCATAATCTGGCTGTCTTATCGCCACTTGATGTAACTATATATTTGCCATCTGGACTGAATTCAACACTAAACACATAGCTGTCATGTCCCATTGTCATCACGCGCTTGCCTCCTTTTGCTTGCCATAATTCAACGGTCTTGTTTTTTGTCACCGTGGCATTATATTTTCCATCAGGACTTACCATTGTACCATCAACATCATTATTCTGATTCATTGGCATCTTGAATGTATCGAGTTCTATCGACCACAATTTCACTGTATTATCATTGCTACAGGTCATTATATATTTTCCATCTGGAGTAAATTCCGCTCTATTCACCCAAGCGTCATGATTCATTGTCATCATACACACTCCACTTTCCACTGACCATAACTTAGCAGCATTATCTTTACTTGATGTTACTATGAATCTTCCATCAGGGCTAAAGGCTGTGCTATTAACCCAATTGTCATGATTCATTGTCATTTCACATGCTCCACTTTCTACAGACCATAATTTCGCTGTATTATCATTATTATATGCAACAATAGATTTTCCATCTGGGCTGAAGGTCACATTAAGCCAAGCATTATGATTCATTGTCTTCACACATTTTCCACTTTCCAAAGACCATAATTTTGCTGTATTATCATCACTATATGTAATTATAGATTTTCCATCTGGACTGAAGACAGCGCCATTGACATAGCCAGCATGATTCATTATCATCACACATGCTCCACTTTCTACAGACCATAATTTCGCTGTATTATCCAAACTCGATGTAGCGATATAGTCTCCATCTTTGCTGAAAGATGCGCCATTGACATAATTATCATGTTTCATAGTCACGATACATTCTCCACTTTCTACAGACCATAATCTTGCAGTATTATCATTGCTCAATGTAACAATATATTTTCCATCTGGACTGAATGATGCTGCATATACACTTTTATCATGGTTCATTGTCATCGCACATTCTCCACTTTCTACAGACCACGACTTCGCTGTATTATCCAAACTTGATGTAACAATATATTTTCCATCTTTAGTGAATGACACACTTCTAATTACATCATTATGAGGCATTGTCATGACACAGTCACCATTTTCTATAGCAAATAATTTTGCTACATTATCTATGTCCGATGTGACAATATATTTTCCATCCGGACTGACAGCAGCTGCATTCACAGAACCTTGATGTACAAATCTTTTTTCAGGAAATTCATAATTGGCATCCAAAGTCCTTACAGCATGTTCAAAGTCTGCACATTTCAAACTTTCTTTATTATTATCAGCAAGATATGCAAGCAGTTTGACAGACATATATCTATCATCATCATGCTTTACCATTTCCTCTGCTTTTGTCGCTATATGACGGCTTTGTATCTGAAGGAAGTTTCTCTCATTTTTCTTCAGGTTTATCACAAGCAACACGAACAGGACGATGATAGAAGACAACACAGAAATGACACAAACATTTCTTTTTCTCTTGATCTTCAGCTCTCTCTGCAATGCTTCTTCCTTATGTTTCTTGACAATGTCTATAAGTGAGTCATGAACCAGTTCAACATATTCGACACCGTTCACGATGCTCTTCTTTATAAGTCGGTTCTGCAGAAGAACATCTTTATATTTATTATTGAAATCTATCTTTTCCAATGCATCGCAATCGCTGCTAACTCTAACGCGTTTATCCTTATCAACCAAGACCGATGCGATGACATTTCGTTCATCTATGGAAATATGGCACTTTTCAATAATATCGTTATAGAAATTCTCTATGCTATCGGTTATCATATTCCTGCTCCATAGCTTATCTATATTATAATATAAGGAGGTACATATAACCGACAATATCAGTGCCGATATGTATGCTTCTTGATTTGGATTGTCAGCATCAGTGTCTGTTGACCTCAAAAGTACATCTTTGATATCAGCACGCAAGGCTTCATCAAATCCCTCATATTGCATCATCACCTCATCGGCACCTTTTATGGTCAGCGGTTTCAGGCAAAATCTGTTATGCTTCAGTTCTGGTATGAAGTAACGCTGCATGCACCAATAGTCGAGTTCGCCAATATATTCTGTACGGATAGAAAATATAGCCTTATAATTTTTATTGGTCTTTATTTCTGGGAATGCAGAATTATCGTCATTCTCCGCGCCTCTATTTATTTCATCTAAAATATATTGAGGGCATTTATCTGAGCTTATTTTTTCAAGCCATGAGAAGAAACGGCTCGTCCATTCCTTTGACTTTGGATAGTTGACGACTTCTTCAAACTGGTCGAAAATCAAGACTATTTTAAAAGGGATTCCGTATATGGAGAGCATGTTGTTGCGAAGCATCCACCAAATGTCATCAGAGAACTTCTCATTCAAAGCGGCGACAAAAGAATCTTCCACATTAACATTTGGAGAAAATGTCAGTTTTGCATTTTCATTAGCCATGCAATAGTCAGCGATAGCATTTTCTATACGCGAGTTTATAACTTTATCAAAATCAATATCATCATTGTTATATTCATCGTCTGTAAACGCTATCTTAACAGGGAAACATCTGTTTTCCCTAAGTTTAGGTGTCAGACCTGCATCTATCAATGAACTTTTTCCCTCGCCTGATTCTGCATAACAAATCACATAATCATTATTGATTACCAAGTCGAGAAGAGACTCAATATCGTTGTCTCTTCCTTTAAAAATTCTTGCATCAGATTCACTATATGCATTAAAGCCCAAGAATATCTCTTGTCTTTCAATTTTTACAGACTCCATACTCATAAGTCATCATTTTGATTTTTGAATAATTTTTCCCCAGTCGAGATTTATAAAGCTCTCTTGATTTTCAACATCGAATGTAATCATTTTCTTTTGGGTATAGAAATGAGATTTCAAGATACCCAATGCAGCAAGGCCTTCCACCAATCTCACATCGACAGCATTACCATTAAAGACATTATTAGCGACTATTATAGGCAAGCAATAACCATCCTTAAGATCCTCGCTCAATGTTTTATAGAACTCATCAATGATCTCTGTTTCCTTAAACAGATTGCTTTCCCTATTGATACTTTTTTCAATAAAGGTCTCTGTCACTATAGGCATATAATATTTGCATTTAGGAACACCTTCCTTGATTTTCTTCATATAGTTTTCGCCTTCTATTATTCGGCCAGAGCCTCCTTCATCAAACCAAGCGTCAATGTTTCTGTCAGCCAAAATTTTATAGATAATCTTCACGAATTCATAATCATTGCTTGAATAAGATATAAACACATCATATTTTTCTTTCTCTGGCTTTACATCTTTATTATTGACAATTAAATTCTTATGATTATCGGTAAGAGTCTCCAATATGCATTTGACATCTTCATTTGAAGCATAATTAACTTCATTAAGGAATGTATCGAAGCTGTCTTCCACGTCACTTTCATTTATCCAATATCCGCTTTCTCCCTCAAATAAGTTATCGGAACATATTGGATACCATAGGAAACGGAAAAGCCAGTCTGGCATATTGCAGCCGAGCACCATCATACGTTTCTTTCCATTTCGCAAATATTTTATGAGATTTTCAGCCATGAAATCTTTCTCATGAAGGGAATGCATGAATCTAAGCAACATCTTTTCATCATACACCCAGTCGTAGCTGTCCATTGCATTTCCAAAGATATGATAGACACACTTGCCTATAGGGATAGGCGTTTTATTATTGTCATTGAGTTTATACCAGACTGAATTGTAAGACAGGCCTTCTCGTGTTAAAATATTTTCAATGAACTTAAAGTTTGTAGTTGTGATTATCATTGGGAAATTAAATGAAAGCAAGAAATCCTTCACATAAGATTTCAAATATATCTCATTTTTATTGTCCGCTTCTACAATATACTTCTTGTATTTAGCGACATAGTCCTTCCCCTTTGCCCTGAACACTCTATGCATTATGGACAATCCATAATAATTATGTTTCAGTATCAAATCTATTTTATCGGGAGTGAGTTCTATATTGTAATCCTTTTGGAAACGTACAAACAAGTACTCTCTTATCGAAATTTCCTTACCATCAGAAAAATCGCCTTTATATACAAACATATCCTCTCCTATGACAGGTACAATTTCCTCATAATGATCGAAAAGGCTCTCAATCAAACTCTCTTTATCTAAACCCGATTCCTTATACATAACTTTTGTCTGTTTATCGTTATCAATGCAATATATATTTCCAATACAATCCTATACATTCTTACTGCCTTTATCCTTATATTTTTTCACAATATAAGGCAAGCTCCTAGATATTGATATATCATAAATTTCCACACCTGAATCAACTTCTTTCAAACGGCTGCATGAACATATATCAACATGCTTCATTTGTTGCTTGAGCTTATCTTTTATCTTTTTATGTTCGTTTTTATCAGTACGATCAAGTCGCTCCAATTCCTGCATTTCATCTGCCTTTACAAGAGAATAATGCATCAGCAGCTGCTCCACATTCCATCTATTATGTTCCGTCATGGCCATTGCATTCACCAGAGCATCATTTCCCTTATCCAATTCAAATCCATCCCACTTGATACTACGAAGCTTTGTCCTGATAGTGTTAGCATTATATATACTGGACCAACGGCTGGCACATCCTGATTTTCCTTTTCTAAAATCCGCAAGCGCTTCCTCCCAACATTCATCGATCCACTCATTTTTGACATTCTCCATCGCCTTCGCATCAAACACATCCTTCTCCTTGTCATATATCTTCTTGTTATCTCCATTAGAATAATCGGTATAAGTATATATATAATTTATACACTTAGCCAGATAGTCATCAGTAGATATCATAGAGAATGTATCGCGCAACATTCCAAATGGCTTGACATTTCTATATTTGACATTTTTACCCTTCAAAGCAGAATCTTCTATATAATTCAATATACTATCAGAGAAACGCTGATACACTAATATCTGAAGCGCATTTTCATAAACCGCATCTGGCATATACAAACCTGCCGCTATAGCCTGATGAGGTTCTTCGAGACATACTGCCACTGTCAGAATCTTATTAGGATGTTTCTCTCTATCAGCGCATTCTCTCAAATATCGCTGAACAGAATAACAGCTCATGTCTCCTTTTATAAACTCCCATTCCAAATCGATGAAGAACTCATCGCCCTCATTTGTTCCATCAACGCCCAACTTCATATTCTTGTAAGGTGAAGTCGAGTTATCGTCATATAACGGATCGTGCCATGTAGTATCGTCAAGGCTGAAATCAGAATATAAATCCTTATCCTCTTCTGTCTTTATTCTTTGATTAAACTTATCGGCTTCCGCATAGCGCCATCTTGCCAAATCGAACATAGCCGCATACCTATTCATAAAATATCCAGACTCTCTGTCGGCATTTTCATCTATGAAAGTTATCCTTGTACGAGGTCCTTTTGATGTCAAGGCATTTGGATAATGCGCTAGATGCGCTGCCTCAACACCCATCGCCGCACCCATTTTCGTCATGCCTATAATAACAAGATGCACATAGTGCGGATCATCTTTAGAGATATATGACAGCTTTTCCTCTTGGGTTTGCTCATCAAATTCCCTTATGGTATCTAATGGCAGATATGAATATCCCTTTTTATTGTCTTTTTCATCATCCAATATGCCAGTAGGATCTGGCAATGCGAATGTTCTTTGAGTCCATACTTCATAATAGTTGTATGGCATGTAATTGATTTTCTCTTTATCTACCGAAGCAATATCTGAGAATTGGAATGATGAGAATGTTATTTGATTTTCAAAGATAACATATACATTTTTCTTTTCGATGCCATTAGGAAGTATGTCTGTTATCAATCTCAGGCAATCCATGTTAAAGGCATCATGGTTATATCCGTCAACAGTTAACGACTCTCCTAATATGCATATATCTCCTGCCTTTTTAAGACATAGTTTCTGAACATCATTCTTAGAATTTCTGTTGCCGTAATATATTATTATCTTTTCCTGTTTTTCTTCTTCAAGATCTGAAAACAATTCTCTTCTAAAGAGATTGACATTCCTTGAAGTCTGAATAAGAATATAATCCGAAGGATATTTTTCCAACATTTTTTTCACTATCCCGTGCACCATGTCATTGGCTCCGATGATAATATGGTGTTTCTTTAATTTCAACAAGCCATACTCTACCTCGCCATCTTCCCATCTTTGTCTTCTTCTGTCAAAATATCCGATAAGGACAGCAACAAGCAAACCATTCAGCAAGAAATAACCTAAGATAGCAATAAAAGTAGCCCAACGTCTTCCACTATTCGATGTCGCAATGTGCTGGTTTCCTGGATCTATATAATGATAATACACAGCCCAGAACAAGGATGGCTCTTCAGATGCCAATAATCCTTCGCCAATGTCTATTGTATCAATATCTTCCTCATATATGCTCTCAGAAAATATCAACTCCTTTGCTAAAGATTCCTGACGTTCAGTAATACTCTTTTTTTCCTCCACCAAGTCTGGCACCACCACATTGAAAACGATAAAAAACATTGTCATTGTAAATGGAACCAATAACACAAGATTCACAACCTTATGTAAAAAGTTGTTTTTCCTCCATATCAAATCCAGTTTTATTGGATTACACAGAAAATAGATTGCGTAACATATATAAATCAGTCCGATGGAACCTGCTATGATATAAGCCAAATTTATTATCAGCAGACATTCTTGTTCCGAAACAAAAAATGACAATAACAACACTATCAGTAGCAAGCTTGTTATGGTCCAATCATTTTTTATAACGGACATAATTTTAGATATTACACCTTTCTTTTTCATATACTTGATGAAACTTGATTACCTTTATTCGATTTTCCTCTTAGCAAATATAAATAATTATGACATATAAGTATATGGTTTTAAATAATTTTCATATTAAAACCTCTCTCCCATCCTATATTCCTTCACTCTTCCTTTAAGCTCGCCATTTTTATATATGCATTCGCTCTTCACGCTTCCGTCTTCGTAATATTCTGTCGCTGGTCCGTTGGCGACATTATCAGAAAACATCTTTCTTGTCTTAACATTTCCGTTTTCATAATATGTCTCCTGCAGACCTTCAAACTTACCGTCTTTGTAAGTGTACATGACATATTTAGGTCCTTGTCCTTTTTCTGCATACAAATACCATGTAGTCACGCCATCTCTATTGCCCGCCTTGTATCCTGACTCTTCTTGTTTGAAGCCTTTGTCGTTGTAAAGCACAGAATTGCCGTCAAGATATCCTTCTTTATATTCTTGCCTTGAAGCAATCTTGCCGCCTCTATTCCAAGAATAGGCGCAGCCGTCAATCATATCGTTTTTGTAGTCTATCTTCCTGATGATATAAGCCTGCTTGTCGAATTCTAGATAAAGGCCGTCTTTCTTGTCTTCTTTATAATGAATGATATAACGAGGAAGGTCTGTGTTAGGATGTGTCTCAACCCAAGCGCCATCTTTCATTCCGTTCAGCACATCGCCATACACTTTGATTGCACCGTACATCTGCTCGAAAGCGCCGTCTTCCATAGAACTTACCCTGACGTTATATATCTGCTGTGAAAAAGCCGCCACAGCAAACATCATCATCGCTAATGTAAAAATGATCTTTTTCATGTTTTTAAAGTCAACGGACAACGGACAACAGTCAACGGTCCTTGTCCAATTTTTAATTTTTATTAATGTTTTAAAAAGCAAAGGTTGCGACGAAGATAAAATAAGGACGCAGCAAGCCGCGTCCCTACTTATAGACTTATTGTCTTATTGACTTATTGACTTAATATATTCATCAATACCTTTAGCTGCTTTCTTGCCAGCGCCCATAGCGAGGATCACTGTTGCAGCTCCGCTCACTGCGTCACCGCCGGCGAATACGCCCTTGCGTGTTGTCTGCATTGTGACTTCGTCAGCGACCAAGCATTTATGTCTGTTGGCTTCAAGACCGTCTGTTGTGCTAAGGATCAATGGGTTTGGTGATGTACCGAGTGACATGATAACCATATCGACGTCGAGGACAAACTCAGAACCTGCTTTTTCGACTGGACTTCTACGTCCTGATGCATCTGGTTCGCCGAGTTCCATCTCAACGCATGTCATACCTTTGACCCAGCCGTTTTCGTCACCTAATATTTCTTTAGGGTTTGTCAAGAGACGGAAGATAACGCCTTCTTCTTTAGCGTGGTGCACTTCTTCAGCACGTGCTGGAAGCTCTTGTTCTGAACGACGATAAACGACGTAAACTTCAGCACCGAGACGCAATGCAGTACGAGCAGCGTCCATAGCGACGTTACCGCCACCAACGACAGCGACTCTCTTGCCTACGAAGTTAGGTGTTTCAAAGCCTTCTTTATATGCGAATAATAAGTTGTTTCTTGTCAAGAATTCGTTAGCTGAAACGACGCCACAGAGATTTTCGCCTGGGATGTTCATGAACTTAGGAAGACCTGCGCCTGAACCGATGAATACAGCTTCGAAGTTTTCTTTTTCCATCAACTCGTCGATTGTCACTGTACGGCCGATGATGACGTCTTTTTCAAATGTAGCGCCGAGTTTCTTGAGGTTCTCGATCTCGTGACGTACTACAGTCTCTTTTGGAAGACGGAATGAAGGGATACCGTAAGATAAAACGCCGCCTAATTCGTGAAGCGCTTCAAATACTGTAACGTCGTAACCCATCATGAGGAGGTCTTTTGTACATGTCAAGCCAGCAGGACCGCTACCAACGACAGCTACCTTATGACCGTTCTTTGCGCTTGGCTTTTCAAACTCGACTTTGTTTTCACGAGCCCAGTCGCCGACGAAACGTTCGAGCTTGCCGATGGCGATAGGTTCGAACTTCTTGCCCATGATACATGAGCCTTCACATTGTGATTCCTGTGGACAAACGCGGCCGCATACTGATGGAAGAGCTGAGTTTCTGTTGATGACGCGTGCAGCTTCTTCAAAGTTGCCTTCTGCTACGAAATGTACGAATTGTGGGATTTCAATATTTACAGGACATGCCTTGACACATTGAGGGTTCTTGCAGTTCAAGCAGCGTTGTGCTTCGATGATAGCCTCTTCTGCGTCGTAGCCGTAACATACTTCTTCAAAGTTTGTTGCTCTTACCTTTGGATCTTGTTCGCGTACTGGAACGCGTTTTTTGTTGTCGCGCATTTCCTCAACGATACCGCCGATGTTACATACGTGGCCTTCTTCTTTTTCTTCTCTTTCGAGAATCTTATGTCCTTCTACATTATTATACATAGCCTGACGTTTCATCACGTTTTCGAAGTCGACTTGTGCGCCATCGAATTCTGGACCGTCAACGCAGGTGAATTTTGTCTCGCCACCAACAGTGACACGGCAAGCGCCGCACATACCTGTACCGTCAACCATGATAGAATTCAAACTTACAGTACATTTGATGCCGAGCTTTGTTGAGAGCTGTGAAACGAACTTCATCATGATGAGCGGACCGATAGCGATGACTTCGTCATATTGCTTGCCTTCATCGACGAGACGTTGCAACATCTCTGTAACTAAACCTTTATATGGTGATGAACCGTCGTCTGTTGTGACGTATAAGTTAGAAATAGATTCGAGTTCTTTTTCATAAACGAGGAGGCTTCTTGTTCTAGCGCCGATGATAACGTCAGCCTTGATGCCGTGTTCGTATAACCACTTGACTTGTGGATAGATTGGAGCGATGCCGACGCCGCCGCCAACGAAAACGAATTTCTTATTCTTACGTTCTTCATCTGAGAGATGAACGAATTCTGATGGTTTTCCTAAAGGACCTACCACGTCAGCGAAGCTGTCGCCTACGTTATATTCCGCCATTTGTCTTGTTGACTTGCCGATGGCTTTGAACACGATGACGATAGTACCTTTTTCAACATCGTAATCACTGATTGTTAAAGGAATACGTTCTGACTTTTCTTCCATCTTAACGATCAAGAACTGACCTGGCAAAGCAGATTTTGCCAAACGTGGAGCTTCAACTTCAAACAAATAAGTTTCTTGAGCTAACTCTTCTTTTCTAACTATAGTAAACATTGCTGTTATTTTTTTAGATAAATTAATGCTAATTATTAAAGTGGCAAATATAATAAAAAGACTTTGAACTTTGGCAATTGGCCATTGAACTTTTTTTTATTAATTAGGAGTTTGGACTAACTCCTAACTCCTAACTAAAAAGACGCATCAACGACACATTATTTATTTCATTTGTGTCGTGTGATACGTCTCTACATGTCATTTTTAACATTTTTTAACTTTTTTATTTGAAACTGATATTTTAATTTTGCAGAGAACTTTAAAAACTATTTTTTATGGAACATATTAAAAATATGATACACACCATAAGAGGTGTTAAGGTCATGCTGGATTCTGATCTGGCTCAACTATACGGCTACACAACAAAAGCCTTCAATCAGCAAGTAAAAAACAACATTGAAAAATTTGATTCCGATTTCAGATTTCAATTAACAAGGGATGAATATCATGAAATTTTAAGGTCAAAAAATTTGACCTTAGAATTAGAAAACGACTTTTTGAGGTCAATTTTTTTGACCTCAAAAGACAAACGAGGTGGTCGACAATATCTTCCTTTCGTTTTCACAGAACAGGGTATATATATGCTGATGACTGTTCTTAAAGGAGAACTTGCCACAAAACAAAGCAAAGCACTCATAAGAACATTCAAAGAAATGAAAGATTTCATCCTTACAAACAACATTATTAAAAGCAAAGAAATACTACAAATTTCCTTACAAGCAACTCAAAATACAAATGATATTGCCAAGATTAAAAGCGAGATGTTTACAAAAAGCGACTTTGCAAAATTCATCGACAACTTCACTGAAAACAAAACAAATGAAATTTTAATTCTAAACGGTGAATATTTCAATGCCGACATTGCCTACAACAACATATACGACTTAGCAAACAAAAGCATTTATATCGTTGACAACTATATCGGAATCAAGACTTTGTTATTAATCAAAAACATAAGAGAAAACATTAAGGTCTTTATTTTCAGCGACAATATCAACAAAGGTCTTCATCAGTTTGAATACGACGACTTCAAAAAACAATATCCAAATATTGACATATCATTTTATAGGACCAATAGTGCATATCACGACAGATATATAATAATAGATTACGATACTCCAAATGAAAACATTTTTCATTGTGGTGCTTCTTCAAAAGACGCAGGAAATAAAATAACAAGCATTACAAAGATAAATGACAAAGAGATATATCATCATATAGTGGATATTTTATTGGGGAATCCAATTTTAACATTGTAAACACAATACGACAATAATAAATCTCAGAAACTCAGAAACTTAGCAACTTAGCAACTCAGCAACTTGGCGACTTGGTGTCTCAGTGACTTAAAAAAAGGCACGACAGAGGCATTTTCTGTCGCACCTTCGGCGCTTTGATTTTTTTTTGCATCTTATTTTGCAGGGATTCCGCACTGCGTGCTTCATCACCTGCCTGGGAACTGCCGATCCTGACGGAGCTGATTTTTTCAGTTGAAAATTGAAAACTGAAAGTTAATTTCAACTAATTGCTAACTGCTGATAGCTGACAGCCAATTTTCCATTTTCAACTTTCAATTTTCAATTCGTTCGTCCCTCACTCGCTTGCTCACTTCATTCATTATCTCGGCCTTTAGCTTAGTGCAAATTTATAGATGGTAATTGTAGTTCCTAAAGGGCAAGGCGGAAACCGTAGGAGTTGCTCCAGCCGGCCGGATTGCGGCCGAGACGACACGACACGCGACAGGACCACTCACCGTAGTCCCAGCTACCGCCACGAAGCACGCGGTCAGAGCCAGTAGCAGGTCCCGTAGGATTGTTTTCTGGACTGCTGCTGTAATCTCCATACCAGTCCTGACACCATTCATAAACATTGCCACTCATATCATATATGCCAAGTCCGTTGGCTTGTTTTGTCTTTACGTCATGTGTCCTTGAACTGCTGTTATCTGTGTACCAAGCGACATCGCCTATGGTATTGCTGCCGCTGTATTTATATCTCTTAGACCTATTGCCACCTCTTGCTGCATATTCCCATTCCGCTTCTGTTGGAAGTCTGAAGTTCTTGCCTGTTAATTGGCTCAGTTTTGTTATGAATTCCTGGCAGTCGTTCCATGAGACATACTCTACTGGTCTTTGAGGATAACCAGAAAACTTGCTCGGGTTGCTTCCCACAACAGCTTCCCAGAGTTCCTGTGTCACCTCTGTCTCGCCTATGTAATAGTCTGAAAGGGTTACATTGTGTACTGGTTTCTCATCAGAATTTACATCGCTGCCTTGTTCTGAGGTAGCACCCATCTGGAATGTATCGCCTTCAACGGCTATCATAGTAAAGGTAACGCCGTTAACATTGAAGGTTTGGTTTGCACTAGGAGTTTCTGGTTGTTCTGGCTCTTCAAAATCACCGCCAAAGACTGGACGAATAGATAAGCCATAAGATTGGGATGAGAAGCCCATGCTTTGATTGCTGTTATTGAAGTATAGAGGATATGCGTAGTAGTCGTTATATTCGTTAGGAGTAGAGCTCCAATAGTCTCCAATGTTTCCATCATCACAGAGCATTGACATATCACAATAACCCGCAGCTGGAAGAAAGATGTTGTTGCCATTAGGACCTTCTACTTTATGACCAAGAATACCATTTTGTGTCATCCACTCCCATGTACAATTATCTATCAATTCTTGCATTTCACTTTTGGTCGGCATTCTCCAGTTTCCGCTCCAGTTGGCAGTAGCTGCATCATATTGCGCTGTTAAATTACCTTCTCCATCTATATAGCCTTTTGATTGTAATTCATAATCACTAAGTCCGTATGTCAAGCTGTTATCTACTGTATATTCTGATTTTGTAGTCGTCTCTCCCCATGCATAATAATCGCCGTATTCTTCTGAAGAAGAAGCTCCTACATTACATGTCGCCCATTTCAAGCCTGAAGGCAAGCCGAGGTCTACATAGTTATGGCCGTTTTCCGTTCCGCTTATGGTTTCTTCGTAAGTGTCTTCTGGTTCATCTCCCAATGTAGTAAAACTCTTCACCTCTCCATAACTCGTTCCTGCTTCGTTGGTAGCGTAGGCTCTTACATAATAAGTAGTCTGAGGTACCAAGTTGCTGAGGTTTGAAGTAAAGTTTCCTGTTCCTATGCCGTCTATGCTGCGGTTGTTGTTTATCGTCGGATTTTGTGATGTGCTCCAGCAGACGCCGCGGGCTGTAACAGTACCATTGCCATCTGAAGTAACATTACCACCGCATGTAGCTGAATTTGAAGTTATATTTGTTACATCACTTGTCGTTACTGTCGGCAATACGATTTCTGGTTCTTCTGGCTGTTCTCCTGGACCTTCAAAATTACCTCCAAAGACTGGGCGGATACATTGTCCCCAACTACGAGCACATTCTACAATATAATAAAAACTTTCCTCAAATCGTAAAAAAATAGCCTCTCCATCATTATCTGAAGGTGTAGAAGTCCAATATTCGCCACGTTCTCCAACTCCTACAAAAGATGAATTTTTACTACCAGCTGCAGGCATGAAGATGCTACCGCCATTTGTCTTAGATGTCACCTTATAGCCGTTAACGCCATTCTGTGTTGTCCAAGTCCATGTGCAGTTATTTCTTAATTCGTTTAATTCATCCCTTGTTGGCATTCTCCAGTTACCTCCCCAGTTAGCTGTAGCTGCATCATATTTAGCATTACCACTAATATCATTCATATTTTTCTCATAGGTAAGACTATTCGTTGTAAGATATGTTACTTTTGTACTTATCTCGCCCCAAGCGTAATAGTTGCCATAACTCTCAAGAGAATTCGCACCTACATTACAGGTAGCCCATTTCAAGCCAGATGGCAAGCCAAGGTCTACATAGTCGTGGCCGTTTTCTGTTCCGCTAATGGTTTCTGTCACAAAGCTCTTCACTTCTCCATAAACAGTTCCTGCTTCGTTGATAGCATAAGCTCTAACGTAATATTTGGTATTGGCTTTTAAGTTTGTCAAAGATGAAGTAAAGCTTCCTGTACCTGTACCATCGTTGCTTTCCTCACTATAGAGATTATTTATTTTAGGCTCTGAAGTCTCACTCCAGCAGACGCCACGAGCTGTAACAGTACCATTGCCATCTGATGTAACATCACCGCCGCAAGCAGCTGAGTTTGAAGTTATATTGCTTACAGAATTTGTAGTTACTGTTGGTAAGGTTATTTCTGGTTCTTCTCCTGTTGTTACAAAACTCTTCTCTTCTCCGTAAAGCGTGCCGAAATCCGTTACGATATATGTCCTTACATAATATTTAGTGCCGCTTGTCAAATTTGTAAGATTATATGAAAAGCCAGTAGTGCCAGTACCGCTACTGCTGCCATTGTTATTATGTGATCCGCTTATTGTAGGATTAGGATTTTTACCCCAGCAGAAACCTCTCTCCTTTATTTTATTAGCCGCATCATTGTTTGTCACGCTGCCGCTAAGAACAGCTGAACTCTTGGTAATGCCGCCAACATCTTTAGTTACGACAATAGGTTTTCCTACTGTAACAAAGTTTTCCTTGTCTCCTTTAACCTTGTCATATCCATTGTCGTATTCATAACGATAATAATATGTCGCACCAGCTTCAAGATTATCAATAGTCACATCAAACTTCATATCATCAAGCGCACAGACATACTCCACCGATTCCCCCATATTCTCATTACTCGACACCAATATCTTCATTCCTTCCAAAGCCTGTGGATACGAATATTCGCCGCTCATCTTGACATGCTCCCATCCTCTTTCCATGGTCACATCCTTCATCTCCACCTTGCTGGCTTCTAAAACATCATCCTTCCTGCAACCAGCAAAGAAGATTACTATCATACCTATTATCAATAATGCTTTTTTCATACATTTATATTTTAAGTCAACGGACAACAGACAACCGTCAACAGTCTTTGTCCATTTTTTAATTTACTTTTTCCGAGTCACCCAACTCCTAACTCCTAACTCCTAACTACCATCCAAATCCAACTCCCACTTTCACTTCCATCATCTTGAAGCTTGTTGTAACAGCATCAAGGCTTATCGCCATGCCTCCTACTCTGAACATCAAGCCTGCTGAAAGGTCAAGGCCTTTATATGTATTGGCTGGATATTCAACATATTCACCCAAAATCGTTTCTGCAGCTCTTATTCTCATACCATAGCCAGCACCGAGTTTAAGATATACTGGCTCGCCTAGACGCATCATAAGACCACCAGTAATAGAGAGACGTGTAGTCTTGCTGTTGCCGGTTATCGCAACCTTATCGAAAGGCGTGTCAATGACATCAAATCCTGTGAAATCGAAGTTTGACATCGCACTGAGGAACCATCCTGTCTTTCCTGCAGAACCAAAACTGATTCCGTATGACAGTTGTGGTGCAATAGAATATGCCGCGTTCAAAGTAACGAAATTGTATTTATCTACAGAAGGTTTTGGTTTTGAGACCGTCTCTGTTTTAGGTTTCACTTCTTTAGTTTTTGTTTCTACAACAGCCACGTCATTGTTGGCATTTACAGTATTGGTATTCTGAGCACCTGCACTTACAAGAGTCTCTTTCAAGTTCAAGGTCTCGCCTTCTGCAATAGTGATAGTTTTCCTCAACATAGCATAGCCTTGTTTCACAAGTTTCAGTTCATGTTCACCCTCGAGCAAGTCTGTGATAATCTTAGGTGTCTGTCCATGATGTTTGCCATTGATATAGATTTCAGCGCGCATAGGATCTGAGTTCACATTCAAGAAACCGCATATCGCTCTAGGCGCATCTATAGTTATCGTAACGTCTTCACCCAAGACGATATTAACGTTTTTGCTGCTAGTCTCATGCGACGCCTTTCTTGCCTCCACATAATGAGAGCCTTCTGGCAGACGGCCAATCCATGTTCCTTTTCCTTTATATTCGTTATCCAAATATATATCAGACTCTGCATCCGTGTTAATAGTCACATTGACGAAATTAGGAGTCATATTCAACACCGCCTTGGTCGTCTGTCCGTCCGCGACTGTGAATTTCTGCTCCGCCTGCTTATACATTTCCTTCACGACCTTCACGGTATATTCGCCGCTCGCAAGTTTGTCGGTTTTAAAAGGAGTCTTTCCGACACGCTCATTATCTATATACACAAGAGCGCCTGTTTCAGGTCTGGAATCAATCTCAAGGAATCCGTATGCAGGGCGCATCGTCCTCTCGATCACCACAACATCGCCGTCGGTTATGCTCACGCTTCCGCTTTCGGTATGATAATATTTACATTCAATTCTCCATGTGTGCGTCGATCCTATGCTTAAAGTCTTTGACACTTCGCCGTCGCCCACATACTCATCGTCTATGAAAATCTCTGCGTTTTCCTGATCTGAAGAAATGATAAGGTAATTGATATTAGGTTTCTCTGGTCCTTGATAAGCGTTAGGATTTATATACTGCAACACCATCTCGTATACGCAATAGTCGCACAGTTCTTCTGGAAGATAATATTTATACGTTCCATAATCAGGATGTCTTATGTCGATGAATGTAGCTGCTTCTGCTGAGATATAAATCCACATTGAGCCTGTCTTAGGCTTCTTGATAATCTGCGTCGCCCTGTTACCAACGAACACCAGACGCATCCTCTCCTGTTCAGGGATATTCTCTGTAGAAATCTTTATTAACGCCATCGGCAAGTCGTTGCCGTCGGTATATTCTTCCTTATTATCGATGACACCTCCAGGAACATATCTGAAAGAACCCTCCTTAACCTGAAGCTGTGAAAATGCGTTTAAAGATATCAATGCAAATATTACAAGTAAAATTCTCTTCATAAAACAAATAGGATTGAAAGGCACAAAGTTAAACAAAATCAACATATAGAACTCAATTGTAAATTTATTTTATGAAAAAAATTCATTTTAAGTTAATATTTATTCACATATCATTTTTTACTGCATTTTTAAGCATCAAAATGTTGACAACTCATCATTTTGATTTAAATTTGCAAGAAATCAGGTTAAGGGCTAAAGGCTAAGGACTAAGGGTTCTGAATTTTTGATTTTTTGAGATTTTGAGTTTTTAAAAAGTGGAACTGACACGAAACATATTATCACAATACTGGGGTTATCCTTCTTTCCGTCCGATGCAGGAAGACATAGTGGATGCCGTTGTCAATGGCAACGACACCTTGGCCTTGCTTCCGACAGGCGGCGGCAAGTCGATATGTTTTCAGGTTCCTGCCATGGCGATGGAAGGCGTTTGTATAGTGATAACGCCGCTCATCTCTCTCATGAAAGACCAGGTGATGCACCTGAAGAAAATCGGCATCGCAGCTGCTGCCATATTCTCGGGCATGCATTATAATGAAATAGAGATCGCCTATAACCAGGCGGCTTTCGGGATGCTGAAATTCCTTTACGTCTCGCCTGAACGTCTTATGACAGATGCTTTCATCGAGGCCTTGAAAAAGATGAAGGTATGCCTGCTCGCCGTCGACGAGTCACACTGCATATCACAATGGGGTTACGACTTCCGCCCTCCTTATCTTAAGATCGCTGAGATAAGACAATATATCCCACACACTCCGGTACTGGCTCTCACCGCCACAGCAACGCCTCAGGTTGTGGAAGACATACAATATCGTCTTGGCTTCAAGAAAAACAACGTCTTCCAGACCAGTTACGAGCGTAAGAACGTGACATATAACGTCATCCACGAGGCCGACAAATTCGGACTTATGTACCGTCTCCTGCAGAAGATGAAAAGCGGAAGCGGCATCGTCTACGTCAGAAGCCGCAAACGCACCAAGATAATCGCCGACTGGCTGCAGTCGGTCGGGATAAGCGCGTCTTTCTATCATGCTGGCCTCGACGCCAAGACCCGCGACTACAGACAGCAGATGTGGATGGACGGAAAGATTAAAGTCATTGTGGCGACCAACGCCTTCGGCATGGGCATCGACAAACCGGACGTGAGACTCGTCATCCATCTTGATTTACCCGACAGCCTTGAGGCTTATTTCCAAGAGGCAGGACGTGCCGGCCGCGACCTTCAGCCGTCAGAGGCGTTCTTATTGGTAGCCGACACCGACGTAAATAAACTTAAAGAAAACCTCGACAGTTCTTATCCAGAACTAGATAAGATCAGAACGATATACAATGCCATCGGCAACTATCTCCAGATTCCTATAGGCGCTGGAGAAAACCAGACTTACGATTTCAACATCGACGCCTTCATTCAATATTATAACTTCTCTCTGCTTGAAGTATATAATGCGATAAGACTTATCGAAAGAGAAGGTTATTTCGTGACATCAGAAGCTCTCAACACTCCGTCGAAAGTTCATATCAGAGCAGGCAGAGAAGACTTATATCGTTTCCAGATTGAATATAAGGAATATGACACCCTCATCAAATATATGTTAAGAAGCCTTCCTGGTGTCTTGAGCGACTTCGTGAATATCAGAGAAGAACAGATATCTCAGAAGACTGGATTGCCTATTGATGTCATCAACAAGCAGCTCGCCAACCTGGATCGCCTTAACTTCTTGAATTATATTCCACGCAACGACAAGCCTCAGATTCAGTTCCTGACTCCAAGAATCGACACTAGATATTTCTCTTTGTCTAATGAGATTTACAGAAACAGAAAAGACGATGCGAACAAACGCATTCAGGCTGTAATAGACTTCGTAAACAACAACGATGACTGCAGAAGCGTACAGCTCTTGAGATATTTCGGAGAAGACATCAAAAAGACTTGCGGCAAATGCGATGTCTGCTCATCAAAGAACAAAATGACCCTCAGCGAAGAGGAATACAAGGAAATCAGCGAAGCCATCATCAATGAGTTAAAAGACAATGAAGTCGATATCCACGAAATATTAAACGCATCAAAAGACTATCACGAAGAAAAAGTCTTAACATCCATCAAGTGGATGCTCGACAACAACATCATCAGACAAGACGAAGACGGGATGCTTAAACTTTGAACTCTGAACTCTGAACTCTGAACTCTGAACTTTGAACTCCTAACTCCTAACTCCTAACTCCTAACTCCTAACTAAAAAAAAAAGACGCTTCAATGAGTGTTTATTCTAACGGAATCATTGAAACGTCTCTACTTAGCGTCTTGGAGTCTCAGAGACTCGACGACTTATTTATAATTCTTTATATACTCCAATGCTGCATCGAGCTGACCTTTAATACCTGCATCTCTTGTAAGAACTTCTTGATTAGGTGTGAAGCCCACTCCTTCTGGAACAAAACCTTCATGAGTTTGGATTTCGTAAGTTGAAGTATATACATAATGTTTTTCTCTTTCTATATCACCGAAAGGACCGCCGTATGTATAATCGATAGCATCTGACAAGAGAGGTCCTGTAGCGCCGTATGTGCGCTCACCGATAACATAACCTGTTGGCAACTGTGAGATATTATAAGTTGTTATCTCGCCCATACTGATAGAATAGATATTAGACAACACTACGTATGGAATATTTTCTGATGCCAAGTCGCGGTTTGTTGTTGAAGGTGTGATTGTCACTGGTGACCATACTGAATGTTCAAGTCTGCCTGGACCTTCTTTATAACGTGTTGATATCACAGCGTGATCTTTCTTAATGAAAGGAGAAACGACATGATTCAAGTCTGAGAGGTAACCGCCATTATTGCAACGATTGTCGAGGATGACGCCAGCCAATTTGTTTTTAGGTGTCTTTATTGCTGCATTCTTCCATTTGTCGATCAACTGAGCAGCTTTGTAATATGGTGAAGATGTGTTATTCAATCCAGACATCACAACACTCATCTTATATCCGTTTTGCCAGAGATATGGCACCAATCTTCCGTCAGGGAGTTCAAACAAAAGATAACATATTGTCACCTGAACGTCATCAGTATTGACTTTTTCATAACCGCTAAATGAAATCTTATAAGATGAGTTAGAACCTGAAGCCAAGTTTTTGTTGAACTGACTTAATTCACTAGAAAGAGTATGACTATCTTTATAATAATAATCTCTTGTTTTGATTTCATTGTTTGCAGGATTGACGCTTACCACGTTATCCCAGCTATTAGAATACATATTCTTCACCTGAATCAACATGTGATGATCTCTAAGTCCACCCATTGCATCTTCATATAAAGCCTGCAACTCTTTTGTTGAGACGCCATTGCCATCTGCAATACGCAAATCCAATGCTTCAAACTGTGGCATATATTTTTCATATACAGCATCCCAGTCTGTCTCATCAACATCCCAGAACACATAACCAGTGTTGATGTTATTCCACAAAACATCAAATTGTTCTGCATAATTACTATATGCTAAATTTGAAGTCTCACCTATATAAGGAACATAATCTGGAGCTTTTCTACAAGAACTGAATGTCAGCGCTATTGCTGCTAATATTATCAATGATATTTTACGCATGATTATTATAATTTATATATTACACCTAATGTTAATGACGCTGTGTTATTGTAACGAGGATCTGCAGACACCTTGTTTATCTTCATATAACTCATCAAGTCGTAATAGAGCAATGCATCCAACTCCAATGAGATTTTGTCTGACAATTCACAGCTCAAGCCTGGACCTGCGACTACACCAGCCACAAGACGATTATGATATTCATTGAACTCCATTGTCTCGTCAAATGGTCTTACATTGTCATAAATATCAAAAGTATTTCCGCTGACATTAGCCTTCATCCAATAGCTCACGTATCCACCCATTATAAAATGTCCGCGTACCTTTGTGCCACCGAATGTAAAATCTGCCATAACTGGCACTGTAAGGTATTGGTTGTTATAATCTGTATAGATGCCTTTAACAGCATTCAAATTACGTTTCATAGTATGAGAACGTGATAACATCTCAACATTTGCTCTCATGGCGAACCATTCGTTAACCTGATAGTTTAATACAAGACCTAAATCAAGGCCATTCTTAGAATGATAGGTCTCATCAACACGACCCGCATTAGAACGAGTGACAGAATTAAAATCGAGGCCTCCCTTCAGTCCAATTCCCAACTGGGCATTTGCATTTATTGCAAGCGCAACAAAAAACACTAAAATAAATAATTTAACTTTGTTCATAATTTCTCTTTTTATGCGTTGCAAATTTAAGAAATTAACAAATAAAAAAAAGACCGCCGAAGCGATCTTTTAACTTTTTTTAAAATGTCTTAGAGACTATTTACAAGCTCAGCGCCTGCTTTGAATTTAACGACTGTCTTTTCTGCAATCATTATTTCTTTTCCTGTTTGTGGGTTGCGACCCTTTCTTGCAGGATGCTTTGTTGTTGAGAATGTACCGAAACCTACTAATGATATACGTTCACCTTTTTGTAATGCCTCTGCTGATGCTTCCATGAATGCCTCGAGTGCTTTTTTAGCATCTACCTTTGTCATACCTGCCTTTTCTGCTATGACATTTACTAATTCTGCCTTGTTCATACTAATTCTATTTTAATTAAAATACAACTTTAAAATTATTAAGTAACAATCACTTAATAAATCTCGCTTACAAATCTAATTATTAATTATTACAAAAACAAATATTTTTTAAGAAAATTTATTTTGTAGAAAAATTTAAAAAATCACAATTATCTCTCTTTTCCAAAACACTTGTATTTACTAAAAAACACAGCAATCAGACCTATTGCTCACTTCATACAAAAAGACCGTTTTCACATGAAAAAAACATATAAAAAAAGGGATCTGAACTTATAAATCATAAGGTCAGATCCCAATTTTAACGAAAAAATTTCGTCATTTATATCACTTTCCACTCACCTTCGAGTCGAGTTCCTCTCAAGAAATCCGCTATCGGCATAGCCTTCTTGCCAGCCTGCTGAATGACTTTTATTGAAATATTGTTATTTCCCAACACTATATCCAAATAAGACTTGCCATCTGTCTTAATCTTATACATCTGTGTGTCTTCAGACTTATTTTCTTTCAATGCTACTTCAAAAATCTTGATATCCATCGTATCTCCGTTTTCAGAAACAAATTGAGTATACGCTGCTGGATATGGTGACAAACCTCTGATGAAGTCATATATCGACTTAGCATCTTTTGTCCAATCCACTTTACAATCTTCCTTGAAGATCTTTGGAGCTGGTTTCAACTGGAGATTATCTCTCTCAATGATAGAAGATTGTGACTGTGAATGCACCTTGCCTTCCTCTATCATCTTTATAGTCTCAACCACGACTTTATTTCCAAGTAACATCAACTTATCGTGAAGAGTTCCTGCTGTCTCATCATCTTCCACAACGACTTTCTCCTGTTTGATAATTTCACCTGTGTCGATTTCCTTATCAAGGAGGAATGTTGTGAGACCTGTTTCCTTTTCACCATTGATGATAGCATGATTGATAGGAGCTGCTCCTCTATATTGTGGCAGCAATGATGCATGAAGGTTGAAGGTTCCCATTGGAGGCATACTCCACACGACTTCTGGCAACATCCTGAAAGCCACAACCACAAAAAGGTCGGCATTATATGAAGATAGCTCATCTATGAATTCCTGTGATTTCAAACTAACTGGCTGTAATATAGGCAGATCATATTTCAAAGCTGTCAATTTAACGTCAGAACTTTGAATCTTCTTTCCTCTTCCTGCAGGTTTATCAGGGACTGTAACAACGGCAGCCACTTCATAACCAGCAGCTATTATAGCTTCCAATTGCGATGATGCAAACTCAGGTGTACCAAAATATACTATCTTCATACGTTTTCTTATTTTTTTTTGCAAAAATAAGAAAAGACTACGGACTACAGACTACGGACTACAGATTTTTTTGAATACAGTTTATAAAAAAACACCCGACTCTTTCGAATCGGGTGTCTAACTTATTTTGTCTTTAATCAATTCATTTCAGCTTGTGCTCTTGCGATGTTCTTTTCAATGCTGAAGCCTTCATTGCTGTTAGGATAGTCAGCTTTGATTCTGTTGTAAGCAGCGATAGCTTTTGCATAGTCACCTGCCATTTCGTAAGCCATACCTGCTCTGAGCAAGTACATTGGTGAAGTGAAGCTGTTAGCTGATTTCAATGCAGCGTTTTCATAGCATTTAGCAGCTTCTGCAACATTGTTTAATTCCATATGAGCATCTGCTAAAGCGCCTAATGCCAAAGATGAAACTAAAACATCTTTACCTTTATATGATTTGAGATACTCAACAGCCTTGTTGAAGTCACCTGTATTGAGGCAGCATACGCCTGCATAGTATTTTGCCAAGTTAGCTGTTTTTGTGCCACCGAAATCGTTGATAACATCTACAAAACCGAGATAGTTGCCATCACCATTCAATGCTGTTGCGAAGTTGTCATTTTCAAAATACTGTTCTGCACGATAAATTGCAACTTGAGCATTTTTTTCACGTGGTTCTAAATAATACTTCTTAACGCCGAAGAAAGCAAGAACTGCTACAACCATTATTGCCAATACAACAACGATAGCTTTTTGATTATCAATAACAAATTGTTCTGCTTTTGTCAAAGTTGTTTCAATTGATTCGAGGCGTTCATCACCTTCATTCTTAACATTTTGTTTTGCCATATCAAATTTATTTTTTAGAACTGCAAATTTAGTTTTTTTATCTGAAAAAACAACAAAAAAAATAAATATATTTGCTCAATTATTTTCAACAAGAAAAACTTAAAAGCAATAGCAGCCACACATTATATATTAATGTAGGAATCAAGAATTTAATAATAAAAAAACGAATAAATAATGTCACCAAAAGATCAGGAATTATATAAGTTTTTACAACAATTCACCACTGAAGAGAGAAAAAAACGTTTTGAAGAAGTGCTCAACTATAGAACTCGTCACGTGACTATAGTCTTAGAAGACATCTATCAATCACACAATGCGAGTGCTGTTTTGAGAAGCTGCGACATCAACGGCATACAAGACATCCACGTCATCGAAAACCGTTGGGTTTATAATGTAAACCCAGATATCGTAGTTGGCAGCGTCAAATGGTTAGACCTTAAGAAATATAATGAGAACGACTTCAACACTCCTGAAGCTTTTGACAATCTTCATAAAAAGGGATATAAAATCGTCGCCACTTGTCCTCATCAAGACGACTTCACTCCTGATGAACTGCCTTTGGATGAACCTGTAGCGATTGTTTTCGGAACAGAGAAAACCGGTCTCAGCCAATACGCTTTAGAAAACGCTGATATGTATGTAAAGATTCCGATGTTTGGTTTTACAGAAAGTTATAACATCAGTGTTTCAGCGGCTTTGATGATGTACACCTTGATGCAGCGCTTGCATAACAGCGACATCAACTGGCATCTCACCGAAGAAGAAAAAGACGAATTGAGATTAGACTGGAGCAAGAAAAGCATCAGACGCTTCTGGGATTTCGAACAGAAATTCAGAGATATGCACCCTGAGTTTTATTAGAATTCTAGAATTTTAGAATGTTAGAACCTTAGAATTTTAGAATTTTGAATTCTAGAGTTTTAGAATTCTAGAGTTTTAGAATTCTATAAACAAGTTCCTCTCCTGCTCTAGCGAGTCTCATTCTTTCGCGTTTCGTTTCATCGAGTTCGAAATAGAGTCTGTCGGCATCGACAGCAAATCCGGCTTTACGCAGAATCTCTGCATAATCGCGGCCGAATTGTCTTACGTGATCATATTGTCCGAAGAGGCGCTCGCGTTCTTTAGGATCTGTTATAGTAGGATCTTCAAAAGTATCGACATTTGGATTTATAGGCACCATCAATATAGCCCAGCCTTGCGGCTTTAAGATTCTCTTTATTTCAGAAAAAGCCTTATCAACATTGTCAACATGTTCCAAAACATGATTACAGATAACCACATCGTATGTATTATCCGGCAAATCGATATTTGTAACGTCAATATGTAAATCCGCTATTGGAGAATCCAAGTCGGCCGTTGTATAATCCAAATTCTTCAGGCTCTTGAATTTCTTCAAGAATGGCTGCTCAGGAGCAAAATGCAACACCTTTAACTCATCTGTAAAAAATCCTGTCTTCTCTTTTAAATACAACCATAACAAACGATGGCGTTCTAACGACAAACAGTTAGGACACAAACGGTTATCCATTGCTGCGCCATAGCCATAAGGCAGAAATTTACGGAAATGCTTTCCACATACAGGACATTCCACCTTATTTCCCCAATAGAATGGTCTTATCAGAATGCTAAACAAATAGCTGAATTTTATCAATATCTGACGAGGAAATATCTTAGTCAAAAGCGAGATTATCTTCTTCATCATCAACAATTATTTTGAAACGTCATTGTACAATTTCTTTATAGTCTCCGTCATCTTTGACCACTCGTACTTTTTCTTTTCTTCTATGATGTTATCTTCAAAGAACTCTTTTCTGTCATTATCATAAAAGTCGCAGATGGCATCTGCAATTTTAACAGGCTGAGGCTCGACGACATAACCGACTTTTCCATCTGGGACAATCTCTCTCAAGCCACCGACATCAGTGACGAGCATAGGCTTTTCAAAATGATAAGCCACCTGTGTCACACCGCTCTGTGTCGCAGATCTATAAGGCTGAACAACCATATCTGCAAGGTTGAAGAAATTCTTAACCTCTTCATCTGGAATATATTTGTCACAAATGATAACCTTATCATTGATATTATAATTATCAATCATCTGCAAATAAGGTTCTTTCTTCTCGTAGAACTCACCAGCAACGATAAGCTTAATAGGATAATTATCAATACGCTCATCAGCCATCGCTTTCAAAAGAAGATCAAGACCTTTATATTCACGTATCAATCCGAAGAAAAGAAGATAATCATATTTATCATCGAGGTACAAGCTGCTCAAAGCGAGAGCTCTATCTTCTTTATCACCATAATGGTCGTAGAGAGGGTGTGGAGAAAAACATTTGGGTTTTGAGTTTTTATCCAAGCTAGAGATATCTTCCAAAACCGATTTTGAGAGTGCCACAAAAGCATCCATCTTCTTCACAAAACAAGGAGAGAAGATTCTGTCAAAGATAGACTTTTCATGAGGCAACATATTATGCACCAGACCGATGCAACGTGTATGCTTATTTTTTGATATTATCTTGGCCATTTTCGCATAGCAAAGCGCAAAGAATGACATCCAATATGCGAATATCACGATGTCTGGTTTTTTAGCTCTTATCTCCTTTGCTGCCTTAACCCAAGAAAACGGATTTATCGAATTTATCCTTCTAAAAATCCTGATGTTTTTTGGAGCTGGCGCATCTGAATACTGTGTCTTGCCTGGAAACAGAATTGAAGGATATTGTAATGTAAACGTGTACAGGTGAACATCGTCACTTTCTGCAACGAACTCATTGGCTAGGCGATCTGTAAATGCCGCGATACCACCTCTATAAGGATGCGAAGGTCCTACTATTATAATTTTCATAATGTTTCTATATTAATTTTAAAAACGATAAAAATTTATTGATAATATCATTTATCTGTTTTGAAATACCTAATTTATATATTGCAACGACGCCAAGCAATGACATCGCAAAAGTTCTTATTAAAGAGTCTGTTATCTGACCAATTATTTCAACATTGAACAAACGTATCAATCTGAAAGACATATATTTCTGCAACAAGAAATCCATTGCAAACAATGAAACTATTATCAGCAATATATAGAATTCTTTCATTGAAAGAGGTGTTACATGCAATTTCCAGTTAACGAATATTAATAACAAGGCATAATATATCAGATATGAAATCAACGAAGCCAATGCAGCTCCTTCCATTCCCCATATCGGAATAAGCTTGATATTCATAACAATCGCAGCAGCTGTAAGTATTATTGTAAAAAACAGAGAGTAATAATAGTATTTAGAATAACTCAAAACCGTCACACCAACATTAAGTGAGGTGTTAATTATTTTTACTAACGCAAGAATAAAGACCACAAATTTAGCTTCATCATAAACGTTACCATTAGGTATAAGAGTATATATCAAGTCTATATTTATCCATATAAGAAAGAAAATAAAAAACGAAGCTATAAACTGATGTAACGAAACGCTTTTTGCCAACTTATTAACTTCCTGCATATCATTATCTTTCATTCCTTGAGAGATATGCGGACGTGATATTGCCGCCAATGAGCGATATGGTATTTCAACCAGACTTGCTATATAGACAGCGATTGTATTTATACCTGCCACTGCCAGACCTAGTTTTCCAGAAACGAAAAATGTATTCAACACAGGTATAAGATTACCAGCCAAAGATGTTGCTATAAGGAATAAAGTATAGAAAATGAAATCCTTACGCAACCACTTCGACACATACGAAGGTTGTATTTTAAATGAAACTTTCTTTAATGTAAAAAGATATATGACATTAAAGAAAGTTGCTATTCCGTATGTAAGACAGAGTGCTATCACCATTCCGTCGAGGTTTATCACATCGAACGCATAAAGCAGATAAACCACCAAAGTCATAAGACGTATTCCCACTTCTCTAATGAATTTAGGAACTACAATTCGCATAAGAAGATTCGAATTAGTCTCAAAGACAAGCAGATACAGCATAAAGAACGCCATCGGAATGACGAAATAGATGTAATTGACGAAGAGTTCTGAATTTTGGGAGAAGTAGTTTTCTATAGGTTGTTTAAAGACGAAGAATAATATCGAGAAGACAACAAAACCGAAAAACGGTATTATCACCGTCCATCCGAAGAAACCGTGGTCCTTCTCTTTTTCATCTTTGAAATACGGGTAATAGCGCATTGCAGAGGTGTTTGTTCCGAGCTGCGCCAAACCAGAGAGCAGGATTGCCGCATCCACCAAGATACGTGTCAACCCAACCTCTTCCGTAGTAAGGTACTTGGTAACAATAAAAAAGGTGGTGATGAAACCCACCAACACCCCTAAATAATTCATTATTGCACCTTTTATGCTCTGTCGAACAACAATACCCATATTTCAAATTGAAAATTGAAAATTGAAAGTTATTTAATTTTATTTAAAACGTTCTTTACAAATTTCTTTGTTGGGTAGTCATTATCATTAAACACATGATAAAGTTCAGACATAAGAGGGAATGCATTGATATCAATACAGCTATCTTGCACTTTCTGATAGAATACGTCGACAGCGATACGACCTTCGAGTACAACTTTCTCTGATATACCACTGTTAAAGAAGCCCTTGCCAATCAAAAGGCCCAATGTTCTGTTACGGCTCATATCATTGAGTGATGTAAGAGAGAAATCACCGAAGCCGCAGTAGTTAAACATTGTTATCTCTTGACCGCCGAATGCAATCATAAGGTTACGCATCTCATTGATTGACTTTGTTATAAACAATGATCTCATATTTGCAGAGTCATAGTTCGCATCAAGCATACCAATGATGATTGCATAAATATTTTTCAAGATACTTGCGAATTCAACGCCTTTTATATCGTTAGAATAGTCGAAACTTATATTGGTATTTTCGAACAATTCTGATATCTCACTAAAATATTGATTATCTGTACAAGCGAGTGTAAATCCTGTATCCTGGCGATTTATTATCTCTCTAGCGAAAGATGGACCCTTCATCATCATAATCGGATTCTCGAAATGACCTTCGAGACAATCTGGTATCAGGCAGTCGCATTTGCCAAAGCCTTTAGCCAAGTTAACGATGATAGATTTAGGATTTAAATATTTCTTATTCTCAAAGAGATAACCTACTACTGCTGTTGAAGGAATTGCCATAAAGACAACATCTGCATCTTGTAAAACGCTAATATCTGTTGTCGCCTTAAGATTTCTTGACAATTTAACGTTTGGAAAATATGTAAGGTTATATCTTATATTGTTAATTGATTCTACTACTTCTTCTTCTATTGAGAGGATTGTGATGTCATCTACGCCCTTTCTTGCCAAAACATTTCCTATCGCTGTTCCTATGGCGCCACCACCTACAAAAACTACTTTTTTCATAAAAAAAATTTTATGCAAAATTAAGATTTTTCTTCCTAATTAGCAAAGAAAAAAGCCTTAATTTTAAAACTCAAAAAACAAAAAACTCAGAATCTCAAAAAAGCTTTTGAGATTCTGAGTTTATGAACTTATAAATTTCTATAAAATCAAATCAATGAGCATTTTATCACTCTGCTGTCATCTGTTTCGCCCAATGTTATTTCCACTTTTATAAAATGTTCCGGCATCAGAGGATCGATAAGTTCAGGCCATTCCAAAAGACACAAGCCTCCGCCATAGAAATAATCTTCATAACCTATATCGAAGACCTCCTCCAAACTCTTAATTCTGTAAAAATCAAAATGGAAGATAGAATCAAAAGTCTCTGTCTGATATTCATTAACCAAAGCGAATGTCGGGCTGCTCACCTCATCGTTGACACCTAGCTTCGAGCACAGATTCTTGACCAAGGTGGTCTTTCCTGCTCCCATATTTCCATAAAAAGCGATAATATTTGATTTATCGCGCCAGCTTATCAACAAGTCTGAGACTTTTGACAATTCCTCTATACTTTTGATTTCAAATGTTATATCTTGCATTGTTAAAATTTATTTACTTGTCAAAAACGCCACAGGGATAAGCATCTCGTTCATTGAGATACCTCCATGTTGGAATGTATTTTTATAATAATTGACGTAATAGTTATAGTTGTTAGGATAAGCAAAGAAATCGTTTGCACGCGTAAAGACATAGCTTGTACTTACATTAACCTTCGGCAAGAATATCTTTTCAGGGTCACGCACCTCAAACACTTCCTTAGCATTATACTTCAGGCTCTTGCCATATTTATAACGCAAGTTCGTATTGACATCTCTATCGCCCAAAATCTTAACTGGATTCTTGACCCAGACAGAACCGTGGTCGGTGGTAACAACAACATTACACTTCTTCTGTGAGATATATTTCATGATATCGAACAAAGAAGAATGCTCGAACCATGAAAGCATCAATGAACGATAAGCCTCCTCGTCAGCGGCCAACTCCCTGATTATCTCCATCTCTGTACGAGCATGCGACAACATGTCAACGAAATTATAAACGATGACGTTAAGTTTATTCTGCATCAAGTTCGCCATCTGCTCTGCAAGTTTCTTACCTGCAGCCAGGTTAAGGACTTTATTGTAAGAATACTTTATATTCTTTCCATAACGACGTAATTGTTCTCCCAACAATTCTTCTTCATATTGGTTCTTTGTTCCTTCATCCTCTTCATCGACCCAATATTTAGGGAAGCGACGTTTGATCTCGAGAGGCATCAATCCTGCAAAGATAGAATTACGTGCGTATTGTGTTGATGTCGGCAAGATGCTGTAATAGATGTCATCGTTTTCTGTACGGAAATAAGGCTCGAGCAAAGTCTGGATAGACTTCCACTGATCGTAACGAAGATTGTCTATAAGAATGAAGAACAAAGGCTTGTCGCTATCATCAAGGCGTGGAATCACCTTATCCCTGATCAGGGTATGTGAGAGCGTTGGTTTGTTTTCACTGTTAGGCTGAACCCAATCGGTATAATTGCGTTCCACATAACGTGAGAACAATGTATCCGCTTCAAGTTTCTGCATCGCAAGGACTTCCTTGATGCCTTCATCATTAGATTTCTGAAGTTCAAGTTCCCAGCGTGTCAGGTTTTTGTAAACATCAACCCATTCATTATGATTGAGGGAGTTGTTCATCTCCATTCCTATCTTACGGAATTCCTGCTGATATTTTGATGTCGATTTCTCGTCAACGAGTTGTTTTTGTTCAAGGTTTCTTTTCAGCGAAAGAAGAATCTGATTTGGGTTAACTGGTTTGATAAGATAATCTGCGATTTTGCTGCCGATGGCGTCTTCCATGATACTCTCCTCCTCGCTTTTTGTAATCATCACGATAGGAAGATTTGGAAACTCGACCTTTATTCTTTCCAGAGTCTCGACTCCTGAAATACCAGGCATCTGCTCATCTAAAAAAACTATATCAAAATGTCGTTCACGAACCAAGTCAATAGCTTCGCTACCATTGTTTGTCGTAACAACTTCATAACCTTTCTTTTCAAGAAACATAATATGCGGTCTGAGGAGTTCTATCTCATCGTCAGCCCAAAGGATGCTAGTCTTAACCATAGTCATTTTTTCAGATTAACAAAATTACAATATTTTTTCCTATAAAAAGTAAAGATTATTCTATTCCGTATAGTTTAATTAATAATTCGACATTGTTTTCATCATTAACGAAAACAATAAGCAAATGTTATCACGAAGTAAAAAATATTTTCCACCTCGTTTTCTTTAAAGCCATCCACGAAACAACACTAATTCACCACTAATCTTTTCGTGAAGATTCGTGGACAAAAAAAACATCCACGAAACAGCACTAATCCACCACTAATCTTTTCGTGTCAATTCGTGAAGATTCGTGGACTGAAAATTATTTCTTCTCTTTAGATTTGAGGACTAACATCTTAGCTTCTTCTTGCAAACGTGCTTCGAGTTCTGTTGTCGGAGTGATGACAATACCGTGAGGTTGTGGAACAGTGTCGTCATTAACGTGCACGAATGTAGCGAAGCCTTCGCAGAATGTTCTGTCAGGGGTCTTGTTGCATGTAACCTTTGTGTAAACCGTCAATGTACTTCTTCCATTAGCGATAACAGTACTCTCGATAGAGATAGCATCACCCGCATAGATCGGATGCAAGAATTCCAAGCCATGGACTTTCAAGCACACAATATGCTGTGGGTTGACATAACCAGCAACAGCGATAAATGATGTTTCAACAAACCACTCGGCACATCTGCCGGCAAAAAATGTCTTGTGGTGATTAAGATCTTCACTTTTAATCAGACGTTGTGATAATGCTTTTGGTAACATACTTTTAAAATTTAAAATTGAAAGTTGAAAATTAAATTTTCAGTTTCTAGTTTAACATTTTGATATTATTTAATTCGAACGCGACAAATCACGTCCCTACAATCATTCCTAACTCCTAATTCCTAACTCCTAACTAATAAGACGCTTCAATGTGTGTTTATTTTTATAGGAATCATTGAAACGTCCCTACAATCATTCCTAACTCCTAATTCCTAACTGATTAATATTTCTTATTATATCTCTTGCAATCAAAGATTCCATTCCTATATTTTCCGCTGCGACATCGCCTGCTTTTCCATGCAAGAACACGCCCAACAAGGCAGCTTCAGCCGGAGCATAACGCTGTGCCAATAGCGACAATATCATTCCTGTCAGCACATCACCGCTGCCCGCTGTCGCCATTCCTGGATTGCCAGTCGAGTTGAAGAAACAGGTTCCGTTAGGAAATGTGATGGCCGTATGCGCGCCTTTTTGCACAATGATTATATTATGTACAACAGACATCTTCCTCTGAAGTTCAAGGCGTTCGTAAGAATTATATGTCTTGCCGAAAAGACGGTCGAACTCTTTCGGATGCGGTGTGAGTATAGTGTTATCTGGCAAAAACGAAAGCCATGTAGGATTATCCGCGATGATATTCAAGGCATCTGCATCCAAGACCAACGGCTGCGTAGCTTCCTGAAGAAGTTTCTTCAAAAGCGTCACCGTCTCTTCATTCTTTCCGATTCCTGGTCCCACTCCTATCGCTGTATATGGAATGATATCATTTATTTTAGTGCAGTGTGTGTCCGACTCATCGATATCCGTCATCGCCTCCGGGAGATAGACTTGCATCGGAAGCAGCGCGTCTTTGGGAAGATGTGCTGTCAACAAACCGACGCCGGTTCTCATACACGCCTCGGCTGCGAGAAGAGCAGCGCCTGTCTTGCCCGAAGATCCCGCCACCAGCAAAGCATGCCCGTAAGTTCCTTTATGCGAGAACTTCGGACGCTTGCGCAAAATCGGCTTCACCACATCTTCTGTCGTATAGAAATTCAAAGTCTCGACATTATCTATAAAATACTTATGCAGTTTTATATCAAGGACTTCCCATTTACCGACGTAAGGATCGTATTCCGGGAACATAAACGCCAGTTTCGGAAATTGGAATGTCAGGGTATAATCTACTTTGGCTATTGGCTGTTGGCCTTTGGCTATTGGCTGTTGGCCTTTGGATGTTGGCTGTTGGCTGGCTAATAATCCAGAAGGAATATCAATAGCGATTTTTATCGCGTTGGTTTTATTCAGATAATTTATAAGTTCTGCCGTAAATCCTTCGATTGGTCTATTCAAACCAGAACCGAATATCGCGTCAATGACAATATCGTTATCTGATATCTGAGGAAAATCATCTTCTGAAAAAATATCATACATCGGGACTAAGTATTCAGACGCCACAGGTGTGACGTCTCTACAATCTCTCAATCTCTCGAAATTTATCTCGCAATCGCGGCTCATCTTGTCTGAATAACGAACAACAAACACCTGCGGTATTATATTCGTCGCATAAAGCATCCTAGCAAGAGCGAGACCATCTCCCCCATTATTGCCGATTCCACAAAAAATTTTAACAGAAACTTCCTTCGACTTACAACGTTTCATGAACCATTCATAGACCTTGGAAGCAGCACGTTCCATCAGATCCACAGAATCAATAGGTTCATTTTCAATTGTAAAAGCATCAGCTTCTCTTATCTTGTCAACAGGAAGAATCTTCATTTTCTTGATGATTTTATTTTCACAAAGATAACATTAATTAGGAATTAGGAGTTAGGAGTTAGGAATTATTTTTTTAACTAAGGTTTTTGGTTTTGGGACAGTTGTCCGTAGTCCGTTGATTGTTGTCTTTATCAGGGCGTTCCGGCTATCGCCGTTGGGCTTTCCGCTCTATCTTTGCTCGCTCCGTTATCACCTCCCTCGCAAAGGATGCCGCTTCAATCCCTAACGCAACGCGACGAATTGAAAATTGAAAGTTGAAAGTTGAAAATGGAAAATTAATTTTCAGTTTTCAGTTTTCAATTTTCAATTCAAAAAAATCCGTTGTCCGTTGTCCGTTGTCCGTTGACTTTTATTATCTTTGCGCTCATGAAAAAGAAGATAAGACAACCTGAATTTTTAGAAGACGTCAGCATCATCGATGCTGGCGCAGAAGGCATGAGTGTTGCCAAACCTGATGATAAAGTAGTTTTCATTCCATTCGGAGCTCCAGGAGACATCGTTGACATACAAGTCTTCAAGAAAAAGAAAAAATGCTTCGAAGGAAAAATTCTCAACTTCAAGCAGATGTCAGACAAACGCGTCGAGCCAGTGTGCCAACACTTCGGTCTCTGCGGCGGCTGCAAATGGCAGCATATCGACTATCAATGGCAGCTTCATTATAAACAAAAGCAAGTCAAAGACAACCTCGACAGAATCGCTAAAGTGGAATATCCAGAGATACTTCCTATCTTAGGTTCCGAAAAACAATATTTCTATCGCAACAAGTTGGAATATAGTTTCTCAAACCGCAAATGGCTCGTCGACGGCGCACCAGCCGGCACTCATGACGAAGAAGCTGTTAAAGGTTTCGGATATCACCTTCCAGGCCTCTTCGACAGAGTAATCGACATTGAGAAATGCTGGTTGCAACAAGAGCCTTCAAACGCAATTCGTTTGTTTATCAAAGATTTCACTTTAGAACATAAGTTATCATATTATAACGTACGTTCTCACGAAGGTCTGATGCGTAACGTCATCATCCGCTGCAACGGCAAAGGAGAATTCATGGTCATCGTCGTCATCAACGAAGAAAACGACCTCGTTAGAAACGTCATGATTCCTGAGTTACAGAAACGTTTCCCAGAGATCATTTCAATCATGTTGGTCATCAATAATAAATTCAACGACATCATCACCGACCTTCCTTTTGAAAACGTCTATGGCGAAGAATGTCTCATCGAGACAATGAAAGCTCCACGCGAAGGCCACGACGATCTTAAATTCAGAGTCGGTCCTGTCTCTTTCTTCCAGACAAATGTCTATCAAGGCGAAAGATTATACAAAGCAGCATTCGATTTAGCTGAAGTAAAAGGCGAAGAGCTCATGTACGACCTTTACACAGGAACTGGTACTATCGCTTTATATTTCGCTCGTTTCGTTAAAGAAGTCGTTGGCGTTGAATATGTAGAAGAAGCCATCGCTGACGCTAAAATCAACAGCGAGTTCAACAATATCAACAATGTGAAGTTCTACGCTGGCGATATGGCTAAAGTGTTCACCGACGAATTCATCGAAGCAAACGGCCGTCCTGACTTCGTCGTCACCGACCCACCTCGCGCTGGCATGCACGAGAAAGTCGTGGAACAGCTTCTCAAGATTCAGCCTAAGAAAATCGTCTATATCAGCTGCAACCCAGCGACACAAGCTCGCGACCTTCAACTCCTCGACTCGTTATACGAAGTCAAGGCAGTTCAGCCAGTCGATATGTTCCCTCATACACACCACGTCGAGAACATAGTCCTCTTAAAGTTGAAAACTGAAATTTGAAAATTGAAAGTTTAAAAAATATGCAGAGACGCGTCAATGTTACCATAAAAATAAACAAGTACATTGACACGTCTCTTCTAATTAAAAAATCAAATTCTATGTCAAACAGCCAACAGCCAATAGCCAACAGCCAAAGGATTTTCTTAATCGGCTACATGGGTTCCGGCAAGTCGTCGGCACTGAAGCATCTTGCTAACAAGATGTCGTGGCAAGGCATTGACCTAGACAGACTCTTTGAAGAGAAATACAAGATTTCCGTTCAGGATTTCTTTCACAAATATGATGAAGCCGCGTTTCGTAAGTTAGAATCGCAGCTTCTTAAAGATACAGTCAATTTAAATAATGTCATCATCGCCACTGGCGGAGGAACGCCATGTTTCTTCGACAATATGGAATGGATGAACGCCAACGGAACGACGGTATTTTTAAAGGTCGCTCCTATGACTGCAGTACACCGTCTCATGCAGTCGAAAAAGAAAAGACCTCTCATCGAAGGAAAAAACGAACAAGAAGTCATTGAATTCGTCAATAAACATTATGGCGGCAGGATGAAATTCTACGAGCAAGCGCACATCACGGTTAAAGGAGAGAGTCTTGATGTGGAGGAGATTATTTCTGAACTAAGGCTTTTGGCTGTTAGCCATTGAACTTCCAGTTTTCAATTTTCAATTCGTAGCGTTGCGTTAGGGATTGTAGCGGCATCCTTTGCGAGCGAAGTGATAACGGAGCGAGCAAAGATAGAGCGGAAAGCCCGACGGCGATAGCCGGAACGCCCAAATGAAATTGAAAATTGAAAACGGAAAATTGAAAGTTGGCGGTCAGAGTTAAGAGTCAAAGTCCTTAGCTCAACAGCCTTGGTTCTTAGTTCCACAAAGACAGCAAAGCAAGCTAACGCCCAATCCGACGAAGATTCCGTCAACTGGGAGTTTTAGGATTTGTGTTAAAATCAATGCTACTGTTCCTGCAATGATGGATATGATAATCCATTGATATTTGATTTTTTTGGGAAAGTACAAGGCCAATGACAATGGAACGAAGACCGCTGTGGCTCGCAATCCCATCGACAAAAATCCGAGGTCATTGATGAATGAACCGGAGAATGTCGCTGCCACAAACACCGACATCAACAATATTCCTATGATAGTCAGTCGGGAAACCGCCAGATTTTTAGAAGATTCTTTTAACGAAGGTTTTATCTTCATGAAGACATCACGAACCAAAATAGTCGACGAACCGAGTGTCAATCCAGAACCTCCGATTATGATAGTAATCAATAATGTTCCTAGAACTATACCGCCTAAAAACTCCGGCATGCAATGCGTTATAAATAAAGGAAACGCCTGAGCCGTCGTTGCCATAACGCCTATGTTTTCAGGGAGAGCACCTCCTGCCTCCGCAATAACATTCATCTCATCAACAGTGACGTAATGACCTCTCATATAAAGACCTATGAGCACACAGGCGGCGCCAATAGGTATCGTCAGCACTGCAGAGATCAATGCGCCTTTACGAGCGACGCTGTCACTCTTGGCAGCCCATATTCCTTGCGCGTAACTCTGTGTCGCCAAGACACCGAGAATAACAGAAAGACAAGAACCGATGTCCTTGGCAGCACCTCGCGCCAAGAGATTATTGTATCGCTCCGAAACGAATGCAGAGACCTCACTCTGCGGCATTTTGAAAAAAGTCATCATCTCCTCTATCGCCGTCATTATTCCATGGTAGCCGTCAGTCAACGAAAGGACTATAATTCCGCCAGCAAGCGACGAGATACATAATAATATAAGTTTTACAACACCGCCTATGCCAGCGCTCCACAATCCGCCGAAAACGACGAACATCATCATGATAAGACAAGAGAATGCCGCTGCGAGATAGAATTTTATCGGGAACAATGTCATCAACAATGCCGAAGCCGAAAGTATCTGCGCCACAACGCTTACAAACATACCTAAAGAACACAAGACCGAACCCAAGACCTCCGCTTTCTTGCCGTATTCTTTAGAGACGACTTCCAGCAATGTGGTGCAGCCACTTCTTCTCAAAGGAATGACGTAACCTATCGCAAGAAACACACATCCGAGAGCTGCACCTAATGTAAACCACCAGGCCGAGATGCCGTAAGTAAAGGCGAGCTGCGCTGTTCCCACTGTCGACTGTCCGCCGATGAGAGTTCCCATTATCGTTCCGCACACTACCCAAGTGCCGGCCTTGCCGCCTGCACGCGAGAAATCATCAGCCGTCTTGACTCTTCTGGAAGACATGACACCTACGACCTCGATCAAAACAACCGACAAAATAATTCCCAATATGTGATAAAACGATATCGCCATTTAACTTTTCCAATCTTCACAAATCCACTAAACTTTCGTGGATGTTTCATGTCCACTAATCTGCACAAATTTACACTAAAAACATTCGTGATGATTCGTGATGATTCGTGGATGTTTCATGTCCACTAATCTGCACTAATCTACACTAAAAACTTTCGTGATGATTCGTGGACAGCATATTCTTCGCGTATAAAACGAAAAAAGGGTTTCGAATGAAACCCTTTATCTTGGTGACCCGCCTGAGGCTCGAACTCAGGACCCCCACATTAAAAGTGTGATGCTCTACCTACTGAGCTAGCGAGTCATCCTCTTATTTGCGAATGCAAAGATACAACATTTTTTGATATATCCAACAGATTTTTTAAATTTATCAAAACAATAAATAACAAACTAAATTTCACATAGTTACACAAACCTCAAATCCTTTTTCCATACCTTCCAATCCGGCATTTCCACTGTCATCAAGGCATAAAACTCCTTAGAATGGTTAAAATGTACGAGATGGCAGAGTTCATGCAATATAACTTCCTTGATGCATTGTTCCGGCAATTTGACAAGATGAAGGTTCAAGCTTATGCTTCCTTTCCTAGAACAACTACCCCATCGTGTCTTCATCTTTCTTATAGTGAAAGATGTTGGCGCGACATTATATTTTTCCATCTGCTTTACCAAAGGAATCGAAATCTCTTTAAATACGCGCTTTGCCTGTTCGAGATACCAGCAATCAAGTATGTCCGATATCTTGGACGCATTCGATGTGTCCCTACAGGAAATATGAATCACATCATCTTTAAAAACGACAGAATTCTTTGAAGAGGATGTCACTTTTATAGGATATTGTTTTCCTAAAAAATAATGCAGTTCACCGTCAACAAAACGCTTCGGCATCACTTTAGCTGCATCTTTAGAATCAAGACGACTAAAAAGCCATCTTGAATGTTTTACCAAAAACGGCTCAACATCATTCACATTATATAATAAAGGAACTCTGATCTCGACACGTTTATCTGGAAAGACATAAAGCGCCACCGTTCTCCTACGAGAACGCTTTATCTCACAATTTAATGTTCTGCCGTTTATTATGAAGGTTTTCATATTTTTCAGGTCAACAGACAACTGACAACGGTCAACAGACCTTATGTTAATATTATATTCGTGTTATTTCGTATCTTTTCGTGGATAATCCATGTCCACTAATCTGCACGAATTTGCACTAATTTTTCGTGATGATTCGTGGACAACATATCCTTCGTGTATAAAAACGAAAAAAGGGTTTCGAAATCGAAACCCTTTATCTTGGTGACCCGCCTGAGGCTCGAACTCAGGACCCCCACATTAAAAGTGTGATGCTCTACCTACTGAGCTAGCGAGTCATCCTCTTGTTTGCGAGTGCAAAAGTACACATTTTTTTTACATCTCCAACATTTTTTCAAAAAATATTTAAAAAAAATTTTCAATCCAGAACACCCTTACCCTCTCTCAACACAACTATTTCATTATCAGTACAGTCAACAACAGTACTTTCTTCTTTATCGCCATATCCTCCATCGATAATTATATCTACTTTATCAGAATAAGCGTCATTTATCTCTTCCGGATCTGTCATAAAACCTGAAATTTCGTCATCATCTACGATAGAAGTCGTGATAATCGGGCAACCGAGTTCTCGAACTATATTAGTAATGATCGGCTGATCTGGAATACGGATACCTATAGTTTTTTTATTGTTCTTAAAAATTTTCGGAACGTTGTTGTTCGCTTCCAAGATAAATGTGAACGGACCAGGAAGGTTGCGTTTCATCAGTTTGAACACATCATTATTAATAGGTTTCGTAAACTCCGACAGCATGCTAAGGTCGTGGAATATTACAGAAAAGTTAGCCTTTTCTTTCTTTATTCCTTTTATTCGCGCGATACGGTCGAGAGCCTTGGTGCTATTGATGCTGCAGCCAATAGCATAGATGGTATCTGTCGGGAAGATAATCACGCCGTCGTTTTCGAGACAATCGATTATCATCTTGACATTTCGAGGATTCGGATTTTCTGTATGTAATTTCAGGAACATGATATTAAGATTTTATGATTTGCAAATATAACATTTTCAAGACAACAGTCAACAGACAACGGACAACTGTTTTATTGGTCCTTTTTCAAGTCAAAACTGCGCATACCCAAAGTCTGTTGACCGTAGTCCGTTGACTGTTGACTTATTTTTAAAAAGCTCTTGTTTTATTCAAATAATTTTACTACTTTTGCACTCGTTTTTAAGTTCATTCCGAAGTTGATTCATTTAATTAAATATCAACAACTTAAAATAGTAATAAGTTTAACAATCCTTAGTAATTTATTCGGAATGGTTATTAAGTACAATTTATTATCATTATTATAATGAGCGAAAATCAAAACATCATCAACGAAAACGTTGTTGAAAAAGCAGTTAAAAGAGTAAAACCTACACCAGACGCTAACTTCGACTGGAATTGCGATCCTAAAAAAGATGACAACTACAAGTCAGAGGAACGCATGAAATTAGAGGCTATGTACGAAAAGACAATGAGCCAAATCGGTGATCACGAAGTTATCGAAGGTACAGTTGTTGCTAAAACTTCACGCGAAGTTGTTGTCAACATCGGATTCAAATCAGATGGTGTTATCCCTGTATCAGAATTCCGTCACAATCCTAACTTAAAAGTTGGTGACAAGATCGAAGTTTACGTTGAAAACCAAGAAGGCATCAATGGCCAATTAGTTTTATCACACAAGAAAGCTCGCATCTTGAAATCATGGGATCGCGTTAACGAAGCATTCGACAAACAAGAAATCGTTCAAGGTTACGTTAAGAGCCGTACAAAAGGTGGCTTGATCGTTGACGTATTTGGCATCGAAGCATTCTTGCCAGGTTCACAAATCGACGTTAAACCTATCCGCGACTACGATGTATTCGTAAACAGCATCATGGAATTCAAAGTTGTTAAGATCAACCAAGAATACAAAAACGTTGTTGTTTCTCACAAAGCTCTTATCGAAGATGAAATCGAACAACAAAAGATGGAAATCATCGGTAAACTTGAAAAAGGTCAAGTTCTCGAAGGCGTTGTTAAGAACATCACATCATACGGTGTATTCATCGACTTGGGCGGCGTTGACGGCTTAATCCACATCACAGACCTTTCATGGGGCCGCATCAACCACCCAGAAGAAATCGTTAAACTCGACGAGCAAATCAAAGTTGTTATCCTCGACTTCGACGACAACAAAAAACGTATCGCTCTCGGCTTGAAACAACTCACAGCTCATCCTTGGGACGCTTTAGATCCTAACATCAATGTTGGTGACGTTGTTAAAGGTAAAGTTGTTGTTATCGCTGACTACGGCGCATTCATCGAAATCGCTCCAGGCGTTGAAGGTTTAATCCACGTTTCAGAAATGTCATGGTCACAACACTTACGCACAGCTCAAGACTTCTTGAAGATCGGTGACGAAGTAGAAGCTAAAGTTTTGACATTAGACCGCGAAGAACGCAAGATGTCATTGGGTATCAAACAACTCATCCCAGATCCATGGGCAAACATCAAAGAACGTTACGCTATCGGTTCAAAACAAACAGCTACAGTTCGCAACTTCACTAACTTCGGTATCTTCGTAGAATTAGAAGAAGGTGTTGACGGTTTGATCCACATCTCTGACCTCAGCTGGTCAAAGAAAATCAAACACCCAGCAGAATTCACAAAGATTGGTGACACAATGGACGTTGTTGTTCTCGACATCGATGAAGAAAACCGCCGTCTCAGCTTAGGTCACAAACAACTTGAAGAAAACCCATGGGATGTATTCGAAAGCATCTTCACAATTGGTTCAATCCAACAAGGTACTATCATCAGCTCAGGTGATAAAGGTGTTGTAGTTTCATTGCCATACGGTGTTGAAGGTTTCTGTCCAAATCGTCACCTCAAGAAAGAAGACGGTGCAAACGCTAAGATGGACGAAACAATCGACTTCAAAGTTATCGAATTCTCAAAAGAAAACAAGAAGATCATCCTTTCTCACTCACGCATTTGGGAAGACAAAGTAGCAGCAGAACGCGAAGTTGAAGCAGAAGCAAAAGAAAAAGCAGCTAAATCAACAAAACGCGCTGTTAAACAAATCAACGACAATGTTGAACGCACTACTTTAGGTGACTTAGACGTTTTCGCAGAATTGAAAGAGAAAATGGAAGCTCAAGAAAAAGGTGAATAATTAAATTAAACATCTTTATATGAAAAATCCTCCGAGAAATCGGGGGATTTTTTTTTTTGAACTAAGGCTATTGGCTTTTGACTGTTGAACTTTTTTTTAAAAGTCACCAAGACACCGAGACACCAAGACACCAAGTTGCTAAGTTGCTGAGTTGTTAAATCTATGAGTCTATAAGTCAGGGTCAGAATTCTGAGTTCATATTTCTGAGGTTCCGCGGTCGCTAAGCTTGTCGAAGGCAAAGCGCGGTGCTTCGACAAGCTCAGCGACCGAAGAATTCGAAGTTCAGAGTCACATAGTGACGACAGTTTCCAGTCAGGCGGTGGAGTGCGAAGCTGTGTTCAATTTAAAATTGAAAGCTGAAAACTGAAAGTTAATTTTCAACTGATTGCTAACCGCTGACTGCTGACCGCTATCAGCCAATTTTCAATTTTCAACTTTCCGTTTTCAATTAAAAAAAGGTGTCACCCTTAGCAGAGCAACACCCTAATTATGCATTATGAATTATGAATTATTTCTTAACAATTCTCTTCATAGCTTCTCCTTCGCTTGTAACGACCTTCACGAAGTAAACGCCGCTGGTTAAGCCAGAGACATCTATTGAGTTGTTGAGTTGCTGAGTTGCTGAGTTGCTGAGATTTTGAATTCTTCCATAAATGTCGAAAATAGAAACTTCTTCTATTTCAACTTCTGTTTCGATATAAAGTTTATCGTTAACAGGATTTGGATAGAAATCAACGCCATTTGCCATAACTTCACCAATAGCATTTATATCGCTAATATTATTTCCAAAGATATATGGATTAGCCACATCGCCATTGATACCATCCACTTCATATGTCATCTCGTTCAAAAGGTCTGACACTTCTCCAGTATGGATATCATAGTATTTAAATTTCAAGGTTTCTCCACCTTCACCATGTATAGTTAAAAATGTAAGGTAACGGTCTAATTGTTCAATATACATTGGTCTTGCACTTCCTCTACATTCATCTTCATAGAAAGCAGCGATTTCACAATCGCTCACCTCTTTTCCATCTTGCATCACTATAGCGATAACATTCATATTTGTAGAATATTTAGTTTCGTCTACATCCCAATATTTTTCAGCATTTCTCTCATTTCCAGCACCTCTTGTAGAACCCATATTAGGATAAGTGAAGGTAATGCTTTCTTGCGCATTGCTTTGATACATATAACCTTTACCTGGTTCCATTATCTCCAATTCACCCATCCATCCTACACCTTCATAATATTGACATACTTTTGTCTGCGATTTCAGTATGTCGCCATGAGACGGCTTGAAGTTAATGAAAGCTTCATTTACCGTCATATTAGAACTCACCGGATAAGCCATCCAGTTCCAGTTAGGATTCAACTCTATAGGATATTCTTCTGGATTTACAGGTAATCCTGCCACAGATAACGTATAGTCATAGCCTTCCAAATGTATCATATACATCTCTTCTGTAGATGTCTCAACCAAGTCGCCCAACCATAAATTATCATCATAAAAATATGTAGAGAAATTCGACTTGCCTTTCAAAATATTTGCAACACCTGACAATTCTTTCTTCATAAAATTCAAGCCATCTGCACCATTGATATCTACATAAGAGGAATACCAATTCCATCCATTCTTTAATATTGTAGAATGAGCTTCTGCGAAATTGGCTGTGTATGAAATGTCGTCGGTGATTGTAACTGTAAACGATTTATCTGTTGAGACCACTTCTCCTTCAGATGTCCAATTGACGAATGCATACCCAAAGTTAGGCTCCACAGATATTGTGACTACATCGTTATGATTATAATAACCTGCGCCATAGATGACGCCACCATTCATATTAGATTGAATGTCTAACTTATGTTTAGGAACAAAATTTATGACCTTAGGTTCGTTCAATGTGCCATGAACCGCATTATTAGAGAATATTATCTCTTCAAACGACATATAATCAGCTTCTTTATGTCTGTTATGATCATAAAGTTTGAATGTTATAACATCATCAGGATTTCCGTAGACCAAGAACTGATATAAGAATTTGTCTACCCCTTCAAAATGTTGAAGTGTTGCGCTACCACGAACATCCTCGCCACAGAAAGCTGCCAATTCCATAGCGGCATTATTTTGCGACACTCCATCAAATTGAACATCAGCTGTCACAACCATATTATGTGAATATGCAGTCGTATTTGGAGACCAATGATTATAATCTGCAACAAAGTTAGCTACTATATTTCTATCACTTTGAGCAGTGAAAGTGTAAGTATTTTTTTTACTTAACAACATATTGTCTTCTGTCCAATAAGCAAATTTATAACCCTCATTAGGAACTGCTTTTAGTGAGACTGTTGCTCCTTTACAATAGCCTATAACACCAAAATTTGTCTCATCTATGTTGACAGCATCATATATATTAGGTTTAACTATTATTTTATATAACTGTATTTCACCAAAAACCTTATCCAACTCACAAACATTAAGTATTGGATATGAAATTTCATCTTGCTTTTGTTCTGTTATAAAGGCCACAAAATGAATATTGTTTAAGTCTACATCCACACCATTAGTAAGGCCAATATGTCTAGGAATATTATATTGATATGTTTTTGTGATTAATGTACCAGCAGTGGTTGGTGCGACTTCGTCTCCCCAAGTGTCAGTGATGATGTCTCTCAGAACATGCATATGGCAGTATTGACCGTCAACATACTGCTGCGGATTCTGACTTCCTGCAATCTGTGAGCCCATGATACTATCTTGCAGCATCATAATTGTCAGATAGTTTTTATCAGAATTACTGTTTGCAGTGTAATATGTTTCTACTGTTATTGAGGCAATACGAGAAATACTATCTATAGTCACTTTACCTCCTATATTACATTCTGCTTGTTGTGCCATTTGTTCGCACGATAGATTCTCCCAGTTACTATAGGACATATCACTTAACGAGCGATTGACAGGACCGCTAGGCCAGCAATTGAGTTTAAGGCCTTCAAACATATCATCTCCAGCATCTGTATTGAGATTTGGATAAGATGTGGGAGAAAATATACTTGTATTATGAATATTGACAGACAAAACCTTATCAGGAAATTCTTTCATTAATTTATTGGCAATAATATGAGCTTTATAAGAAACGGGTTCATCTCTTGCTGTAAACATTTCGATAAGAACATTCCTGTTTTGAGGTTCTTTTGAAACAAACTGTGGTTCTTGCGCATTCAACATCACTCCAGATATTAGAAATGCGATAATAAGTAAAATTTTCTTCATACATTTATTTAATTTTAAAGATTAGATTTCGTTTGATGGCACTAATATAAAACTTTTTTTAAACCAAGAACTTTTTTAAGTCAACAGACAACGGTCAACAGTCAACAGACTTTGGGTATGCTTTTTTAAAGTCACCAAGACTCCAAGACACCGAGTCACCAAGTTGATGAGTTCTTAGTTCTTAGTTCCACAGCAACCGAAACTTCGCGTTCCTTTGCGTCTTTGCGAGAAATAAAAAAGAGGCGTATTTTCATACTCCTCTCTCATGGTCTTGTAGTATTTTATATCAAAGTAAACGTTACTGTCAATCCGGCCATAACGATTGAAACCATGCTCATCAACTTGATCAAGATGTTCAATGATGGTCCTGCTGTGTCTTTGAATGGATCACCGACGGTATCGCCTACAACAGTTGCCTTGTGTTGGTCTGAGCCCTTGCCACCGAAGTTGCCTTCTTCAATATATTTCTTGGCATTATCCCAAGCACCGCCTGAGTTAGCCATAAAGACAGCGAGTACAAATCCTGTTGACAAACCACCGATTAACAATCCTAAAACGCCAGCCACGCCGAAGATGACACCTACTGCTATAGGAGCAATGATTGCTAATAATGATGGGAATAACATCTCTTGTTGTGCGCCTTTTGTTGAGATACCTACACAGCGTGCATAGTCAGGTTCTGCCTTGCCTTCCAAAATACCTGTTATCTCACGGAATTGTCTTCTTACTTCTTCAACCATCTTTTGTGCTGCACGGCCGACGGCATTCATAGTCAAACCGCAGAATAAGAATGACATCATAGCGCCGATGAATACACCTATTAATACTTTAGGGTTTATTAAGTTGACTTCATAATAATTCATGAAATCCACCAAGGAAGTTTCTTTAATCTGTTCTACGGTAAGAGATACATTGTCAGTCAGCTGTGCCATTCCGTTGCTTGCGTTTTCTGCTACACGTACAAGCGCGATTTTAATCTCTTCTACGTATGATGCAAGGAGTGCGAGTGCTGTAAGCGCTGCTGAACCAATAGCGAAGCCCTTACCTGTAGCAGCAGTTGTGTTGCCGAGAGCGTCGAGAGCATCAGTGCGTTTACGTACCTCAGCGCCGAGACCGCTCATCTCTGCATTACCGCCGGCGTTGTCAGCGATAGGACCGTAAGCGTCAGTTGCCAAAGTGATGCCTAATGTTGAAAGCATACCGACAGCAGCGATACCTATGCCGTATAAACCTAATGAAAGATTTTCTGCTGACATGAAATTGTTTACATCAAAACCTGTTGCACAGAGATATGCCAAGATGATTGCAACACCGATTGTCAATACTGGAACTGCTGTTGAAATCATACCGAGGCCTAGACCTGAGATGATGACTGTAGCAGGACCTGTGTTAGCGCTTTCAGCAACTTTCTGTGTTGGTTTATATGATTGTGATGTATAATATTCAGTGAATTTACCGATGATGACACCAGCGACGAGACCTACAACAACTGAGAAAGAGATGCCGAGCCAGTTCTCGATTCCGAGTCCCCAAAAGATGAAGAATGTTGCGATAGCAATCAAGATAGAGCTGGTGTTAGTACCACGGCTCAATGCTGCGAGAAGTTTCTTCATGTTAGTATCTTCTTTTGTTCTGACCATAAAGATACCTATGATAGAAAGGAGCACGCCAACAGCTGCGATGAGCATCGGTGCGAATATAGCCTTGATTTGCATTCCGTCGATAGCTGACTTAGCGAAAGCCGCTGCACCGAGAGCTGATGTTGCAAGGATGGAACCGGCGTATGATTCATAAAGGTCAGCACCCATACCAGCAACGTCACCTACGTTGTCACCTACGTTATCTGCAATGGTAGCAGGGTTACGAGGATCGTCTTCTGGGATATTGTATTCTGTCTTACCGACGAGGTCTGCACCAACGTCGGCTGCTTTAGTGTAGATACCGCCTCCGACACGTGCGAAGAGAGCCTGTGTTGAAGCACCCATACCGAATGTCAACATTGTTGTTGTGATGACGACCAAATCATAATCTGTAAATTTAGTCAAAATGAGGAACCAGAGACTGATATCCAAAAGAGCGAGACCTACTACTGTCAAGCCCATAACAGCACCTGAACGGAAAGCCACTCTAAGACCGTCATTCAATGATTTCTTTGCAGCGTTGGCTGTACGTGCTGATGCGTAAGTAGCGGTTTTCATACCGAAGAAACCAGCCAGACCTGAGAAGAAACCACCTGTCAAGAAGGCGAACCAGACCCATTCATTCTGCAATCCAAAATATGCCATCACGGCAAAGAGAACTGCCAATACGATAAAAACAATAATAACAACTTTGTATTGTTGCTTCAGATAAGCCATAGCACCTTTTCTGACATGAGAAGCGATCTTCTTCATCAGGTCAGTGCCTTCATCTTCATTCAACATACTCTTGTAAAAATAGTAGGCAAAACCCAATGCTAAAACAGAGGCTGCCAATACCAAATAAATTACATAATCCATATAATATAGTTTTAGTGAATAAATAAATTTCTAACTTTCCCGCTCTATCAGAATACAAATTTGCACAATATTCCAATACCTCACAAACAATTTTTTCTAAATTTTTCAAAAAATAAAATTTAATATTGTTTAATTAAAAGTTTGTCCGTACTTTTGTAACATGAATAGTGTTTTGTTAGATGTAATAGGAATAACGTACAGCCAATCGCAGAGTAGCGCCTATGCTTTAATTCTAGGAGTTAAGGGCGACAAGACGCGACTTCCTATCATCATTGGCGAGGCTGAAGCTCAATCAATTGTAATAGCCATTGAAGGACACGAAACCAGAAGACCTCTCACCCACGATCTATTCAAAACTTTCGCAACATCTTTCGACATCAATATCACAGAAGTCCTCATCAACAGATTCAAAGACGGTCTGTTTTACTCAGAACTTCACTGCGTAAAAGACGGCGAAGAAAGCATCATCGACGCTAGAACATCTGATGCAGTCGCTATCGCATTACGTTTCAACGCTCCTATTTATGCCAACAGCCAAGTGATTGAAGAAGCAGGAATCGTAATGGACGACATTGAAGAAGACAATGACATTGACTCTAATCCTGATTTTGACACTGACACAGACATTGACTTTGAGAGATATTCTATAACAGAATTGGAACAGCTCTTAAACGAGGCTATTGAAGTTGAGGATTACACTAAGGCTTCTATCTTAAGAGACATTATTAACGATAAAAAGCAGACTAGATAAATGAAACAATACTTAGACTTATTACAGCATATTCTTGACAATGGTCACCAAAAAGGTGATAGAACCGGCACAGGAACAAAGAGCGTATTCGGTTATCAGATGCGTTTCAACTTAGAAGAAGGTTTTCCTCTTCTCACAACCAAGAAGGTTCACCTCCGCTCTATCATCCATGAGTTGTTATGGCTCATCAATGGCGACACCAACATCAAGTATCTACACGACAATAAGGTAAGTATCTGGGACGAATGGGCAGACGAAAACGGCGACCTCGGTCCTATTTACGGAGCTCAATGGAGAAACTGGAACAACGAAGGCATCGACCAGATCGCCGACTTGATTGAGTCCATCAAGAATAATCCAAACAGCCGCCGTCACATCGTGACAGCATGGAATCCAAGCGTATTGCCTGACGAGAAATCCAAAGACTTTGCACAAAACGTCGCTGACGGCAAAGCAGCTCTTCCTCCTTGTCACGCTTTCTTCCAGTTCTATGTAGCAGACAACAAATTATCCTGTCAATTATATCAAAGACGCGCCGACGTATTCCTCGGAGTACCTTTCAACATCGCATCATATTCATTATTGACAATGATGATTGCACAGGTCTGCGGACTCGGCCTCGGTGATTTCGTACATACTTTCGGCGATGTACACATCTACAACAACCATATTGAACAAGTGAAATTACAGCTCAGTCGCGAGCCTCGTCATCTTCCAACGATGAAGCTCAACCCTGAAGTAAAAAGCTTATTCGACTTTAAATACGAAGATTTCAAATTAGAAGACTATAATCCATACGACGCCATCAAGGCGGAAGTATCAATTTAAGAAACAATAAAAAATTACTTTATATGAAGCCAAAAATTTCTATAGTAGTAGCGATGGCAAAAAACAGAGCTATCGGAAAGAACGGCCAATTATTATGGCATATATCTAACGACCTTAAGCACTTCAAGAAAGTGACATCAGGAAAATGCGTTATCATGGGTCATAACACATACGTATCATTACCAGGACAAAAAGCATTGCCTAACAGACGTAACATCATCATCTCTGACAGACTCGACTCTGCACCAGAAGGTTTTGAATTGGCAACATCAATACCAAAGGCAATGGAACTCGTTCAAAATGAAGCTGAAATTTTCATCATGGGCGGCGGCATGATCTACGAACAATTCTTAAGCAAGGCAGAGACATTATATCTCACAAGAGTTGAAAAAGACTTTGAAGCAGACACCTACTTCCCTATCATCAACTTCGAAGAATGGGAATTGACAGAACTTGAAGTCATAGATGACGACCCACAAGTTGACTACTCATACAGATTCGAAACTTGGGAAAAGAAATAAGAAACAAAAAAAGCGGCCATCAATTGATGGTCGCTTTTTTTATTATCACATATTGATTAGTGAACGATTGAAATACGTTTTGTAGTTTCATATTCGTCTGTAACGACATTGATCATATAAACGCCTGCTGGGAATTCGTTAACATCGATAACCATATTATCATTATTAACTGATTGTTCATATACCTTTTGACCCATTACGTTTGTAATAGAAACTCTTTCGATATTTTGTGCTTCGATAGAGATCTTTTCATTAGCTGGGTTTGGATATATTCCAATATTTTGTTCAGCATTGTTTTCTACGCCAGTTTCTGAATAGAAGAATTTAAGTACGTATTCATCCTTACTTGCTTCTGTTGTTGCTGGAGCTGATACACAATCGATACCTTGATAATAAGCTTGAACTTTATAGAAATACCATGTATCAAATTGGTTTACGGTGTTATCTGTATATTCTGTTTTGCTAGCAGCTAACACTTTAACTCTCATCCATTCACCATCTTCACCTACTTTTCTCATTATATAGTAACCAGTAAGGCCTGTTGCATTGCTTGGTTTTGTCCATGTAAGTTTTGGTTTAAACACTTGATTAAGTTCGTATTTCAAGTTTGTTGCAGGTGCACAACCTTCTGTCAATACTGCACAAGCTTCATTTGATTCTTTAGTATTACCACCATCGAATAAAGCTGTAACAGTGTAGCAGTGACCACCATGAGGAACGTCTGTATCTGTGTATGTTGTTGTTGGAGCCAAAGCTATGAGGACACCATCACGGAACACATTATATCCGTAATAGTCACCACCTATACCTTTCCAATTTAAAACAACGGTGTTATCTTTAACTTTGCATACCAAGTCGTAAGGATTACCTTCTGGAACAACATAACCACAATCGTTTATTGTATCCATGAAAACACCTTGAGGCATATTTTGTGATGGACCAGAATAGTTAAATATTGTGTTACCAGCATGGTCCTTAAGAAGCATTGTAAGTGTGTATGTTGGTTGATTTGCATCAGCTGGATTCCATTCAAATTTCACATTGCCATAAGGAACGTTCAAGTCAAATGTTGTCAATGTTGAGTTTTCTGTTGTCTTCTTCATTGCGATAGCGCCAGCATCATCATAAACTGTTACGTTAGCGCCTCTCATACCTTGGAATGCTGAAGATTGGAGGATCAGCTGCCATTTACATGTTGGACCAAAACCTACGTTTTCTGCTCTTGCTATTTTACCATGTGCACCATCTACGACTGCATATACTGAATATTCAAAATAGCTGTAGCATGGAACAGTGTAATCAACATAAGTTGCTGTTTCACCTGGTTTCATGTCTTTCATTTCATGGATAACCTTACCATTTCTTTCAATGACGATCTTATCGATATTTTTAATAGAAGTAGAACCATTCAAAGTATAAGTTGGGTTTTTCCAAGTAAGTGTTGCTGATAATTTGTTATTATCTGCAGGTGTAACGACCAAATTCTTTGGAGATTCCATTGTGTTTTGGAAAACTTCTTTTGGCATGATGTCGAAAATAGCACCTACGTCGTTTGGATAGTCTGTTGCTGTTGATGCGAAGTATCCGTCACCAGAACCTGACCAACCATAGTTATAGTGGAACAAACCATTTTCATCCATACCATCACATACGAAAGCGTGTCCGCCACCAGAATTTGAAGTACCAGCATAGAAGATAGGACGACCCATTCTTATAGCCTCTATGATATAGGAATCCCAAATTTCTGCAGAAACTGTTCTTGCTTTAAATGAGCTTTGTGCATAACTGAAATATTTGTTTAATGCAAATGGAACATCAGCTGAGAAAGCACCGGCACCTGTACCATCATCATCGTACATCATATCAACAGAAACGCCACAATGGTAACCTAACAAAGCGACAGCTTCTATTTGTTCCTGTGGAGAGTTCTTGTCAATTTGATAAGGCATGTTTGCCCAATCGTATGTTGTTTCACCAAAGTTTGCAGATTGTTCTGGATAGCCATATTCATCCATTTGTGGTTTGTAGGTATGAGAACCTGAACCTTGTGTTGGATGTTCCCAGTACTTCATGATCTGAGACATTGCAGTCGCAACACAACCAACAACAGATTTACCATTTGATGCGTAAGGTCTATTCAAATCTGGACAGTAGTAGTTATAAGGCCATTTTTGGTCCCATGATGTTTTGCATAAAGGTCCGATTTTAACGCCTCTTTCTGCTGGTCTCAACTTACCTGTTGTTTCAAGAGCTTGCCATTCTGCTTTCACATAAGCTGGCGCTTCTATAACAGCATTGAGTGCATAAGAAATAGACTCTTGGTAGTCTTCCATCATAAAGCCTAATCCTGGAGCGACGTTGTCTGTTTCAAAGATACCGTCTTCTGAATAACCGAGGATTGGTCTTACTACGTCTGTTGCAGAAACCATCACGAAGCCATAGTCTGATACGTTGAATACGTAGAAACAAGGCTCACCAGATTCTGACTTCATAGTATAAACTAAATCTAGTTCATTGTTTTCTTTTTGCTCGAAATTGGCTTTAACGAATTTATGTCCGAATTCTCTTGCTCTTTCAACATCAAGATTATCGGCAAAAAGTGAATTAAAAGCCAACAAAATAGCAACTAATAAGATTGATCTTTTCATTTGTGTTTTGTTTATTAATATTCAATTTTGTTAGTCTGCAAATTTAATATTTTTTTCTATAAGTCTTTAAATAATTTTAGCACTATTTGCTGATGCATATTCTGCGTGTAAAACCACCCTTTTGTGTAGAAACCTTGAGCATATAAACACCATTTTCAAATACGCTAACGTCAAGGACACATTCATCAGAATCAAGATTTACATCAAGTAATCTTTGACCAACGATGCTAAATACAGAAACATTTGTCAAGCCTTCTGCTGTAATATGCAATCTTTCTGAAACCGGGTTAGGATAAACGACAGCTGCCACTACATTTTCATCTATTGACACTTGCTCAACCATAACATAATCTGAATCGTAATCTTCTGTCACCGCTGGCATTGACTCACAATCATCGTTATATGCTGTCACTTGATAATAATACAAACCGTTGATTTCTGTTGCATCAAAATATTGATTTTCGGTAGATTCAACAACTGCTATCTCTTTATAATCTTTATTGTTATTGCTTCTGTATACCTTATAAGCCTGTGGCGCACCTGATTTTTCCCAAGAAACCATTATACCTTCTTGATTATCAATAATGATAAATTTAGCCGAAAGTTTTTCTGGCGCTTTACAATTGTCACAATTATTGTTTCCAGAATATATCACGCCTTCTTGCAGATTAGCCGAAGAACCAGAATATTCATATACTACATCTCCATTAGAATTCTTGATGATTATCGACATTGAAGGAACTTTCATTTTAGGAGCAATCCACTCACATGAAATTTCACCTTCTGGAACTTGCACCGACATATTAACAGGTGTAGAGTTTGCGACTGTAATTTCTTCAAAGAACTCACCTCCGCTCAACAATTTCACAGAAGCGCCATTCCAGCCTTGATAATTTGTTGTTGAAGCTGTGATATTCCATGAGCATGTAGAACCGTACAATAACGGAGCATTTCCCCAACGGCCAATAACGCCATTGCTTACTGCATATGCAGAATAATCATATATACCATATTCTTCAACCTCATCTTCAAAAACTACGACAGAACCTGGCGTAACATTTTCCTTTGAGAAGACTTCTTTATTATCTCTCAAAACCACTATCTTATCTATAGTTTCCAATGCCACTTCTAATTCAGACAACTCTGGAGCATAAACCTTTACGACACCTTTTTTAGAATATGCCGACTTTGCTTCCGTCTCTATCACCGGTGATTGTGGCATACAATTATGTGCATAATCTGGAATCACATCCAACACAACTCTTTGATTTGAATTATAATCTGCACCAGTTGGATTAAGAGCGTCTATTGCAAAGTTGCCGTTCAACGCACCTGACCATCCCCAGTTGAAGTGGAAATAGCCGTCTTCAGTATAGCCATCGCACAAGAAAGCATGGCCTCCGCTCATCTGGCTTGAACCTGCGTAAAACACAGGAAATCCCTGATCCAAATTGTCTCTAAGAAGCTGCTCCCATACACTTATTTCGTGTTGGTCACGATACAGATGACGCATATTTGCTGTATAGTAGAAATATTTCTTCATAGCATTTGGCACCATCTCAGAATATCCCGAGCTAGCAGTAGGACCATATTGCATATCGATAGCAACGCCGCAATGATACATCAATTCAGCAATTGCTTCAATTTCTTTTTTAGGTGAAGAACTGAAAATCTCTTTTGGCATATTATCCCAATCATATGTCGCTTCAGAAAAGTCGACTGTCTGAATTGAATAGCCTTCTGGAATATAAGAATGTGAGCCTTTTCCTTTTGCTGGATAATTCCAATATTTCATGATCATCGCCATGACATCGGCTGCGCATCCGACATAAGCGCGACCTCCAGGACCGCCTTTTTCTGTTGGGCAGAAATAGTTATATGGATAAACCTGATTCCATAACAAGTCAACCAATGGACCTACAGATCTGCCAAAATCCTTCTCTTCAACAACGCCTCTTGTTTTAACAGAGTTCCACTCATTGACTATCGCTTTTTCCGCAGGAAGATCATTTACAATAGCGTATGAAATTGCATTTTTGTAATGTTCCAAATAATAAGCCATCGCTGGCAAAATATTATTCACATCAATGCATCCTTCATCAGAATATGCCAAGATTGGTTTCGCTCTATCATCTGCAGAAACGATATAGTAACCTTTGTCTTCTATATTAAAGACATACAGACAAGCATTACCATTGTCATCATTTAATGTCAGAACATGCTTTGAACTTTGAAAACCTCTTAAGGACTGCATGTTATTTCTAACGAATTTCTCTCCGATGCTTTTTGCTGTATTAACATCGACAGGATTTGCAAATAATTGTCCTATTGATAACAAGACAACTAATGATACAAGTACAATTTTCTTCATTTAGCAATATTTTAATTATTTATTTCTCAAATTGTGAATTATGAATTAAATCAAGTCTTCTGTTTCTTTTTCTTTGCGGCTGGAAACAACACATTATTTAATATAAGCCTATAACCCGGCGAGTTTGGATGCATATCCAGTTCTGTAGGCGGGTCGCCGACGAGATGCTGATAATCTTCCGGATCATGTCCGCCGTAGAATGTAAAGAATCCATTGCCGAAATTTCCGTGAATATATCTGTCTTCACCCAAAGCAGCATTATCACCTAGCACTACTATGCTAGGCTTAACATAACGCTTATCGAAAGCCGTCGTCTGTCCCATAAATCCTTTTATCAGTCTTTCATGCGACTGCGTCAGCATTGTAGGAACTGGATCCCATTTTGCAGAGAAGTCGAAGAGCAGGAAATAATCGTTGTTCTCCTTCACCGATTTAGAACGATTCAAGGTAACATCAATATCTGAAATCTCATATTCTTGAGGATTCACTGAAACAGAGAAATCAGTGAATGCAAAGCAATTGTCGTAGTTGAGTTTCTGCGGATCACCTGGAGTTATTCCATCGCCATCGAACATCACATCACAGATGTCAAGCCCGTCAGCAGCGAGAGCCACATCGAAGCTATCTGGAGCAGAACACATTGAGAAGAGATAACCTCCGCCAGCGACGAAGTCGCGTATTTTCTTCACCACAGCGAGTTTTAATTGCGACACCTTATTATATCCATGACGTCGCGCTGTCTCTTCCTGTTTTTTTACATCCTCCTGGTACCAAGGATAGTTGCGATAACGAGCCCAGAACTTACCGAATTGTCCTGTAAAATCCTCATGATGCATATGCAGCCAGTCGTAAGTCGGCAGCACGCCTTCCATCACTTCGTCATCGTAAATGATATCGTAAGGAATTTCGGCATAAGTAAGAGCCATCGTCACTGCATCATCCCAAGGCAGGATTGTCTTAGGAGCGTACACTGCAAGGCGCGGCACCTTCTGCAGTTTCATCTCGTCCATATTGACATCCGGAACCGCTATTTCAGCGAGGATGCCTTCTGCCTGAACATCAGCAATGACTTGAAAAGACACATTACGCAGCTTGCATTCGCGTTCAAACATATCGTGATACGGAATCAGATAACTGCCGCCTTTGTAGTTAAGAAGCCAGCTTATCTCCACCTCGCGTTCCAAAACCCAATACGCCACACCATAAGCCTTCAGATGATTCGTCTGAGTATCATCCATCGGAATAAGGATATAAGCGGCATTAAGCTTTGTTATTGAGAATAACGATAACAATATAATTAATATGTATCTCTTCATCACGAATGTTTTGTTTTGCAAAGATAAAAATTTTTAAGCACCACTCTGCGCTATCGGCTCACTGCTTTTGTAAAAAAATAAATCTCATTTAATAGCAATTCTGAATATTATTTTATTATTTTTGCGCTCAAGAAAAATTACTCAATCAGATATATTATGGAAAATACAGAAAATTTAAAGAAGACCGTTTTTAACGAAATGCACCGTGAAATGGGCGCTAAGATGGTTCCTTTCGCAGGTTTTGACATGCCAGTTCAATTTGAAGGCGTTAACATCGAACACGAAACAGTTCGTAAAGGTGTTGGTGTTTTCGACGTATCACACATGGGTGAATTCCGCGCTAAAGGTCCTAAAGCCTTCGCTTTCGTACAACGTTGCACAACAAACGACGTTGCAGCTTTAACAGACGGTAAAGTTCAATATACATGTTTACCAAACGGCAAAGGCGGTATCGTTGACGATATGTTAGTCTACCGCGTTGCTGAAGACGAATACTTCATGGTTCCTAATGCAGCTAACATCGACAAAGACTGGGCATGGATGGCAGCAGTAGCAGAAGAAATGGGTATGGAACTCGGTGTTGAATTCATCAACGAAAGCGACCAATGGTCACAACTCGCAGTTCAAGGTCCTTTGGCATTGAAAGCAATGCAAAAGCTCACAGCAACAACTGTTGAAGATATGGAATACTACACATTCAAGATTTTAGAATTCGCTGGTGTAAAAGACGTTATCTTCTCAACAACAGGTTATACAGGTTCAGGCGGTTGCGAAATCTACATGCCAAATGATGCAGCTATCGAAATCTACAAGAAAGTTCTCGAAGCTGGTGCTGAATTCGGCATCAAACCTGCAGGTTTAGGTTCACGCGACACATTACGTCTTGAAATGGGATTCTGCTTATACGGCAACGATATCTGCGACACAACATCTCCAATCGAAGCTGGTTTAGCATGGATCACAAAATTCGTTGACGGTAACGACTTCATCGACCGCGAATTAAACGAAAAACAAAAGGCAGAAGGTACAACACGTCAATTACGAGCTTTCGAAATCACAGGTAAAGGTATCGCTCGTCACGGCTACGAAATCTGCGACGCTGAAGGCAACGTAATCGGTGAAGTTACTTCAGGTACAATGGGACCATCTGTAAAGAAAGCTATCGGTATGGGCTATGTAGCAAAATCACACTGCAAATTCGGTAACGAAATCTTCATTAAAGTGAGAGAAAAGCTCATCCCTGCTACAATCGTTAAGCTTCCTTTCTACAAAGGTGAATAATACAAAAAATCAAATATTTCTAAGAGGGTTCAGAAATGAGCCCTCTTTTTTTTATCTTTGCAAAAAAATTGCAATGGATCCAGCATTACTCATTTTAACATTAGGAACATTAGTATTTGCAGCGCACTGGTTTGCCGAGATCTTCAGTAAGAAAAGAATACCCGACGTAGTATTACTTATGTTTATAGGCATCGTAATCGGGCCGTTACTAAAGATTGTAGATGCCGAAAAACTAAGCACAATAGGAAACATCTTCGGACAACTTACACTTGTAATCCTTTTATTTGAAAGCGGCACTGAATTATCTTTCAAGACATTAGCCGACTCCATCAAAGATACAGTATCACTCACCATCGTGAATTTCATATTTACCATGACGGCTGTAGGATTGTTCGGTTGGCTAGCGCTAGGAATGAATCCAGGCATCAGTTTCATGCTCGGATCTGCATTAGGCGGTTCATCTTCTGCAGTAGCAATCCCTCTGGTAAAGCAAATCAGCATTGGAGAAAAAAGCAAAACCATATTGATCCTAGAATCAGCATTCAGCGCAATCTTATGCATCGTCGTAACATTGGCAATTTTCGAATCTTATAAATACGGAGAAATCAGAGTCGGCGTAATCTTCGGACAAGTGTTTTCCTCATTCTTGCTAGCGTCCTTTATAGGCGTCATAGGCTCTATCTTTTGGTCTATGGTACTAGACAAGGTAAGAACTATCAACAACTCAATTTTCACCACTCCTGCCTTCGTTTTCATCATCTACGGCATCAACGAGCTGTTAGGTTATAGCGGCATCATCTCTGCCCTAGCATTCGGAATCGGACTTGCTAACATGGAACTCATCCACGACAGATGGCTGAAGAAATTCTCCGACAGAAAGCCTACCCTACTCAACCCTACAGAGAAGACTTTGTTCAGCGAGCTCGTTTTTTTGATGAAGACATTCTTCTTTGTCTACGTGGGCATATCAATAAAATTCGACAGTTTCATATCACTATTAATAGGTCTCAGCATTTCATTCATGTTGATAATATTAAGAATATATGTCGTAAGAATATCACTGCCATCAGACATCAAAGGCATCAATGCAAAAGACAGAGCCTTCTTATCAATGATGATACCAAGAGGTCTTGCTGCAGCTGTTCTTGCAACAATGATTTCTCAATCACAACTCGCAGGTTCAGAAAGAGTAAGCAATATCGTTTTCTCAGTGATATTCTTCACCATCATCTTCACATCAGCGTTAGTGCCTTTACTTGAAAAATCAGATAAGTTCAGAGGTAGTTATACAAAAATCATAAACTTCCCTAACTTCAAAAAGAAAAACAATGCAGAAACCATCGAAGAATCAAAAGACAGCAACAACACCATTACAGTGTCTGCCCAAGATATCAACGAAGAAAAGACATACATCAACGAAGAAGATGATGTACCAAGTATCTTTTTATAAAGCACATAGTTTATAGTTACTGTTTACAGCATGTTAGTCGCATTGAAAAATAAAGTTTTATCAATTTATAAATCAACAAGTTATCTACAAAGATTATTATTTTTAAAAAATTATTAAAAAAAGTTTTTTCAAACAAAAAAAATAGTATCTTTGCAGTCCGAAAAGAAAGAAGTAAAAAGAAAAGATATGTATTTAACTGCAGAAAAGAAATCAGAATTTTTCAGTGCATACGGTAAAAATGCACAAGACACAGGTT
>JAZKYV010000045.1:0-75246 GCA_045612345.1 Bacteroidales bacterium
CAAAGAAGGTGATGTTATCAGCTTGAACGGAACAAAAGGTTGGATCTATGCAGAACCAGTTGCTATGATCGACGCTACAGAAAACAAAGTGTTCCAAGAATTCATGCAATTAGTTGACAAATATCGTAAGATGGGTGTTCGTACAAATGCTGATACTCCAAAAGACGCTCAAAAAGCTATCGACTTTGGCGCAGAAGGTATCGGTCTCTTCCGTATCGAACATATGTTCTACGGTGAAAATAGCGAAGAACCTCTTGCTAAATTACGTAACATGATTCTTGCTAATTCAACAGAAGAACGCGTTGCAGCTTTAGCAGAACTTGAACCATACATCCGCGAAACAGCTAAAGGTACATTGAAAGTTATGGACGGCAAACCATTAACATTCCGTCTTATGGACCCTCCATTACACGAATTCGTACCTCATACAGAAGATAAACAAAGAGAACTCGCTGAAAGCCGCGGTATGGATCTCAAGGAATTACAAAAACGCATCGAAGCTTTACACGAAGTTAACCCAATGATGGGTTTACGCGGTGTTCGTCTCGGTATCGTTTATCCAGAAATCACAGAAACACAATTCCGCGCTTTATTCGAAGCAACAGCTCAATTGATGAAAGAAGGCAATGATCCACACCTTGAAATCATGGTTCCTCTTACAGTCAACGTAAAAGAGTTGAAACATCAAAAAGCTATCGCTGAAAGAGTTAAGGCTGAAGTTGAAGCACAATATGGTTTAACAATCGACTACCTTTATGGTACAATGATTGAAATTCCACGCGCTACATTAGTTGCTGACCAAATTGCAGAAGTTGCTCAATTCTTCTCATTCGGTACAAACGACTTAACACAGATGACATTCGGTTTCTCACGTGACGACGTTAACGCTATCGTTGGCACATATCTTGAAGAAAAGATCATCCCAGCTGACCCATTCAACACATTGGATCAAGAAGGTGTTGGTCAATTGGTTAAGTTAGGCGTAGAACGTGGCCGTTCAACAAGAAATAACTTGAAATGCGGTGTTTGTGGTGAACACGGTGGTGACCCAGCATCAGTAGAATTCTTCTACAATACAGGTCTCAACTACGTTTCATGTTCTCCATTCCGAGTTCCAGTTGCAAGATTAGCTGCTGCTCAAGCTGCTATCAAAGCTGACAGAAAAAAATGATAAGATAAATTATCAATAATTAAAAGCGGTAAGTCTTAAGACTTGCCGCTTTTTTTGTTTTTTGTTTTTATTTCTCTAGAGTAGCTTGAAAATAGTTTTAGACCAGATGCTGTAAATTATGGCATTGTAGCGGGCATAATGCTGTTGTTGGATATTATGGTGTCTATTGTTAATAATCCAATAGGAAAGTCGTTTGTGAACAATATAAGATTGTTGTTATTTAATAGGTAATGGTTTGATGACTCTAGCATATAAACAATCTCTCTTTCTAAAGCATCAATAGGGCATATTTCTTCCTTGATCTTGATTTTTTCAAATTTAATATTGTTATTGCTAAATGTGCATTCTCCTATGTAAATATTACATCCTGTATTTATTAAAGCGAATGTTGAGTCTAATGAAAAAATTATGAAAGGGTAGTTCTCAAAAATGTAGTTGTTGACATCGTTATTGTTTATGGATTGAAAACTCCATACAATATTACTAGTATAGTTATTTAGAGAGGCATAATCTTCAATTGTGGCAGAGGTGTCAATGATGATGGTTACATCCTCTTTGAATGATGCATTGTTGGTTTTATTATTAGTGTTTGTGCAGCTAGCTATGGAAAATAATAGCAATGCGAGTAGGGGTGTTTTTAAATGTGTTTTCATTTTTACTTGCTTTTTTAATCTGAGAAATAAACATTCGATTTGCAGGAAATGTTTTGGTGGAGTAGGCGCGGAAAGGCTGTTTTTAGACGATTTAAGAGACTCAATTTTGGGGATAGGTAAATGTGTATATAAGGTGAAAAAAGTGTCGTAAATCAAAAATTTACATTTTAAATGTATTGTTTACATAAATAAAGGTAACATTACAAAGATAAACCAAACAAATATAATAATTACAAAATCAAGTATTTACACAAATGTAAATAAAACCAATTGTAAATCTGAATAAAAGCATACTGTACATATATGTAAAAATAGTTAAAATTTAATAAAATAGATATAAACTATTGAAAAATAAATGTTTAATTATATTTGTGTAAAGTGTAACTTTAAAAAATGATGTTAATATTGCAACTTATATATGGTAAAGATTATACAAGTGTAATTATATGATATATAATTTATTAAATGTGTATAGTTGTAGTTGTAGTTAAATTAAAAAACGGTAAAAATACTTTTTACAAAAATAAATTGCACTTTTATTACAGTTGTAATGTTTTATTTTTTACTTTTGTAATATTGTTATATGTTAAAATTGATTTTTTTGATAGGGATGTTAACCTAAATATAAGTTGATATTATTTTGATAAATGGAATTAATAAAAGACAGATTAGCTCATATTATAAGAGCTAAAAATTTGACAGCAACGCAATTTGCAGAAATGATGCAGATACAGCCATCGAATGTATCTCACCTTTTAAGTGGTAGAAATAAGCCAAGTTTAGATTTTTTAATCAAGCTTAAGGATGTTTTCCCAGAGTATAGTTTTGATTGGATAATATTAGGTAAAAAACCAATTACGGTAAGTGAAAGGTCGCAAATTGCTAAAGATGATGTTTTGCAAACCGTAGATCTGTTCCATACTATAGAGACAAGTAGTGTGGATGATGATGGTTTAATTGATATGGTTGAAGAAAACAAGTCAAATACTATGGATGATAAAATGGATAAACCTGTGCATTCAAAAAAAGTTACTCAGATTGTTTATATCTATGAAGATCATACATTTGATATATATCATGCTAGGTAATAGTATATTTTATACCTAATATTAATAATGTGTTAGGTATGAATAATATAAAATCAATTTTTTTATTATCTTTGTTATCTAACAATATAGGTTTAAAGATATGTCTAAAGAATTGATTTTTAGTTCTATAATAAGTTTTTTAACAAAATATAAGAAAATAGTTATAGTGTCTCATGTGAATCCTGATGGTGATGCATTGGGTTCATCGTTGGCATTGTGTCTGTTTGCTAAAAAGTTAGGTGCTGATTCTAGGGTAATAGTGCCTAATGATTTTCCTTCATATTTAGCTTGGATGCCTGGTATTCAGGATGTTTTAATATATGATAAGAATGTAGAAGAGGCTAATGCTGTTATGTCTGAGGCCGATTTGTTCTGTTATTTAGATTTCAATACAGAGTCTAGAACAGGAGTTATGTATAATGATTTGTGTCGTTATAATAAAACTCCTAAGATATTGATAGATCATCATATAGGTGCTGATAGTTCTCAATTTATAGCGTGTTTTTCAGAGACTGAAATATCTAGTACATCAGAAATGGTTGCGGAATTGATTAAAAGTCAAGGTTTTGGAACTTATTTGGACAATGATATTGCAACTAATATAATTGTTGGTATGATTACCGATACAGGAACTTTCTCTCATTCTATATTTAAAAATACATTTTCAATTTTTGGCGAAATCTTGTCGTTAACCACTGTGAATTATAAGAAGATTCATCAAAACATATATGATACATCTACGGAAAGTAGATTGCGATTGTTAGGCTTTTTGATAAATGATAGAATGATAATTTTAAATGAATATAATACAGCGATTATATATGCGTCAAAATCTGATTTAGAAAGGTTTAATTATCAAGTTGGTGATACCGAGGGCGTTGTGAATTATCCTTTGTCAATCGCAAACATAAAGATGTCTGTGCTGTTTACTGAAAAACAGGGGGTGATAAGGTTGTCGTTTAGATCAAAAGATGATTTCTCGGTGAACGATTTGTCTCGTAAGCATTTTAATGGTGGTGGCCATATGAATGCTGCAGGTGGAACTTTGAATTGTTCTTTGGAGGAAGCTATAGAAATGTTTAAATCTGTTTTGCCAGAATATAAAGAAGCGTTAAATAAATGAAGATCATAGGCGTTAAAATACAATATTTCTTAACTTTAATACTGATTGTCAGTATATTCTGCTCATGCTCGATTGAAAATTATTCAACAAAAAAACTTGCTGCAAATAATGAAATTTTATCCTATGTGAATGATTGCGGATATTCTGTAGCACCTGATTCTTTGGGTTTGGTTTTTATTCCCATAAAACAAGGTAATGGTGTTTTTCCAAAAGATAATGATCTTGTTGCATTTCATTATGTTGGATATTATTTAAATGGAGAAATATTTGATTCTTCGTATGATAAATTACGTCCTTTGGTTGTGCAATTGGGTGAAAATAAGTTGATAAAGGGTTTGGAGTATTCTTTGTTGAAAATGGATAAAGGATCAAAATCCAAGGTTATAATACCATTTTATTTGGCATATGATAATATGGTAAATGGTCCGGTTCCTCCTTACTCGAATCTTATTTTTGAATTGGAATTAATTGATATTGATGCGAAATGAAAACAAAAGAATTAAATATTATTATTTATTTTTTGTTTATATTTGTTCTTCTTTCGTGTAATAATGATAAAGGAAGACGAAAAGATGTTAATCAGTTGATTATTACACAAAAAGAAATAAATGAATCATTGGAAGAAGCAAATCGGAATCTGTTGGTTAAAGAAGCTGAACTAATAAATGATTATGTTAAGAGTCGTGATCTAAACGTTGTTCAAACAGGAACTGGATTAAGATATCAGATTCATGATCAAGGAGATGGTGTTTTGATTCGAGAGGGTGATATTGTGACATTGGAATATGAAATAAGATTGCTGAATGGCGAGTTGATATATTCTTCTGAAAATGATGGTGTTAAATCATTTTTAGTTGGAAGAGGAGGTGTTGAAAGTGGGTTGGAAGAGGCAATATTAAAGTTGTCTGAAAATTCGGTGGCAACATTGATAATACCAGCACATTTAGCTCATGGTTTGATTGGTGATGGAAATAAGGTGCCGCCTAGAGCGACTTTGGTATATGAATTGAAAGTCGTTGATAAACAATGATAATAAGGATAAATTATTGATATTATTAATTAAAAAATAACAAGTATGAAAAAATTATTTTTATTAACATTAATTCTCGGTGTAATTTTTACATCATGTAAGAATGATAATAACCAAATTGCTGGTTATGATAAATCACAAACTGGTTTGTATTATAAGTTCTATGAAGAAAATCAAGGTGATACACCAGAAATGATGGAACTTTTAGATGTTGTTTTGTCATGTGTTATAAATGACACAGTTGTTATTATTCCTGAAAACAGAATGATTCTTCAAATGATGGAACCTATGTTCGTTGGTGATATTTTTGAAGGTATGAAAATGATGCATAAAGGTGATTCGGCTTCTTTCATAGTTCGTACAGACTCAACATTTTATACATTATTCCGTTCACCAATGCCATCAGAGTTTTCTGTAAATGATGTTATGAAGTTTAATGTAAGACTTAATGATTTCTATCCAGAGTCAGAGTTCGCTGCAAAACAAATTGAATTTATGAAAAATACATTCGTAGCAGAGACATTGGCTGCAGAAAAAGAATTGGAGAAATATTTGGAAGATAATGGCATCAATCCAATAGTAACATCAACAGGATTAATTTATCATAAAACTAAGGATGGTAATGGTGTAAAACCTCAAGTTGGAACAATGGTTAAAGTTCATTATACAGGTAAATTATTAGATGGAACTGTTTTTGATTCTTCTGTAACTAGAAATGAACCATTCCAATTTGTATTAGGAATTGGTCAGGTTATTCCAGGTTGGGATGAAGGTCTCCAAATGATGTCAAAAGGTGAAAAAGGCGTATTTTATATCCCTTATTATTTGGCTTATGGTAATACAGGTTCAGGTCCTATACCTCCATTTGCAACACTTATATTTGAAGTGGAACTTATTGACTTCTAATTATTTCTGAAAAAATATTGTAACTGTAAAACTAGAGATGGATGATTTGTTTAGATCTATCTCTAGTTTTTTATTAAGGAAACAATATTGATAATGAATTGTTATATAAAAAATAAATTTGTGCTATGAAAATAAAGTTAATCTTAATTGCTTTGGCTATTTCTTGTTTTTCTTTTGTATCTTGTCAAAGGGAATATAAAAAGACAGATAATGGAGCCTTGATGAAATTTTATACCATTAATAAGGAAAATGCAAAACCTGAAATTGGAGATTTGGTGTTAGTTGATGTTACTCAGAAAATTGCTGATTCTGTATTGTTTAGTTCAGAATTGGTAGGTGAACCTTTTGAAGTTTTGATTGAAGAACCATCTTTTGTTGGCGATTTTATGTGCGCATTGATGAGTATGCATTTGAATGATCATGCTTCATTGATCTTTAGTCTTGATTCTATGTTTTTAAGTATTGGCGAACAAGTTCCAGAATATATTGATAAAGGTACAATGACAGAGATGGATATTGTATTAAGAGAAATTGTTAAAAAAGATGTTTTGGAGGAAGAGTATCGTAATGAATTGATCTTGAGAAAGAATGAAGAAGTATTAACTTTGTTGCCATATTATAATGATAATAAATATACTGTAACAGAAGATAGTTTGATTATCTTAAATATAAATAAAGGAAATGATCGATATGCCAAAGCTGGTAATATAATGAAGGTGTATTTTACATTCCAAACATTAGATGGCGAAGTTTTGTTAGATTTTACAACTGGTAAACCTTACGAATTGGTGTTTGGCGATATGGCTTTGGGTCAAGGCTTTTATGAGGCTTTAGGTCTTGTGTCAAAGGGTGGCTGTGCAGAATTTGTTATTCCATCGTCTTTAGCATTTGGCAGTGAGGGCTTTTATGATGCAATACTTCCATATACACCATTTAAATTGAATTTGGAAGTTATTGATATTATGACTTCAAATGAATATGAGGCAGAGCAAAAGTTGATTCAAGAGCAAGAAGATGCTGAAAGTGCGAAAAGATTAAAAGATGAATCAAAGAGAATCGCTAAATATGTTAAGGATAATAATATAACTGTAAAACCTCAAATATCAGGTTTGTATTATATTGAAACAGAAGCTGGAAATGGTGATTCTGTACAAAATGGTGATTTGGTTGCTGTTCACTATTCTATCTATAATATAGAAAATCAGTTGATAGAAAGTAGTTATGATTATGGACAACCTTTGCCTTTTGTTTATGGTGACAATCAAATGATTGCGGGTATAGAAGAGGCTGTAGGATATATGAAAGTGGGAGGGAAGTCAAGAATTATTGTTCCATCCAGATTAGGTTTCGGTGATGTTAAGATTGATGATAACTTGCCTGCAAATTCAGCTCTTATTGTTGATTTGGAACTTGTTGATCTTCAGAGATAGTGTCGTAATAATTTGTCTTGCCAGAATGATATGTGTCAATAACTGTTATTATGGCAAGACAACTCCATACAGGAATAGCCAATTTATCAGTATCTAAGAAATTGTTTAGCACACCATGTATGAAATAGCTGATTATAGCTAATGTGGCAGCTAAAACCAATATCTTAGATTCTTTGTTTTTAGCTTTCTTGTAAGTTGTAAGTCCTTTGTATACGCTTACAACTACCAATAATATGACTAAGAAAGAACCGATGACCCCCATTTCAGCTAACGCTCCAATATATTCGCTATGAGCATTGCCGCCATCACCAAAATTGGTTGTGATGATAGTTTTATTCATAGATAATTGGTAAGGAGCGTAGACAAATTGGTATGTGCCAGGTCCCCAACCGAAGAAAGGTCTTTCTTCAAATAGTCTTAATGCAGAACTCCATCTGTTTATACGTTCCAGATTAGAAGCGTCAGTAGAGATGTTTGTTATAGATTGAACGTGTTCGACAAAGTTGCTAGATGAGTCTTGTTCGTTTCTTTCCATTACATCAATGATTTGATGTCTGAATGTGAAGAATATAGCAACTAATGCTATTATGGCTGTTAAAATGAATTTAAATTTGATCTTTAACAATACGCATATTAAGATACCAACAACAGCGATAATGCTTAACCAAGCTGCTCTGCATGAAGATAAAACCATTGCTACACAGAGTAGTGCAAAACACATTATGATTATTATTCTTCTTGATGTCTTTATGTTTGGGAGGAAAATGAAGGCGGCATTTAAGACCATATATATGGCCAATGCAGCGCCATAGGCTGTGTGGTCATTATAGAAAGGTGTCATTACCCAGTGGGCTGCTTTTCCTGAAAAGCCATTCATAGCGTGGTTCGCTATTGTGTAAAAGACCACGATTATAAGTCCTGCTATATATAGCCAAATGAATTTGTTTATGTTGTTAGGATCTTTAAAAAGTTTGGCGCAGACGAAATAAGCTGGTATGATAAACCAAATTCTTGATAACAAGTATTTTATGGATACTAAAGGAAGCTCACTTGTTATTGTCGTGATAATAATCCATATGAACATCATATAGATGACAATGGATATTGGGTGATATGCAATCTTGTTGTCAAATTTTTTTTCATAGATCAATTTGGCGATAAAGAAAAATAATACGCCAAATAACAGAGGCTCGACAGGTAAGGATAATGAAAATCCTAATAATCCTTCTAGATTTATTGATAAAGGTGTTAAAAATGCTATTAGGAAAAGAACTTTGTCATAGGAAAATACATATAACATAAGCACTCCTAATAAAACAGGTAATGCAAACATTAAATAAGTGCTTTTTTCTACGACAAAATATAGACTTATAGCAACAAATAATGTTACTATGCCATACATACTAGCTATTTTAATACCTTTTTGCAAAATAGAGAGAATTATTCTTTTACATTAAATTGTTCTATTGAAATTGCAGCCAATACAGATAATAAGAATGCGCTTATTCCGCATAAAGCTACGATGATCCATCTTACTGGATATGTTTTTTTGTCAGCAACGAAAGGTTTTGAAACTAAGCTTAGGAATGTAATGTCGCCATCAGCTTGACGGATTTCTTTTTCGTATTCTAGTCTTACTTCGCTGTAAGCTTCTGTTTCACTTGCTATTAATTCTACTAAAGCGATAGCGTTAGAGATGTTTTCTGAATTTTTGTTTTTACCTTCGCTGAAATAAGCAATAGAGTTGCCTTTTGAAAGATAGAGGTAATTGATCATATCTCCATCGTTGGTGATTTTTGCAAGGTCTCTTTTTAAAGAATCAATGAAACTGTATTTTCTAGCAAGATTTTTTTCGTACATTCTTACATTTTCCCATTTCTTGGCTTTATGTATTTCATTGAATTTCATGTTGTACAAACGGATAATCTCATTGACCATTGCGCATGCCATCTCAGGGTCTTTGTCTAAGACTTTTATTTTTACAGCATCGTAAGGTGTTTTTGAAATAGATACTCTGTCGCGATATTCACCTATAAGTGCGGTTTTTGCGTATTGGTAATCCCTGCTAATTTCATAATGGCTCATCAAGTCGAAAATTTCTGCAACTGAGTCAAGGATTTCTTGAGATTCCATCACTTGTAACATTTGTTCTGTAAATGTTTCATCAGAAAATTCAGCTCTTCCGCTAGGGTAGACAATTGCTTCTGATTTGTATTTTGGAGTGATGAATTTAGGACCGGAGAAAAAGGCTCCAAGAACTGCTGCAACTAATGTTATGGCCATGATGTGCCATTTGAATTTAAAAACAGCCTTTAAAATAGGTGTGTTGTCAAAATATTTATCCATTTTTTTAAGATTTTATTCTGATAATTAAAGGTTTATATTAAAAATAGGACTATCGTTTTATTTCTTCAAAGATAAGAAATAAATCAAAGTGAAAACTTATTTTTTTGTGTTTTATTGTCTTTTAATGTGAATTACGGAAGATGATATTAGATTTTTTAATTCTTTGTAGTCTAATATATTAGTAATGAATGCAATAATTGCTCCAAAAGATAATGATATTAGGAATGAATATATCCAATTTAACGAGGTGCTTTTTAATAATGCTGTTGATATGCAAGTCAAAATTATGAATGAAAAAATGCTGATCCATAATTTGGCACCTAATCTTAAATTGAATGTTTTTTTTGCAATTAAGAATTGTATAAAACATGTCGCGAATTGTACGCAAAGACTTGTGAAAGCGGCACCTTGTGCTTTGAAAATAGGTATAAATATGAAGTTTAATGTCAGGTTGATAAGAACTCCAATTGCCGCTACAAAATTCAATTGCTTCAAATTGCCATTGGCTGTCAGTAACGTTCCGAAAATATATGTTATTGATATAGATACGAAACTGCCCATCAGTATTTGAAGTATCTTTGATGATTCGTGTATTCTGCTGTTGTATATATCGATTAACTCATTTTCTGGTCTAGGGTATAGGATTTCCATTATGTTCTGACTATAGAAAATGCAGACGATTGCAATTAGGCATGTCATTGTCAGCATAAGGCTAAATGACTGTTTTACTAGCGATTGTAAATCTTCACCTTTCTTTATTACAGATGCGAATAAGGGGAGAAGTATGACAGAAAATAGGTACGAAATATTATTTCCAGCATCAAAAAGTCTGTATGCTTTTGCATAGATACCAGCTTGTACTGCGGAAATGTCTTTTGGTAAAATACGTTCAATTAAAACAGGTTCGAGACGATTGTAAAAACTCATTAACAATACTAATAATGCATAAGGCAGACTTTTCTTGATGATCATTAGTATGAATGGCAAATTGAACTTTATAATGAGTTTTCCAGTATGCCTGAGGACTATGGATGTTGCAATTATCAATGTAATGACGTAGGATATAGTTTGAGAATAAACGAACCAATAGATGTTGAAATTGCCTTGTGGAAATATGCCAGACCATAGCAAGAAGCTGCAAATCAATATCATCAGTACCCTGTCAAGGACTGATAGTATGCTGTCAGTTTTGAAAAGAAGGAGGGCTGCGATATTTGATCGTACATATAAAATGAAAGATAGTAAAACTTGATTAAGTCCAACAATGCCAAGTAATTTTAATTGTTCGCCATTATAACCGATCGCTAACCCAATTAGGAATATTATTATAAAATATCCAATGCTTAGAAATATTTTTGCCTGGCTGATGCCTACAAAATATTTTGATAGCAGATGATTGTTTTGGGCGATGTTTTTACTGTTGAAATTTGTTAGACCGATATCTAGTATGATGTAAAACAGATATGAGAAATTGAATATCGCCAGATATGTTCCGTACAAGGCATCTCCAACTAGATTTTGTACCGTTCTGTCAACTCCAAGAATCCAAAATGGTTTTACTAACAGATTGATAAATAATAAGAAAATTATATTCTTTAGAAAACGGCTATTCATTATTTTAATGGAGTTGTCTTTGTTTAATTAAAGTGTAAAGATACGTTTTTTTTACATTATTTGTCTTTTTTTAGAGAAGATTTTATTTTTTGATTGTTTATGCAATAAAAAGTTTAAAAACACGATTTAACATTAGTTTTTGATGAATATTAATTGTAGATTTGCAATAGAAATTTTAAGGAAATGGAACAGGAAAAACATTCGTATAATGAAGATGCTGTAGAGTTGTTGGACAATGAGAGGACTCTGTTGCTTTTGAATGATGATGTAAATACTTTTGATTATGTAATTGAGGTACTTATGAAAGTTTGTCATCATACTTTAGAGCAAGCAGAGACATGTGCTATGATTACTCATTATAAGGGAAAATGTTCTGTGAAATCAGGAACTTATGAAGAATTAGAACCTTATTATATAAGTTTACTCAATCATCATTTATATGCTAAGATACAATGAATAAGACGGGATATACAGAGAAGGAAAGATCATTAGTTGAAGTCGCATTTAATGTTTTTATTCAGTCTGTCAATAAGGTGATGGACTCTGAACAGATTGGGTATATTGTAAAAGCATATGAACTTGCTCTGGATAAATATGATGGCAAAAAGACATTGTCTGGAGGTATATACTTACTGAAACTCATAGAGATGGCGGATATTGCTGTCAATGAGATTGGCTTAAGAAGTAAGACTATCGTTGGGATTTTCCTTCATGGGATTACAACAGAGACCGATGTTACGATAGACTATATCAAAGAGCATTTTGGAGAAAGAGCTGCCATGATTGTTGAGGGCTACGGTAGGGTATCTTCAATTCAGACAAATAAGGTGTCATTCCAATCAGAGCAGTTTAGACGTTTATATCTCTCCTTGATAGAAGATATTAGAGTCCTTCTGATAAAGATTATAGGTCTTCTTTATGATATGAGACATAGGGAAGATGTTGATAGTAAAGTGTTTAAAACTGATCTTAAAGAGGTTAAATACTTGTGTATACCTATAGCTCATAGATTAGGCTTGTACGAGGTAAAGAAGGAGTTTGAAGAAAAGGTGATGGTGTATGAATTTCCAGATGAGTATGAGGAAATTAAGAATAAAATACGAGTCTCATCAACGGAACAGGAACGCCTGATGGAGAATTTTCTTGCTCCTATTAGAAAAGCCTTGGCGGAAGAGCATATCGATTCATATATAAAGTGGCGTACTAAATCAGTGTCTTCTATTTATGAAAAAATGAAGACCAATAATCTTCCGTTTGAGCAGATTTTTGACATCTTTGCGGTGAGAATTATTATAAAGAACAGTAAGCCTAGTGAAGAGAAAACAGATTGCTGGAGAGTCTATTCTATCGTTACAAATATATATCAACCTAATCCTAAACGTTTAAGAGATTGGATTACAACGCCTAAGGTTTCTGGTTATGAGTCGCTTCATACCACGGTCCAAGATGGTAAAAATTGGATTGAGGTGCAGATTCGTACAGAAAGAATGGATGAAATAGCGGAAAAGGGCAGTGCAGCGCATTGGCAGTATAAGGGAAGAAACAAGAAGCAAACAACGGATGAGTGGCTAAATCAGGTAAGAGAAATTCTTGAGAGTCCTCAGTATGGTAAACTTGATGATAGATTGTCAAGTAGTTGTAAATCAGATAAAATATATGTATTTACTCCTAATGGAGATTTGAAGCAGTTGCCTGTAGGTGCTACTGTTCTGGACTTTGCATTCGATATTCATACACAAGTTGGAAGCTGTTGTTCTGGAGCTAATGTTAATGGTAAACTGCAACCTATTCGTTATGAGCTGCATAGTGGTGATAGAGTGGAGATTTTGACAAATAAGAAGCAATCTCCTAAAGCGGACTGGCTTAGTGTTGTGACAACTGATAAGGCAAAAAATAGAATAAAGCGTTTCCTCAAAGATCAGGAAATGAAAGAGGCTGAGTTGGGTAGCGCTTTGTTTTACAGAAGGTTAAAGAATTGGAAAATTACATATACCGATAGGTTGTTAAGTGATATTCTTAAGGAATATAACTTGAGTTCAGGAATAGAATTCTATCATCAGATTGCAACAGAGAAGATAGATATAGCACGTTTGAAGGATTTTATATTATCCTTGATAGAGGAAAAGGATGTTAAATTGGAGCGTCCGGAAGATGAGTCTGTTAAAGAGGGTAGAACGTCTGAATCTAATGTTGAAGGTGTTTGTATAGGTAACAATTTGAATGATTTGGCATTTAAGATGGCAAAATGCTGCAATCCTATACCTGGTGAAAATGTCATTGGATTTATATCTATAAATGGTGGTGTTACAATCCATCGTGTTGATTGTAATAACATTAGGGCCTTAAGGAAAAATTATCCTTATCGTATTATTGACGTTAGATGGGGTAAGGAATCTTCGATGTTGTCGGATGTTACGCTTATGGTAGTTGGTGACAATGAATTGGGATTGCTTGGTTCTATATCGAATACGATAAAGGAATTGAATATAAATATTGTTAATGCTAATTTTGAAACGAAGGAAGATAAGTTTATTGGAAGGCTTGTCTTGCAAGTGAATAATACAACACTTCTTGATCAGTTGGTAGGTAAGTTAAATGCCTTGAAAGGCGTGTCTGAAGTAAAAAGGGTCGGTTAAATTAATAGTTTAACCAACCCTTATAAAATATTGATATTCTATTGTTTATTCTGTCATAATATCAATTATAACCTTATCGGTTTCTCTCATGCCTTTGCTAGCAAGTGTTCCGATATTCTTGATGGTTTTTTCAACGCCAACGCCAATGATGCCATCTTCGTCACAGAAGTTTTTCTTGTTTTTACACATATAATAACCCAACAAACCTGTTTCTACAGCAGTTGCGATTTTGGCGGCGCAAGAAGCTTTAGCACCGTCGCAGATGATGCCTGATGTTACTGCTAATGAGTTGGTTAATGTCTTAGAAATTGTTTCCAAATCTTCGCCTAATAGATATGCAACGCCACAAGCGGCTGCACAGCCTGCGCTAATTGCGCCGCAATAAGCTGATAGTCTGCCAATTAATGTCTTTTGGTGTATTGCTGTGAGGTTTGAAACAACCAATGCACGGTAGATGCGTTCTTCTTCAATATTAAATTCTTTAGCGTATGCTAAAACTGGCATTGATACTGTAATGCCTTGATTGCCACTGCCAGAATTGATGATTACAGGCATTTCGCAACCGTTCATTCTTGCGTCAGAACCAGCTGCAGCCCAAGCTTTGGCTTTGATTTTTACATCATCGCCGTAGTTGCTTAAAAGCAAGCTGCCGATATTTGCGCCCCAGTCGTTTTTGAGACCTTCTTCTGATATCGCCTTGTTGTATTTCAATTGACGTTCTAAAAGTTCTTTTACATCATTGATTTCCACAGAGTTTGCAAATTCATAGATGTCTTCCATATTTAAGACAGAACGATCTGTAAGTTTTTTGGAAGGTTTGCTGATTGTATTGCTTTTGAATAATGTGTTTGTGTCCTTTTGAATATGGACTATATTTGTGTGGAAACCTGATATTCTTACAGATGCAGAATGTTCGTCGTTATAAACTCTGACAGTTACGTCTAACTGTTCTTCTGAGTCGATGTGAGTGATATTCATTGGGGTAGTATCCAAGAATCGTTGAGTTTCTTGCTTTTGTTCAGCTGTGACGTTTGCAATTACTTCTAATTCTTTATCAGGATTTCCGCCAATTATTCCTATTGCAACAGAAGCTTTTAAACCTTTCATTCCATTTGTATTAGGAACGATGACACTTTTAACGTTTTTAATGATGTTTCCGCTTGCTAAAATGTCAACCTTGTTTGGTAATGTGCCTAATACTTCTCTTGCTTTAGCTGCTGCGTAAGCGAGGCAAATAGGTTCTGTACATCCCATTGCTGGTACGAGTTCTTCTTTTAAAATGTTGATGTACAAGTTGTAACGACAATCTGATTTATCCATGATTATATACTTTGATTTTTTGCAAATATAACTTATTATTGAATATATTAATTCTTTTTGTCAAATATTATCAAGCCGTCTTGCATTGTTAATGTTCTGTCGGCCATTTCTGCTAATTGTGGATTGTGTGTGACTATCACGAATGTTTGTCCGATTTTATCTCTTAAGTTGAAAAATAACTCGTGAAGTTCTTTTGCTGATTTAGAATCAAGGTTTCCGGATGGCTCGTCAGCTAAGACTATTGAAGGGTTGTTTATTAAAGCTCTGGCAACAGCTATTCTTTGTTGCTCGCCTCCGGATAGCATAGATGGTTTGTGGTCTTTTCTGTTTGTAAGGTTGAGATAATCAAGTAATTCCATAGCTTTTGCTTCTGCTTCTTTTTTTGGTGTTCCAGCTATGTAAGCAGGGATGCAGATGTTTTCTAAAGCTGTAAATTCTGGTAAAAGGTGATGGAATTGAAAAATGAAGCCGATCTTTTTGTTTCTAAAAGATGCTAGTTGTTTTGATTTTATCAAACTGATGTCTTGATTGTCAATTATTATATTTCCTTTGTCTGCAGTGTCTAAGGTTCCTAAGATTTGCAATAGGGTTGATTTTCCAGCACCTGAAGCGCCGACAATACATGTTACTTCGCTTTTGTTTATGTTGATATCAACGCCTTTAAGTACTTCGACATTGCCAAAGGATTTGTATATATTATTTGCTCTAATCATGTTTGATTTTTTTGCAAATTTAAAAAAATCTTTTGCTATTTGAAATAAAAAAATGAAGGTTTTAGACCTTCATTTTATGTGTTTATGTATAACTTTAAATTATACTATTTATTTATTTGTTTTTCTGCAATTTTGCTCTTGTGAATGGTTTGTTTCTGTCAAATAAATATCTGTATGTGATATGTGTTTTGTAGATAGTTGCTCCGGCGCTTTCTGCTATTTTCATCATTGGTGGATTGAAGTCGCCAATCCAGTTAAGTTGGAGGTCTTTGTATTTGAATCTTTTTTTAAGATGCTGTGATTCGAGGGAACATACCAATCCGGCTTCCAATCCTTTGCCACGATGTTCTGGCACGATGCCGAATACTAAGGAAATGGCTCTGTCGCATATCCTAGCGATTTTTACTCTCCAAAGAACACGTAGTTTGTTAAATAAGTTCATTTTGCCATTTAGACCTTTGTAGATTTGGTTGAGGTCTATCATGAGAAGGAAAAATCCGATAGGTTCTTTGTTGCCGTTTTCGTCAATGTGGTAAGCAAAGTGCATCAATCTAGGATCTATGATAGGTTTTAGACTGTTTAACAGCCCGATAGCATGTTGTCTGGTTAGTTTTGTTGATCCAGGTATTGCACCCCAAGCTTTGTTGTAAATTATCAAGAAATCGTCCGCATATTTGTCGATATTGCGTCTGTCGAGTATTTCAAAACTGTAGCTTGGGTTTCCGTAAAAACGTTTTGCTTTCTCGTGTAGAATAGGGTCCAGACCATCTGCAGAAAAGACACGACGATATGTGTATTGTTTGAAAAAAGTTTGAAAACCATAATTTTCAAATAGTTTGCTGTAGTATGGGTAGTTGTATGGCATGTTGTAGACAGGGTCGGAGAAGCCGTCGTTCAAGCATCCCCAGAAGTAATCTCTGTCGCCAAAGTTGATTGGACCATCCATGGCTTCTTGTCCATGTTCGATATTCCACTTTTTTGCAGCATCAAAAAGCATGTTGGCAGCTTCTTGGTCATCAATGCAGTCGAAGAAGCCGCAGCCTCCTGTAGGTTGACCATTTTCTTCCTTGTTATATGTGTTAGATGTCTTTTCGTCGTAAAATGCTGCTATTCTGCCAACGACTTTGCCTTGTTTGTCTTTTAGGATGAATCTTATGGCATCGCCGTGTCTGAAAAGTTTGTTTCTCGATTTGTCAAAAACATTTTCTATTTCGTTATCTAATGGCCTTACGTAATGAGGGTCGTTTTTGTATAACTTGGCAGGAAAATCAAGCCATTGCTTGATGTCTTTGTTGGTTTTAACTTCTGATAGTATGTAGTTCCCCATTTCTAAAAAATTGTGCAAAAATCCGAAAAAATAAAAACGAATAAAAAAGAATTGTGTTTTTTTAGCTTAAAAATCACTGAAGAAAACTAAAAAATCTATGAAATCTATTAGTAAATAAATTATTCGTTAGTATTATCTAAATATTCGTTGATAATTTGTCTCGCTTTCTTGGCGTCATTGATGTTGACGTAAATTGAAGTGCTATTATATTGTGACCCGTTGACCCATCCTGCGGAAAGACTTTGTGTTAAAGCGTTTTCTATTTCGCAATCAATATCGTTTTCAACGAGGAGGGAGGATATGTAATTGGCATCGATGTCGGATCCAATGAATATTTCAATCATGTTATTTTCCATAATTTGTAAGTTTTGTTTTGCAATAATAATAAAAAAATCTTAATTTTGTTCAAAATAAATTGAAAATGATTCTTAAGAATAAGTACAAATATATTATTGAATATTTTGAGGAAAACATGCCAGTGGCCGAGTCGGAACTGAATTTTGAAAATCCATATCAACTTATTGTGGCGGTGATACTTTCAGCTCAATGTACGGATAAAAGGGTTAATATGACTACTCCTGCTTTGTTTGAGCGTTATCCAGATGCGGAGGCTTTATCGAAGGCCACGGTTGGGGATATTTACGAATTGATAAAGTCGATATCATATCCTAATAATAAGGCTAAAAATTTATTAGGTATGGCTAAGGTTTTGATGTCGGATTTTCAGGGTCTTGTCCCAGATGATGTGGATAAGCTGCAGACTTTGCCTGGCGTTGGTAGAAAAACGGCAAACGTTGTGGCTTCAGTTGCGTTTAACAAACCAGCAATGGCTGTTGATACACATGTTTTTAGGGTTTCTGCTAGAATAGGGCTTACAAAAAATGCAAAGAATCCATTGGAAACAGAACGGCAGTTGGTGAAATATATCCCAGAGTCGGTGATTCCTAAAGCACATCATTGGCTGATATTGCATGGGAGATATGTGTGTAAAGCAAGAAAACCAGAGTGTGAGAAATGTGGTATTAACACTATATGTGAATATTTCTTAACAAAGGTTAAAAATAGTTAAAATCCTTGACAAAAAAGTATAAATCGCTTATATTTGTAACGTGAATTTTAAGAATAAATAAAGCGCTTTATTAACTTAAAGTTATTGTTGAATTCAAACGTGTAAATTGTTGGAATAAAATTATTTATTAGTATGGAAAAGATTGTTACAGCAGAGGAAATTGAAAAAATTAGAAAAGAGAAGTTAAAAGCTTTAGAGGCTACAATTGGTAATATTGAAAAAGCATGTGGTAAGGGTAGTATTATGCGTTTGGGCGAGACTGCTGCGGATAAGGTTGAAAGTGTTTCTACAGGTTCATTGGGCTTGGATTATGCTTTGGGTATCGGTGGCTTGCCAAAAGGTAGAATAGTTGAAATCTTTGGACCAGAAAGTTCTGGAAAAACAACATTGGCATTACATGTGATTTCAGAGTCACAAAAACAAGGCGGTATTGCTGCATTTATTGATGCAGAACATGCTTTCGATCGTTTTTATGCCAAGAAGTTAGGTGTGGACGTTGAGAACTTGCTTATATCACAACCTGACTGCGGCGAGCAGGCTTTGGAAATTGCGGAGAATCTTATTCGTTCTGGCGCTATTGACGTGATAGTCATTGACTCAGTAGCGGCCTTGACACCAAAGAGCGAAATAGAAGGCGAAATGGGTGATAGCAAAATGGGTTTGCAGGCTCGTTTGATGTCACAAGCTATGCGTAAACTTACAGCTACAATTAGTAAAACAGGTTGCGTATGTATCTTTATCAATCAGTTGCGTGAAAAATTAGGAGTGATGTTCGGTAACCCTGAGACAACAACAGGTGGTAATGCCTTGAAATTCTATAGCTCAGTGAGACTTGATATTAGAAAAGTCAGCCAAATAAAAGATGGCGAAAACATTAATGGTAACAGAGTTAAGGTTAAAGTTGTCAAGAACAAGGTGGCACCTCCATTTAAAAAGGCTGAATTTGATATCCTTTATGGAGAAGGTATTTCTCTAACAGGCGAAATTATCGACTTGGGCGTTGAAATGGGCGTAATTAAGAAAAGCGGTTCATGGTTTAGCTATAATGAAACAAAACTAGGACAGGGTAGAGATGCATTGAAGAGACTTCTTGATGAAAATCCAGAGTTGTGCGAAGAGTTGTATGCTAAGATTATGGAAGCATTAAAGAATAGTGACCAAGATTAATTGATTGATAATGAAAAAGATTTGTATAATTCTCATGAGCATCTTGATTCTCTCAAGTTGCTCTGAGAATCTTTCTAAAAAAAATGATAATGTTAATTGTGCTGTAGATAATGTTGCATCTGTAGAAAAATCAGATGTGGATGTTATATCTGAAGCCATATCATCAGATTCCTTAAATGCTGATTTGTATGTACAGAGGGCGAGACTTAATCTGACTAATGAGAAGATAAGTAATGCTATTAGAGATATAAATTCAGCATTGTCATTGGATAAGAAGAATATAGAGGCTCTGTTGGTATTAGCTGATATTTATTATGCTCTTGGTGATGAGGATAATATCTTGCTTACATTGAATAAAGCATCGGAATATGCACCATTGGATGCTAGACCTATAATTAAATTGTCAGAATTGAGTTTCTTGCAAGGTAATTTTAGAATGGCTGGAGCTTATGTTGATAAGGCTTTGGAAATGGATAGATATAATCCTAAAGCGTATTATATGCGCGGAATGATAGCGATGTCGGCAAATGATACTGTTGAAGCAATGAAGAATTTTATGACATCTCGTATGCAACAGTCCGATTTTGTTGATCCATTGATACAGATTGCTCATATTTATATGGCTAAAAATGATACATTGGCAAAGTCGTTTTTTAAGGAAGCAATGCTCGTCGCTCCAGATAATTATTATCTTGTCTATGACTATGCAATGTATTTGCAAGAAAATGGTTTCCCAGAAGAAGCTTTGTCATATTATGATTCATTATTGGAAATAATGCCTAATAATACTGATTTTAACTTTAATAAAGGTTATGTGTATTTGGTATATTTAGGTGAGAATGAGAGAGCTTTGGAATGTTTTAACAAAGTGTTGCAAATAGATCCAAATTCTGTTAATGCATTGTTTAATAAGGGTAGAACCTATGAACAAATGGGAGACTATATTAATGCAAAAAGCATCTACCTCCAAATTTTAAGGAATAACCCTGATTATCAATTGGCGATAGATGCTGTGAATCGTATAAGCGAATGATATTATTCTTCAGAGAATAGTTTTATCAATTTATTGATTCTTTCATTTAACTCATTATTGACTACTTCGAAATCGGCAATATCGTTAAGGTTTGCTTTGATTCCGAAGTAGAATTTTATTTTAGGTTCTGTGCCAGAAGGTCTTATGCTTATCTTGGTGCCATCTTCTGTAATGAATTGTAAGACGTCTGATTTAGGCAAATCGATTGTAGATTCGTTGCCGGAACGAACATCTTTGCACACACTTGATTTATAATCTTTGATTTCAATAATGTCGGATCCTAAAATCTGTTGTGGAGGTGTAGTTCTGAATCTGTGCATCATGTTTTTGATTTCTTCGCTACCGCTGATGCCTTTCTTTGTTAATGATAACAGACCTTCTTTGTAGAAGCCGAATTCTTTGTAAATCTCTTTAAGTATTTGATAGAGGGTCTTGTTTTGCTCTGCTGCCCATGCTGTTATTTCTGCAATCATATAACATGCGCTGTTTGCATCTTTGTCGCGGACAAAGTCGCCGATTAGGAAACCGTAACTTTCTTCGCCTCCACCGATAAATGTTGCTCCAGGGTTGTTTAAGATTGTGTCAGCAATATATTTGAAACCGGTAAGAACGTCGAACTTTTCAACATTGTATTTCTTGGCGATGTCGAACAATAATTCTGTTGTAACAATAGTCTTTACAATGTATTCTTTTCCTGTGAGTTTTCCTAATTCGCTCCAACGTTTTAAGAGATAATAGGTAAGGAGAGTGGCAGTTTGATTTCCGTTGAGTAGAACGTATTCTCCGTTTTCATCTTTTACGGCGATGCCAACTCTGTCTGCATCAGGGTCTGTTGCGAGAACAACATCGGCATTTACTTTTTTAGCCTTTTCTATTGCTAATGTCAATGCGGCTTTTTCTTCTGGGTTTGGCGATACAACGGTTGGGAAATTACCGTCTATAATCATTTGTTCTTCAACAGTATGAACATTGTTGAAACCAGCCTTTTTGAATAATCTTGGAATTATTTGGCCGCCAGTGCCATGTATTGGTGTATATACAAATACCAAATCCTTGTGATTTTCAATGGCTTCAGTGGATAAGGTTAATTCTAATATTTTGTTGATGTAGATTTCATCAAAGTTCTCGTCAAGGTGTTCAATGATAGACTCGTTCTTGTTGAAGTTTACCAAAGAAATGTCTGTAATCTTTTCAACTTCGCCTATAACGTTTTTATCATGTGGGCTTACCAGTTGACCTCCGTCTTCCCAGTAAGCTTTATATCCGTTATATTCTTTTGGATTGTGTGAAGCTGTGATAACGATACCGGCTTGGCATTTTAATTCGCGGATAGCAAAAGAAAGCTCAGGTGTTGGACGTAATGCGTTGAATAGATATACTTTAATGTTATTTGCAGACATTACTTCAGCAGCTGTTTGTGCGAATTCTTTGCTGTTGTTTCTGCAGTCGTAAGCAATTGCAATTTTAGGCTGTTCTGTGTTAGGGAACATCATTCTTATGTAATTGGCAAATCCTTGTGTTGCCATTGCTACGGTATAGGTGTTCATTCTATTTGTTCCGACACCCATGATCCCTCTTAGACCACCAGTGCCAAATTCAAGGTTTTTGTAAAAACTTTCTAATAATTCATTATGGTTGTTGTCGAGTAATTCTTGAACTTGTCTTCTTGTGTTATCGTCATATTTTTCAGATAACCAAGTTTTTGCTTTTTCAATGATTTCTGGTGTGATATTTTTCATAATTAAAGTTTTATTAGTTGTTATAATTTATTTCTTCTATGCATTTAATCAAACTTTCTCTCCAAAAAGGGATTTTTATTCCTGTGAATGTTTTGATCTTTGTTTTGTCTAGTGCGCTGAAAGCCGGGCGTTTAGCTTTGCTTCCATATTCTTTGGTGGAGATGGGGCGAACTTCGCAATTTTTCTTTCCTATATAGAATATTGCTTCGGCAAAGTTGCTCCAAGGAATGGTTCCCTCGTTTGAATAATTGAAGATTTCTCTAACATCTTTGTTTTCAAATCTTTGTATAAGTAATAAGATTGCGTTTGCTAAATCGTAAGCCCATGTCGGATTGCCATTTTGGTCATCGACAACATTTACGAATTCTCTTTCAGAACCAAGACGTAACATTGTTTTGACGAAATTGTTGCCATAAGATGAATATAACCAAGATGTTCTAACTATTATATAGCAACAACCGGATGATATGATGTTTTGTTCACCTTCAGCTTTGGTTTTGCCGTAAATGCAGTTTGGTGAAGTGGTGTCTTCTTCTAAATAAGGACGTTCTGATGTTCCGTCAAAGACATAGTCTGTGGAGATGTGTATTAATAATGCGTTTGATGATTTACAAGCGTTTGCTATATTTAATACAGCTGTTGCATTGATTTCTCTTGCTATGTCTTCTTCGTCTTCTGCTTTGTCTACGGCAGTATATGCAGCGCAATTGATGCAGATGTCTATTTTATTATTTGAGAAAAAGGTGTTGACAGAATTTTTATCGCAGATATTCAATTCGTTGATATCTGTGAAAGTCCAATTGTGTTCGGTATAGATATTTGATATTTTTTGGAATTCTTTACCTAATTGACCATTGCATCCTGTAACAAGTATATTCATAATTTGCGTTATTTTGTCGCAAATTTATACAAAAAAGAGATACCAAGCGACTCTTTAAATTGCAAAATCGGTTTTTGTTTGGTTATTTCTTTACCGTCAATATTTTCAGTAACGGTAAATCTGATATTATCATCATAAATTAGGTGAATGTTGATAATAGCTGAGATTTGTTTGTTTATGGTGAATTTAATGCCTGTTTCCCAATCGACATCGATATTCCATCGATTTGATTTGTTTGGATCCATGTAGTTGTTATATAAATTCAAGGTGGAAAATACGGATATGTCGTTTTTGAAATTCTGTTTGTATTTGACAAGGACATTTATACCTAACTCTGTGAGTGCATTTTTACCTTTTACCCAGAGACTGTCTCCATTATATATGTTCCAATATCCTGCTTCTACGCCATAAGCTCCTTCATCTGCCAGTTTTTGATCTGTTACGAATGTCATTTTTCCAGCTATAGGGCTTATATAAAGCGATAGAATGTTGTTGTAGTTGTAATTATAACCTGCAGATATATTGAGATATGCAGGAGCAAAGAATCCTGATATTGGAATAGAATCGTTAGGGTAGGTGTATCCGTTTGTGAATTGTGTTTTTAAAGATGTGATAGATGTAAACGTAAGATTATTGCTGTTGTTGCTTGACATTGTCATAGATACTTCGCATCGGTCTTCGCTTTTTTCATAACGCTTGTCTTTTGTGTAATTGGACATTCCATATGCAAAAATGCCATTTGCAACATATTTGAATAAATCTCTGTCGTATGTGTATGTTAGGTTGGATGATATCTTGCCGCTTCCGTTGCTTTCACCACCGGCGGCCCAGTGTGTAATCGCCAATTGGTTGAGAGTAACTCGTAGGGTTCCTTCGAATTTATGGTTGTTTTTCGATATTTCTTTTGGTATATCTATGTTTTGAGTGTTGTATATGGTATCTGTTATGATATATTTGTAGGTGTTTATTATGGTATCTATTACGTAAGTAGTGTCTATTTTTGTGATGGTGTCAGTTATAATGGTATATGGACGGGCTGAAAAAATAGAATCTTGTCCCTTGATTGCAGGCGAAGACAAAAATATAAGCGCCATAATAAGGGAGGTTTTTTTTGTTAATTGCTTCAAAATCAATTTGAATGCTGACATCTTAGACTGAGCTCGTTTTGATGTGCAAAGGTAATAAAATTATGGATTGATACAATAAAAAAAATCACCGATTTCTCGGTGATTTGAGCTTGTAGCGAGAATGAGAATTGAACTCATGACCTCCGGGTTATGAATCCGACGCTCTAACCAACTGAGCTACCTCGCCATTTGCGAGTGCAAAGATACAAACTTTTTTTAAACAAAAAACATTTTTTCAAAAAAATTAAAAAAAAAATTTTGCGCCCGTTTTTTTAAAGAAAATTATGTATCTTTGAAGCATAATTAAAGATGTAATTTAAACTTAATTTTATAGATATGAAAAAGTTTTTTATAACTCTTATGGTGATGTTTTCAATGACATTATTAACTAATGCTCAAGGTGTTGTGGAAAATGGTCCTGAAATTGAATTTGAAAAAACAGTACATCAATTTGGAGATATACCATACAAAGGTAATGCTGTTTATGAATTTGTCTTTAAAAATACAGGAAATGAACCTTTAATCTTGTCTCAACCAAAATCTTCATGCGGTTGTACAGTTCCAGAGTGGCCAAAGAGACCAATTCTTCCAGGAGAGACCGATGTTATTAAGGTTACATATAAATATACAGACCGTCCAGGAAGCTTTAGTAAATATGTCAACATATTTTCAAATGCAAAGGTGAACAACAATGTTAAGATATATATAAAAGGTAAGGTCCTTGAAGCGGCAACAGAAGCTCTTCCGACAAAAAATACTTTTATGAATGTCTCACCTATCAATAATTCAGGTAATTAAAATTTAATTTATAATAAAGGAGTTATCATTTGATAACTCTTTTTTTTATCTAATAACAAGAATATTATGCCAAGTATATCTAAAAAAGCTCAAAGTATGCCGGCATCACCGATTAGAAAACTCGTTCCGTTTTCAGATGCCGCTAAAGCAAGAGGAATAGAAGTGTTTCACCTCAATATTGGCCAGCCTGATTTGGAAACGCCTCAGTTGGCATTAGAAGCTGTACGTAATTATACCGAGAGGGTTGTGAAATATAGCCCTTCCGAAGGAACCTATTCTTATAGAAAGAAATTGTGTGATTATTATAAAAAGTATGATGTTCACATTGAACCAGAGGAAATGATTATTACAACTGGAGGATCGGAAGCCTTGCTGATGTCGTTCCTGACGATTATGGATCCTGATGACGAGGTGATAATACCAGAACCGTTCTATGCTAATTATAACGGCTTTGCTAAGAATGTCGGAGTGAAGGTGACACCAATATATTCATCGATAGATACTGGTTTTGCTTTGCCAGATATAGCTGAGTTTGAAAAGGCCATTACGCCAAGAACTAAGGCGATATTAATATGTAATCCAAATAATCCTACAGGTTATCTATATTCAAAGGAGGAAATGGAGACTTTGCGGCAGATTATTCTGAAACATGATATATTCTTGATTTCAGATGAGGTTTATCGTGAGTTCTGTTATGAAAATGCAACGCATCATTCTGCGTTAAAACTTGAAGGCGCTGAAAACAATGTGATATTGATAGATTCTGCTTCAAAGAGATTTAGTGCATGTGGTATTCGTATCGGTCGTATGATAACAAAGAATAAAGAGGTTATATCGGCGGCTATGAAGTATGCGCAGGCTCGTTTGTCTCCACCAACATTCGGACAAGTTGCGGGAGAGGCTGCTCTTGATAGTCCACAATCTTATTATGATGATATTGTTAAGGAATATCAAAGTCGTAGAGATGTGTGTATTAAGGGGATAAATGAAATAGAGGGCGCATCATGCCCAACTCCTAAAGGTGCTTTCTATATAGTTGCAAGATTGCCAATTGATGATAGCGAGAGATTCTGCAAATGGATGTTAACTGATTATAACTATAATGGCAAGACTGTTATGATGGCTCCTGCAAGTGGTTTCTATTCAACAGAAGGCCGAGGCATTCATGAGGTTAGGATAAGTTATTGCTTGAAAAAGGAAGCTTTGCAAGAAGCGATGATGATTCTAAAAGAAGCGCTTAAAGTATATCCAGGCCGACAATGCTAAGATGAAAAAGAAATTCAAAAACTCGGAATCTCAAAAAATAAACATTTTGAGATTCTGAGTTTTTGATATTTTGTGTTTTTAATCAGAAGTCTTTATATAATAGATATTTAGCTCTGATTTTCTTGTATTTTTTAAGATCTTCTTTCCAACTTTCTCTAATCTCATATTCGCTTAATCCGTTTTCGATTTGTTGTTGTAATTTCTTTGTTCCAGAAAGTTTGACAAAGAAGTTGTTGAAGAAAGTTCCCTTGTCTTTGAGTTGTTCGTATGCATTGATAAGCCAGGTTAGATTAAGCTGGTCTTTGTTGGTTTTATAATCGACAGTGTATTGAGTGAGCTTTTCTCCGAAACATTCTGTGTCACAATGCAATGGTCTATTTTTGCCTTCGGCTTGTCTGGGGGTGAAAGAATAGTCGGACAGAATCATTGGATGACCGTAGACTTGGAATGGCGATTCGGTACCGCGTCCTACGCTGACCGTGGTACCTTCGAAGAAGCAAAGCGAAGGGTAGAGGTATACTGATTCCCAGTTAGGAAGGTTTGGTGATGGTTTTACAGGCAATTCGTATATGTTATTTCTATTGTAATTTCCTAATGGTATGATTGTTAAATCGCATTGTAGACTGTCTTTAAGCCAATATTCACCGTTTACCATTTGGGCGTATTCTCCAATTGTAAGTCCGTAAACTACAGGTACTTGGTGTAATCCTACAAAAGAGGAGTTCTCTTTTTCCAAAACGGGACCGTCAATATAGAATCCATTTGGATTTGGTCTGTCAAGAATAATTACAGGGATATTGTTTTCAGTGGCGGCTTCCATAACATAAGTCATTGTTGATATGTATGTGTAGAATCTAGTGCCAACATCTTGTAAGTCAAAGAGTAAAACATCAATGCCTTCTAATTGTTCTTGATTAGGTTTTTTGTTTTTGCCGTATAATGAAATTATTGGCAGTCGTGTTTTTTCGTCTATACTATTATTAATGTGTGCGCCTTCATCGGCTGTTCCTCGGAAACCATGTTCTGGAGTGAAGATCTTTTTTACGTTGACGTTTCTACTTATAAGAGTATCAATGATGTGTGTATTGTTGAAAATACTAGTTTGGTTGGCAACAACTGCGATGTCTTTCCCTTCCAGAAGAGGTAGATATAATTCTAGTCTTGATGCTCCTACAATGGCATCTTCTGCGTTTATGATGTTTTTCTTGGAATAAAATTGTGATTTCCCATCAACACAAGCAAGTATAAAAATTATCAAAAACGAAAAAAACTTTTGCATACACTTGAATAAATGATTATTTTTGCAATGATAAGAAAAAAATGAAAGCAACGAGGTTTATATCATCGAGAATATTTTCTTTTTCCAAAGAAAATCTGTCTTCTGTAGTGATGAAAATTGCAGTGGTCAGTATAGCTCTTGGTATATCTATTATGTTGATTTCCATTGCTGTTATCGTCGGATTTAAAAACCAGATAAAAGAGAAGGTAGTTGGTTTTGTTTCTCCAATACAAATTCAAGTCTTAAATCAGAATGAGTCTATAGAAGAGACGCCGTTTCTGTATGATAGTACTTTGAAATCCAGACTTGACATGCCTTTTATAAAATCAATTTATCCGACGGCTAATAAAGCAGGTCTTGTTAAGACAGAAGAGGAAATTCACGGCATTGTGTTAAAAGGTGTTACCGGAGATTATAATTGGGATTATATAAAGTCAAATCTTGTTGCAGGTGACATACCTCTGTATGTTGATGATGAACGTTCTAACGATGTGTTGATTTCTAAAATCATCTCTGATAAAATGATGTTGAATGTAGGGGATGAAGTGAGGATATGGTTTATAGGTGAAAATATGAAGACACGTGGCCGTAAGTTTTTGGTAAAAGGAATTTATGAAACAGGTCTGACTGAATGCGATGAACGTTTTGTATATTGTGATTTGTCTCAGATTAGACGCTTGAACGGCTGGGATGAAAATATGGTTGGGCATTTGGAAATAGATATTGTAGAAGGTGTTAGTGCAGCAGAGGCCAATAATATAATATATTACAAAATTCCAACGAATCTGATATCTTATGAAGCATCAAGCTTATATCCTCAAATATATGATTGGCTTGAACTTCAAGATATGAATGTTATGATTATCATAGTTTTGATGTTGCTAGTAGCAGGTATTTCTATAATAAGCATGTTGTTGATTATAGTGCTGGAAAGAACGTCTACCATTGGAATATTAAAATCAATGGGAGCCAATAATGCATTTATAAGAAGGATATTCTTGCAACGTTCACAGCGTATATTGCTGATAGGCATGTTGTTTGGTAATGTGTTGGGTGTCGGGTTATGCTTTCTCCAAAAGTATACTGAAATAATCAAATTGTCACCTGAGTCTTATTATCTTTCATCGGTGCCAATCGAAATAAATTTGACTTATATATTATTGCTTAACATTGGAACATTTATCTTGTGGGTGTTGATGATGTCAATCCCAACAATGATTATAAATAATATAAAACCATCGAAATCAATTCGTTTTGAATAACATAATAAATCGGGTATGGAAAATTTAATAATCGAACCATTAAAAGGCTATGGAGACATTAAATTTGGAATGTCGATAGATGAAGTAGTTAGCATATTGGGTACACCTTCAAATCATGAAGAGTTGGATCCGATAATTGAAGGAAATGAGTCATCGTCAATACTATACGATTATGATGATTTGGCTGCGTCTATATGTTTTGAAGGTACAGACAAAATGCTAGTGTCAAGTATCTCAACAATTAATGAAGATGCAACTTTGTTCGGTGAGAATATTTACGATATGAATCGTAATCAAGTCATTGAATTGATGAAGAAAAATGGTTATAAAGAATACGATGAAGAAGAACAAGAAGGTGATACTTGCTTGATTTACGATGAGTTAATGCTTGATTTCTACTTCAACGATGGTGAATTGATTGACGTCGTTTGGGGTGTTATATCCTAATCGTTATATCTTGGGTGGAAAAGAGTGATTACCTCTTTCAGATATTGATCTGAGATATGAGTGTAAATCTCTGTAGTGCTGATACTTGAATGTCCAAGCATTTGCTGTACAGCTCTTAAGTCAGCGCCGCCCTCCAATAGATGTGTTGCAAAAGAATGTCGGATCGTGTGTGGTCCGATATTCTTTTTTATTCCAGCCTTTTCAGCTAAGTCTTTTATTATCAAGAAAATCATCTGACGACTTAAACTGGAACCTCTTCTGTTGATGAATAAAGTGTCAGTGTATTTCGGATTTATTTTCTGTGTTTTTCTTTCTCCTTCAATGTATAAGTTAAGAGTCTTGATGATGGATTGGCTTATTGGTATCAGACGTTCTTTATCGCCTTTGCCAATAATTCTTATAAATTCATCATTAATATAGATGTTGCTTATTTTTAATGATATGGCTTCTGATACTCGCAATCCGCAACCATACATTACTTCTAATATTGTTTTGTTGCGATGTCCAAATTGTTGACTTAAATCTATATTTTCAATCATCGAACATATTTCTTCGTAAGTGAGTACGTCTGGAATATGTCTTCCTATTGATGGTGATGAAATCAACTGTGTGGGATTTTCTTCAACTATTTTTTCCTGGATAAGATAAGCGTAAAACTTCTTGATGCCCGATAATATTCTTGCTTGAGAACTTGCTGATAATCCTAATTCGTATAGATGAGAGAGAAAGTCTTCTATGTTTTCTTGATGTATGTTTTTCAATGATTTAGAATGATTTATACTATCTAAATATTGAATAAATAATTCAATGTCGTGTGTGTAAGCGTAGACGCTGTTGTCAGACAAAGATTGTTCTAATCTTAAATAAATCAGGAATCGTTTTATCAGTAATTTATCAAGCATATTTTTTTTGCAAAAATGAGAAAATATATGATATGAGAAGATCTTTTTTAAAATAAAAAATGTAAATTTGTAGCATTAATTAGAATGAATTTTAAAATTATTAAAAATGAAAAAATTATTACTTACAATCATCGCTACAGTATTGATGGCTGGCTCAATTTCAGCACAAAATGTAGCAAAAGAATGCGTTTTGATAGAAGCATTTACTGGTATTGGTTGTCCTGCTTGTCCAGCAGCAGCAGGTGCTATTAGTAAAATGGTAGAAGAAGGTTTGTCTATAGCTCCTTTGGCATTCCATTCAAGTTATTATTCTCCAGCTGAATATGCAACAGCTGAAACAAATGCAAGAAACTCTTGGTATAAAGTACAAAGTTTCCCAACAGTTATTATTGATGGTGTTTCTGCTCCTCAAGTAGGTGGAAGTACAGCAATGTGGGAAGGCTCTTATAATTTGATTAAGGCAGAATATGATAAAAGAATAAATGTTGAATCACCTTATGAAGTAGAACTTACATACAAATATGATAGCTGGAATAAGTGTGCTGCAAAGGTTGTTGTTAAGAAGGTCGCTGAATGTGCAGGTGATAATGTTAGACTTTTTATAGCTTTAACAGAATCTCATATTCAACAATCATGGCATGGTGGCAATGAAATTAATGCTGTTGTTCGTGATGTCTTAACAGCAACATCTGGTATAAAGTTGACAGGTGATACAGAAGAGTTTACAGCTTTATTTGATGTACATGCATGGAAAAAAGAAAATTGTGAACTTATTGCTTGGGTACAAAATGATGGAACAACAAGAGAAGTGTATCAGGCAGTAAAAATTTCTATCGCTACAGAAGCTGCTGAATACGATTTAGGTATTTCTGATGTTGAGAATGTTCCAACAGAATCATGTTCTGGTAAAATGAAACCTACTTTTAAAATCAAAAACCATGGATCACAACCATTGAAATCAGCTGTTTTCAATGTAACAGATGATGCTGATAATAATTATGGATCTTACACATGGGAAGGTCTTTTGGCCCAAAATCAAGAAACATATTTTGAATTGCCAGAAATTAACTTTGGTGGAGCTGGTTTTGTAAATGTAGAAGTTGTTGAATTAAATGGTAGTTTTGAAGATAAGTATGCATTTGACAATCAATTTATATATGAAGCAGTAGCTCCTTATACAATTCCAAATGATGGTTTGTTGAAATTCCAACTTAAAACATCTGATCCAGATAATTTTACAATAGATGTTGTTAATATGAAAAATGGTAATGTAGTAAAAACTTTAACATTTAAAGGTTCAGGCCTAGAAAAAGTAGATTATACATTACCAGAACATGGCTGCTATCGTATAGTTTTAAAGAATAGCAAAGGTAATGGCATAGGTGATCTTACTTCATTCTGGGGTATCCTTGATAGCAAAAAAGGAAAAGTTGCTGTTGCAGAACAAGGTGAAAAACTCTTCAGATATGAATATCCTATTGAAATCGTATATGGTTCAGCTGGTGTTGAAGATGTAGCTGTTGAAAATAATGTTAGTGTTTATCCAAATCCTGCAAAATCTGTTGTTAATGTTTATGCAGAAAACTTGAATAAAGTTACAGTTTACAATAGTATTGGTCAAGTTGTCTATACACAAGTAGCAGATTCTGATAATGTTATGGTTAATGTTGAATCATGGGCAAATGGTTTGTATTATATTAACTTAGAAACAAAAGCTGGTGTTAAGTCATCACAAAAGGTTATTGTTAACAAATAATACGTGACAGAATAATAAGATTTAAAGACGTCATAAATTTATGGCGTCTTTTTTTTATATTTGCATTTCCGATAAATTATTACAGATATGAAGAAAGTTCATTTTATTGCTATAGGAGGAAGCGCGATGCATAACCTAGCCATCGCTTTACATAGAAAAGGTTACGAAGTGACAGGGTCTGATGATGAGATCTTTGAACCATCAAGAACACGATTGAAAAATGAAGGGATATTGCCAGAAGAACTTGGTTGGCATCCGGAAAAACTTGATGAGTCGTATGAGTCTGTAATTCTTGGAATGCATGCTCGTATTGATAATCCAGAATTGATTCGTGCTCAGGAACTCGGACTTAAGGTGTATTCATATCCAGAGTATTTGTACGAACAAAGCAAGGACAAAACTCGTATTGTAATAGGTGGAAGCCATGGTAAGACTACAATAACATCAATGATTCTTCATGTCATGAAATATGCTGGTATTGAAACTGATTTTATGGTCGGAGCTCAGTTGGAAGGATTTGATGTTATGGTACGTCTCAGTGAATCAGCAAAATATATGGTGATAGAAGGTGACGAATATCTTACTTCTCCAATCGATAGAGTTCCTAAGTTTCATAAGTATCATCCTCATATAGCTGTGATAAGTGGTATTGGCTGGGATCATGTCAATGTATTCCCAACATTTGATTTGTATCTAGAACAATTTAGAATCTATGTCAATACAATAGAAAAAGGCGGATGCTTGATATTTGATAATAATGATATAGAAGCAAGGAAAATTGCCGCTGACTCCAAAGTGCCTGTGTATGGATATGAAACTCACCAATATATCACCGATGGAGAGGGTGTTTGTCTAATTTTCAATGACAAAAAGATTAAAGTTCAAGTGTTTGGCGAACATAATATGAAGAATATCAATGCTGCTTATAATGTATGCAAGCAAGTCGGAATTTCAGATGATGTTTTCTACGAAGCGATTGCGTCTTTCAAAGGTGCTGCTCGTCGTCTTGAACTGATGTTTGAGAATAAGGAAAAGAATAATCTGGTTTTTCGTGATTTCGCTCATGCTCCTTCAAAAGTTGTTGCAACAGTGAAGGCATTACGCGAACAATATAAGGAAAGATTTTTAATCGTTGTATTTGAGTTGCATACTTATAGCAGTCTTAGTGAGGTCTTTATCGATCATTATGAGCATTGTCTTGACAATTGCGATAAGGCTGTGGTATTCTATGATCCACATGCTGTTGCTGTCAAGAAGTTGGAACTTATGTCAGATGAAAGAATCATTGAAGGATTTGGTCGAAAAGATATTCAAGTCGTTCATTCTAAAGAGGAATTGATGAACATTTTGAATGATGTCAAGAAAGAAAATGTAGCAGCAGGTTTCATGAGTTCTGGTGACTTTAACGGTTTGATCAAAGATGATTTAGAGAAGATTTTCTGATCTTTTCACAATAAAAAAGACGCATCAAATTTTGGTGCGTCTTTTTTTTTTATTGTGATATAATTTATTATTTGTCAATCGTCGCTAAGAACTCATCATTTGAATGTGTCTTTGATATTCTGTCTTTGAGGAATTCCATTGCTTCAACAGGTGTCATATCTGCGAAGTGGTTTCTAAGAGCCCAGACTCTTGCCAATGTGCGTTCGTCAACGAGTAAGTCGTCACGACGTGTACCAGAAGCAACGATGTCGATAGCAGGGTAGATGCGTTTGTTAGAAAGACGACGATCGAGTTGAAGTTCCATATTACCTGTACCTTTGAATTCTTCGAAGATAACTTCATCCATCTTAGAACCGGTGTCAATCAATGCTGTAGCAAGGATTGTGAGAGAACCTCCGTTTTCAATATTACGAGCTGCACCGAAGAAACGTTTTGGTTTTTGAAGTGCATTAGCTTCCACACCTCCAGAGAGGACTTTGCCTGATGCTGGTGATACAGTATTGAAAGCACGTGCCAAACGTGTGATAGAGTCTAGGAGGATTACTACATCATGTCCGCATTCTGTCAAACGTTTTGCTTTTTCTAAAACTATGTTTGCAATCTTAACATGTTTTTCTGCAGGTTCGTCGAATGTTGAAGAAATGACTTCTGCATTTACGCTACGAGCCATATCTGTAACTTCTTCAGGACGTTCGTCAATTAATAATATAATAAGGTATACCTCAGGGTGATTTGCTGCGATTGCGTTAGCAACTTCTTTGAGCAATACTGTCTTACCTGTTTTTGGTTGAGCTACGATCAAACCGCGCTGGCCTTTGCCTATAGGAGCGAAGAGGTCCATGATTCTGGTAGATACAGAACTGCCTTTATGTCCGGTGAGGTTGAATTTCTCTGTTGGGAATAATGGTGTTAGGAAATCGAATGGAATGCGATCTCTGACTTGTTCAGGTGTTAATCCGTTGATTTTGTTAACTTTGATAAGTGGGAAATACTTTTCTCCAGATTTTGGAGGACGTATTACACCTTGTATGCTATCTCCAGTCTTAAGACCGAATAATTTTATCTGTGATTGAGAAACATAAACGTCATCTGGTGAGTTGAGGTAATTGTAGTCAGATGAACGTAAGAATCCATAACCGTCAGGCATTATTTCCAATACGCCTTCTGCATTTACAACAGCGTCAAATTCGGAGATGATTTCTTCTTTCTTTTGGTGATTGATTTTTTCAGTTTCAGCTTTATCGTTTTTATTGGCAGTTTCTGTAATGTCAATATTTTCTGTTATTTCAACAGTTGTACTGTTTACGTCAACCAAATCGGTAACTTCAGTTTGTGTACTGATTTCGTTGTCTTTGCGTGAATCTTTTTTCTTTCTGCCTGGCTTATTTCTCTTTGTTTCGTAGACCTCGGCTTTTTCTTCAACGACAGCAACGGTTTCTTCGTTTGTTATTATTTCATTTGTAGTGATGTTAGTGTCTTTAGTTTCAACATTTTCTTTTTTGCTGTATGAAACATGTTGAACTTTGTTTTGTTCATCATTATTGTTGATAGTTGTTTTGACAACATCTGTTCTTTTGCCTATTCTAGGGCGTTTCTCACGTTTAGGCTTTGTTTCAGAAGAGTTACTCTCTTGGTTTTCAGTAGTTTCATCCTTCTTTTCGGTTGCTTTTGCTTCTGCAAGAAGTTCTGCGTTTTCTTTTTTGTCTGGACGAGATGTAGCTACTTTTCTGCCTCTTTTAGGTTTGTCAGCAGCGACGTTTTTATTGTCGTTACTTTTAACTTCTTTAATAATATCAGGATGAACAGCTTGATGATCAATAATGCTATAGACAAGTTCTTCTTTAGGAACATTGATATTTTCAATTCCTAACTTAAGTGCAATTTCTTTTAGTTCAACTAACGATTTTTCGTTTAGTCCGTAAATGTCGTACATAGAATTTTATTTTGAAATACATGAGATAGAATTATCTCACTTGTTAATAACAACAACGATAGATGTTTGTTCAAATGTCTTGCAAAGATATATAAAAATCTTGAAAAGTCAAAGGCTTTAAATATTTTTTAAAAAAATAATTTCGTTAGAATCTAATCGTTATATTTGCAGAAAATAATAATAAAATCTAATATTATGATACAACGAATTCAAACTGTATTTTTGTTTTTTGCGGCTGTTTTTGCAGGCGTTTTGTTTTTTACACCAATAGCATCTTTTAATATTGGTGATGAAATAGTAAAAATGTCGGTATTTGGCGTTGAGAATCATGCTAACGCATTGCTTCTTTTGCTTTTGGCAATATTGATGGTAATAGTTCCTTTTGTAACTATATTTATGTATAAGAAGAGAGAGTTGCAGTTGAAATTATCGTCTTTAAATGTGTTGCTTAATGCAATGCTATGTGGATTGGTGTTCTTGTTTTACGTTAACAAAGTTCAAGCAGACTTGTCTGCAGAGACCGTAACATATGCATTTGGAACATATATCCCATTGATAAATATAGTGTTGTCTATTTTGGCAATGAGATGGATAAAAAAAGATATAGAATTGATCAAATCGGTTGATCGTTTGCGTTAAAGATTTGAAGTAATAAAAAAGCTGCGATTTTTTTTTCGCAGCTTTTTTTATTAGTATTTGTCGGCATCGTAAATTTCCATATTGCTTATTTCTTTGCCATCTATTTGGAATCTTAGCATCGTTACTTTCTTGTGGAATCCTTTCAGACCTGCGGCGCCAGGGTTGAGATGTAGTAACCCTAGTTGTTGATCGCGCATAACTTTAAGAATATGAGAATGCCCGCTGATGAAAATGTTCGGTTTCTCTTCTGAAAGCAGCTGCTTGATGCCAGGTGCGTAAGCATTTGGATAACCTCCGATATGTGTCATCACGACTTTGATTTCCTCTATGTTGAAAATTTGAAACTGAGGAAAATCGGTTCTGATCTCCCAGCCGTCGATGTTGCCGAAGACTGCTCTGAGTTTTTTGAAAGCGGCAAGTTCTATTGCAACATCGTCGTTGCCAATGTCACCAGCATGCCAAATCTCATCGCAGTCTTTGAAAAACTCGTATATGTTTGGATTAACCCAACCGTGTGTGTCTGATAACAACCCGATTTTTGTCATGATCAAGGAATTCTATAGGAGAGACCTACACTTAAGACTTCTTTGAATTGCAAGAATGATTCTCCTTCTATAGGTTTGATGTCTTCGTCATAAATCAAACGTGCAGTTAGGTTGCAGTTCAACCAGTCGTTGACTTTCATAACCAATGCGTTGTCCCAGTCAAAGTCGAAACGGCATCCGTATTCTTTACTTAAGGCATTCAAATCTCTTGTTTGCATATAGTCGTAGAAAACAATGAGCTTTGATGAGAATGTGACATTTTTGAAAATTTCGTAACTGACGTTTGCTGTCAACTGGGCACCAAGTTCCATACGGAATTTGCTTCCATGTTCCAAAATTTCGCCGGTTACAGGGTCGATCAAAGCAGCTTTGACACCGAATGCGCCAGCGTCAGCTAATGTCTGGTCGTTAACGATTGTTAATCTGCCAGAAGCAGGAGCAAGGTTTAATGAGAACCATTTAGCAGGAGTGTATTGAGCACCAAGACCTACTGTGAGATAAGCAGGAGCGAGGAATGCTGAAATTCTATTAGTGCTGTCGTTTTTGTAGTCGTATCCGTTTGCAAACTGTGATTGGAAATTAAGGTTTGCAGTAACGAATAATTCATCTTTAACAACATCGTAGCCATACAAAGAACTGAAGTTGATTCGGTCGTCTGTCTTTAATGGTTTCTTGTCAAGGTCAAAGTAGCTGTAACCTAATGCTAAATCTAAAGTGTTGTCCCACTTTGATTTGCCGTTTAAATAATTCATGTTGTACTTGAAAGTTCCAAGACCGTTGACATTGTCTTGTCCACCTGAAGTCCAGTTTGAGAAATGGCTTTGAGAAACGTTGAAACCAACGAATCCGCCATGATTCCAATTCTTTTCAGCATCTTGTGCAAAAATCATTTGAGATGCTACAAGCATAATGCTTAATGTGAGTAATAATTTTTTCATAATAATATTATTAATGTGTTAGTGATATTCAAAATGGTGTTGCAAGTTAGTAAAAACTTTTTAAAGAGCTGTTGTTTTTATTGGGAAAAATAAGTTTTAATTATTATTTTTGTACGTTTGAAATTAATAATAAAGGTATATGGATAATAATATGTTTTTTGGAGTTCATCCTGTTGAGGAATTGATTAAGGCGGAGAAGGAAATAGAGAAAATTTTTGTGCAAACAGGTTTGCGTTCCCCTCAGATCTCGGAAATAGTTCATTATGCTCGTACGCATAATATTACAGTTCAATATGTTCCATTGGAAAAGCTGAACAGATTGACAAGGAAGAACCATCAAGGCATTGTCGCTTTTGTATGTCCGATTTCTTATCAGTTGATAGAGGAGGTGGTTCCTATGGTTTATGATGAAGGAAGAATGCCTTTTATAGTTATCTTGGATAGAGTTACTGATGTGCGTAACTTTGGTGCGATTGCTCGTACTTGTTATGCTGCAGGTGTTGATGCTATAGTTATTCCGTCACGTGGTTCTGCATTGATAAATGGAGATGCGATGAAGACTTCAGCAGGCGCATTGTCAAATATAAATGTTTGCCGTGTTGATAATATTAAAGATACAATAGACTTTTTGAAGAGTAGCGGTGTTAAGGTCGTTTCTATTTCGGAAAAAGGTCGTAAGAATATTTGGGAGTCAGATATGAAGGGTCCGCTGGCTATTATGATGGGTTCGGAAGAAGATGGTATTAGCGAAGCTTATTTGAAACGTTCTGACGAACATCTTTTGATCCCTATGCCTGGAGATATTGATTCATTGAATGTTTCTGTCGCAACAGGTGTCGTTTGTTTTGAAGTTGTTAGACAGAGGTTATAAAAAAAACAGCGTGAAATTTCACGCTGTTTTTTTTATCGTTAAAGAATTATTATTTGCTCTTGCGAGTTGCTTCTTTAATACGAGCTTTTTTACCACGTAAACCTCTGAGGTAGTAGATACGAGCTCTTCTAACAGCACCTTCTTTATTCTTTTCGATGCTTTCGATCATAGGTGAAGAGATAGGGAAAATTCTTTCTACACCAACGTTACCTGAAATCTTTCTAACTGTGAAAGTTGCATGTGAACCTTCGCTAGCGCGTTGTAAAACTACGCCTTGGAATTTTTGTAAACGTTCTTTATTACCTTCAACGATTTTGTAAGTTACAGTGATTGTGTCACCAGCTTTAAACTGTGGAAAATCCTTAACTTGTACTTGATCTTCAACAAATTGAATTAACGCGTTCTTCATTTCTGATATAATTATATAATTTTTGTTCTTTATTTCTATCCGTAAAAAAGTGTGCAAATATACAAACTTTTTGCATACGAATTACAAATTATTTGAATTATTTTTTTTCAATATTTCGTACATTTCTGGTCGTCTTTCTTTGGTTCTTTGGATGGCTTGGTTTAATTTCCATTCGTTGATAATCATATCGTTACCAGAAAGTAAAACTTCTGGTACGTTCCATCCTTTGTATTCACGAGGTCTGGTGTACACGGGTGGGGAGACTAATCCGCTCTGAAAAGAGTCGCTTAAAGCGGAAGTTTCGTCGCTCAAAACGCCAGGAATAAGACGTACTAAGCTATCTGTTAAAACAGCAGCTCCGAGTTCTCCGCCTGACAAGACATAGTTGCCGATGGAGATTTCTTTTGTGATGAGATGTTCGCGTATACGTTCGTCAATTCCTTTATAATGTCCGCATAAAATGATGATGTTATTATATAATGACATTTGGTTGGCGAGAGGCTGTGTTAGCAATTCGCCGTCAGGACTCATGTATATAACTTCATCATATTCTCTTTCTGACTTTAATTTGCTGATACAGTTGTCAACAGGTTCGATCATCATTACCATTCCGGCTCCAGATGAAAATGCATAGTCGTCGACGCGCTTGTGTTTGTCGGTGCTATAATCTCTTAAGTTGTGCAAATGAATTTCAACATGTCCTTTTTGAATGGCCCTTTTAATAATAGATTCTGTAAAAGGTCCTTCGAACATTTCCGGAAAGATTGTGATAATGTCAATTCTCATCTCAAATATTTTTTGCAAAATTAAGAAAATATGTCGTTTGTTAATTGTTGTTAAAAAGAAAAATATTATTTAATTGATTGAGGTAAAGATTGTAAATTTGCGGAAAAATAAAATTGCTTATTATGAGAAGATTATTGGTGTTTATGACATTATTAATTATTGGTGTAAGTTCTAACGCCCAGGTGGCTCCTGATAAATATTGGGTTCAATTTACGGACAAGAACAATACACCTTATTCTATTGAGAGGCCGGAAGAGTTTTTGAGTGAGCGTTCAATACAGAGACGTGAAAAATATGGAGTGGCGCTGGATGAAAAGGATATTCCGGTTAATCCTTCATATATTGAGGCTGTGAAAAATGCAGGCGCTACAATTTTGCACCCTTCAAAGTGGCTTAATGGAGTGACGATTGAGACTTGTGATATATCTGTATTAAAAGCTATTGAAAATTTGCCTTTTGTCAAAAAGACTCGAGCGTTACAAGATGAACCTTTGAAGCAGATGTTGAAACAGGAGAGTTTCTTGAATGAAATAAATGTTGAAAGCACTGTCGCTGTTGATGTGTTACGTGGTCATTATGGAAACGCTGCGACTCAGATAGAGCTTTTGAATGGAGTGTCTTTGCATGAAATGGGCTACCAAGGTGAGGGTATATGGATTGGCATTTGTGACAGCGGTTATGAAGGCGTTGACGTCCATGATGCGTTCCAAAATATGAGAGATGAGAATCGTCTTCTTGGAACTCGTGATTTTGTATACAAAAATGGTATAGTATATTCGGATCATCATCATGGAACGGCTTGTCTTGGATTGATGGCCGGATATATACCTAATATATATGTGGGAACAGCACCTAAGGCTTCATATTTTTTATGCAGAACTGAGAATGTAAATAGCGAGAATGTCATCGAGGAGTACAATTGGGTTTCAGCTGCGGAATATATGGATAGTTTGGGTATTGATATGATCAGCACGTCATTAGGATATGTTGGCTTTGATGATCCTGAAACTTCACATAGTTATGATGATTTTGATGGTGAGACTTGCATTATTACAATAGGTTCTGAAATTGCGAGTTCAAGAGGTATTTTGTGTGTTGCTGCAGCAGGTAATGAAGGTGATACAATGTTTCCTTATGTTGGCGCTCCTGGTGACGGAAAAAATGTTCTGACTGTAGGAGGTGTGAAGGCGGATGGAGGAAAAGCTGGTTTTAGTTCTATTGGTCCAACTTATGATGGCAGGATAAAGCCAGATGTGATGGCTTTTGCTTATGCTGTTACGGTGGCTTCTCCTGGAAATAATTTTTATGAAGGCAATGGCACGTCATTCGCGGCGCCGTCAATGGCTGGTATGATCGCATGTTATTGGCAGGCAAAAAGAGATTTTCCAGAGTATAAAATTAGAGAAGTCGTTAAACAATCAGCGGATAATTTCTCGACACCAAATAACGAATATGGATACGGAATTCCTGATTTTGGAAGGGCGTTAGGTATGCTAAATTTGGAAGATTGTGATATTTTTGACGAAAAATCGCACTTTTCGCTGTTCCCAAACCCATCAAGTGGAGTTGTGGAATTGAAGCTGAATAACCATGAAAAAGTTACAGTTTTGGTTTATGATATGATGGGAAAGATGTTGTATAATTCTGATAATCATAATGGTGATATGGTGGGCGTGAATGCGTTTTTGTCTGGTCTTAATAGTGGAACCTATTTTGTCAATGTTATTGGTAGAGAGTTTATTCAGATGAGTAAACTTCTTAAGTATTAAGGTGTTATGAAAAAATCTTAAAAAAATAAAAAAAACATTGCAAAAGTGTTGCGCGGAATGAAAAAAAGCGTATCTTTGCAATGTTTTTGAAGCCCAGGTGGTGAAATTGGTAGACACGCCACTTTGAGGGGGTGGTGACGAATGCGTCGTGCAAGTTCGACTCTTGTCCTGGGCACAATACCAAAAGCTTAAAGCCCATGTGGTGAAATTGGTAAACACGCTACATTCAGGGTGTAGTGAGCTTAAGCTCTTGGAAGTTCGAGTCTTCTCATGGGCACAGGCAATCCGGTTAACAACTGGATTTTTTTTTATTATGCGAGTCACTTTCTTACATACAATCCCATATCGATACGAGATAAACAATCTGATACTTGATATTTCATTAAATGTAAAAAAAACGGATTTTCAATTCTTTGACTATCCATGCTTGCATACCTCAGGTAATATTCTGGTTAATTTATTTAAGTTTAGAAGATTCGTTAAAGAGAATATGATAGATATAATTCATGTTTATGATTATATCGATGCTTATTTGGTCTTTAAAATGGTTAAGGGAATGAATGTTAAGTTGGTATTCTCTGATTATTATTACCATGATGACCTGAAGGGTATTAAGAAACATATTTATAAAACCATATTAAAGAAGCTTGATCATATAGTTCTTCAATCGGAAACTCATAAAAAATATCTTACAAATTCTTTTAATCTCTCCTCGGAACAATGTTCTAAATTATATCATGCCTTTTGTTTTAAAAGATTTGATGCCTTTGAGTATAAGTCTGTCAGAGATGAGTTCTTTATAGATGATCTTAGATATTTGATTGCTACAATGGGCGACTTTACACCTCAGCGTAATATGATGAGTGTGTTTAAAATGGTTAAGAAACTGCGAAGAACTGGAAGAAATTTCACTTGTGTTGTTGCTGGCGATCAGGTTGATGAGTATGATTCTAATTATAATGCATGTAGATATTATTATATACTCCAGGGATTGGATAATTATATAACTTTTATGGGGAAGAGAGTTGATGACGCTAATGTTTTGAGTCAATTAGATCTTTTTGTATACAGTTCTGGCAGGGAAACTGTTGCGATTCCTGTTATAGAGGCGATGGCATCTGGAGTGAATGTCGTTGTAAATGATTGTGATATGATTAGGGAAATCACTTATAATGGAAAATATGCTATGCTGTATGAAGATAATAATGATCTTGATTTCGCAATGAAATCTAGGGAGGTGTTATTGAATTTAGAAGATTATAAACTGATTTCCCAAGTTGTTAAAGAGGAGACAAGACAGATATTTTCTATAGAAAAACATATTGAAGGACTAAAGCAGATTTATTCCCGGATGCTTAAAGATTAACAATGATTGCTGATGCTAAAGAATGCGATGGCCTTTCAAATGATTCTTGCTTCTGAAACGAAATTAATATTTTAGTTTGTCCTTAATTATATCCTTGATATTCTTGTAACTTCCAAGGATTTCCTGTATTTTCTTAGTCCTGTTCCATACTGCGTTATATGTCTTTCCTGTTACCGCAGAAATATGTTTTTCGTCAAAGCCGATGATGTAAAGACAGAAGTATAATAAGTCGTGGTATTTCAGTCCTTTGTGTTCTGAGATTATTTTATTGAAACCATTGTCTAAAGTTGAATTGAACAATTCTATCAATTCTTTTTGTTCAAAGTCATTTAATTCTAAATCAGGATATAAAGTGTTGGTCTTGATATTGTTATTTATACTTATATCATAAAGTCTTTTATAGATTGGCTGTTCTTTTATTGAATCTATTTTTTGCTCAAAAGACACATAATCAAGTCTGTTTTTCTTTTTGATGTCAAGTATTTCATCTTCAAGATTCTTGATCTGTAATTTTATATGTTTGTTTTCCGATGATGTTTTTTCTATTTTCTTTTGTAATGAATTTATATAATTGCTTTTTTCTGATATTTCTTTGTTGTATTTTCTCTTTCTTAACTTTATTGCATTTAATCCTAAAATAAAAATGGCGATTGTCATTATTGACAATATAATAAGATATTTGAAGATTGTGCTGTAGCGTGTGTTGGCGTCTTTTTGGGTGCTGTATTTATGATATAGTGATGTAAGTTCTGTTTTTATTGAAGACAGCATTATTTCTTTGTTTGTTTCTTCTGCCAAAGAAGGAGCGTATTTGGTAATGAGTTCGTTATTACCTGTTATAATGCTTATTTCAATGATGTTATTAGCTGCGTTTATCTTTGAGAACTTGTTGTCTGGAAAGTATTTCTCATAATAATATATAGCTGAGTCATAAACTTTTTTGCTATAATACATGTCGCCCAATACGCCTGCAGCTTCCATGATTTGTTTTGGGTTGTCGAGGGTCTTGTATTGTTTTAAAACCGAATTGAAGGCTTCTTCTTTATAGCCGATATTGTACATTACAGAAGCCTTGATTCTTTCGATGTCGTTTTTTAGAGAACCTTCCACATTGTTGATTTCCAATATGGAATCAGCGAATGAGAGGTGATGTAGCGCTTTGTCGTGATTGAAATTTAAGCCATAGATCACGGCTAGAATGATGTTGTTTCTCGATAAGGCATTCTGATTGTTTTCTAAATAAAATAAAGTGTTAGCGTTTGTAATGCATTCAATTGCTTCATCATACACGTCGTGCCAATAGAGAATATCGCCAAGGCGGGTGTAAATCAATGCTTTGAAATGTTGAATTTCATTGGCAACTTTCTTGTTGATTTTCTTTTTGTTTAGATTTATGTCTTCTAATAGTTCAAGCGATTTGAGATAGCTTTTAAAAGCGTCCTTTGTGTTTTCTAATTCTTCAAAACCAACAGCCTTGTAATAGAGTGATTTTGAATAGAGGAATGTAATTTCTGCGTTTTGCGGATATAATAAGTTTAGACTGTCGAAGTAGTCGCTCGCATTGATGACCTCGTTGTGGTTTGTCTGATTATAAAAGTTTTTGTAGTTGGCCTCTGATAGAAGTATTTGGTATTCATGATATTCTTGTTCAGAGAAAATGTTGTCAATAATAGGTTTGTCGATGCCGTGTAATAATTTCAGAGCCTCTTCAGGATTAGTAGTTATAGTATCATTGATGGTTTTCAAGATGCCATAGTGGTAAGGCGTTTCTGCTTGTGAATATATGTTGATTTGGGAACAGGATATGATAAATGCTCCTAAAATAATTTGTAAAAATGTTAGCAGAAAAAACCTCTTCATTTTGATCAAGATTAATAATTATTCCATTAAAATATCACACGCCTTTTAGATCTTTATATAATTGAACTGCATAGAGATCTGTCATATTTGAGATGTAGTCTAAAACGACTTGTATGCGTGAGTACATGTCTTCCTTGTCGTTTTTGAATTGTTCTGGTATTATGGACAAAAGCTTTTTGTTATATGTCTTTTCTGGGTGTATTGCTGCTTGCACGAATTCGTCAAGCAGTTCTCCGATGACGTTAAAACCAGTCAGTTCGACTTTAACAACAGATGGATGTTTGTATATATTTTTTAACGAGAAGATTCTGCATTTTTCAAGTGCGTTGTTCTCGAATTCAGGAAGATGATGAACGAGACTGTTTTCGAAAGAACCTTCCATAATGGCTTCATAGTTGTCGATAAACACTGTTGATACACAGTCGACTAATTTGTTTATCGCTGTCGCTCTAAGGAATGACATTCTTTCGTTGTTGTCGGTAACTGTCTCGTAAATAGAATCTTTTCTATTGAAGAACCATGTCTCGTTTTCTCTGAAGAATGAAGTGAAGAAATGGTCTATTGTTTCGGTTGGCACTATGCCTCTTTTATGAGCGTCTTCCATATCGAGGATGAGGTAGCATATGTCGTCGGCTGCTTCCATCATATATGAAAGTGGATGTCGTGCGTATGCCATGCTTTCTTCGTCTAGGCAAACGATTCCGCATCCTTCCATGACTTTTTTGAAAGTGTCTATCTCAGAGTGGAAGATGTTGTATTTCTTTTTGCCTTTTTTGTTGAATGAAGGGTAGGGGTATTTTATAAGAGTTGCCAACGTTGCGAATGTCAACGACATGCCGCCTTGTCTTCTTCCTGCGAATTGATGAGTAAGTTGTCTGAATGCATTGGCGTTACCTTCAAAGGAAACCAAGTCGGACCATTGGTATTCAGGAATTTGACTTTCGAGTTCTTTGCCGTTTCCTTCTTTGAAATAGCTGCTTATTGTTTCTTCTCCAGAGTGACCGAAAGGAGGGTTGCCAAGGTCGTGGGCAAGGCATGCTGCAGATACGATGGTATCGATATCGTATATGTCGTTAAGTATGTCATTGCCGTATTTGTCGCATAGTCCTTTTGATACTATTTTAGCTATCGAGCGGCCAACGCTTGCAACTTCTAGGCTGTGTGTCAAACGGTTGTGGACCATCTTGCTTCCAGGCAGAGGGAATACCTGTGTCTTGTTTTGCAATCGACGGAATATGTTTGAGAAGATTATTCTGTCGTAGTCGCGTTGAAAAGCGTTTCTTATGTCACTTTTCTTATAGTCGCTATGTTCTCTCTGTGCTGAAAGCAATGATTTCCAATCCATCGTAATTATTTTTGAGTTGTTGTTCTGGCGTAAGGTGTTTGGTCTTGACTTGCGAACATTCCGTTTTTATATTTGAAATAACCGGCGATGCCGATCATGGCAGCGTTATCAGTGCTGAATTTGAATTTTGGTATAAACACTTCCCAGCCGTAACGTTTGCCGTTGTCGTACATGGCTTTTTGAAGACCCGAGTTTGCAGAAACGCCGCCAGCGATAGCCACTTGCTTGATGCCCGTTTCTTTTGAGGCTTTGACGAGTTTTTTCATCAGAGTTTCAATGATTTCTCTTTGTATTGAAGCGCATAAGTCGGCTTTGTTTTTCTCAACGAAGTCTTTGTCTTCTTTTAGTCTGTCGCGTAAGAAATAAAGGAAGCTTGTCTTTAAACCGCTGAAGCTGTAGTTTAATCCAGCGATGTTTGCTTTGCTGAAAGAGAAGGCGTTAGGATTTCCTTCTTTAGCCAATCTGTCGATGATAGGGCCGCCGGGATAAGGAAGTCCCATGATCTTTGCTATTTTGTCGAAAGCTTCACCTGCTGCGTCGTCGATTGTTTTGCCGATTATTTCCAAATCGAAATAATCGTTCACTTTTATGATCTGAGTGTGACCGCCAGAAACTGCAAGGCATAAAAATGGAAATTCAGGCACTTTTGTCGTTTCATTTTCCTCTTGTGCAAACAAGGCCATTATATGTCCGTTTGTATGGTTTACTTCAATCAATGGAATGTCCATAGATAAAGCGAAAGCCTTTGAAAATGAGGTTCCTACTAAAAGTGATCCTAAAAGTCCTGGACCACGTGTAAAAGCTATTGCAGATAACTGATTTTTTGTTATATTTGCGTGTTTTAAAGCAGCATCTACAACTGGTATGATATTTTGCTGGTGAGCACGTGATGCTAACTCTGGTATAACACCTCCATATTGGCGGTGAACTTCTTGGTTAGCAATTATGTTAGATAAGACTGTTGTACCTCTGAGCACTGCTGCTGAGGTGTCGTCGCATGACGATTCAATGGCTAAAATATATTCATTCATAAGCGTTAAAAGAAAGGGCAAAAATACGAAGAAAACAATTATACATAGCATTTTAATTATCATTGCGATAATTTTTGCTCTGTTTGCGAGTATATACGTCGTAATTCTCGACGTAAATGTCCAGAGTATGCTCGCTCGTACGGCCGCTGGCGTCCTTTCTGACCAATTTGAAACCGAAGTTAAAATCAAGACATTTTACATAAAGCCAAACTTTAGAATCTATGCTGAAGAGGTGCAGTTTAACGACAAGAAGCATAATCCAATGTTTTATGTCGGGAAGCTTAATGCCAGATTGTCTATTAGAGATATAGCTAAAGAATTGAGGCTTAGAAATCTTGAAGTGGAAGATCTTCTTGTTAATGTCGTCAAATATGAAGGCGATGACATGATGAATGTTTCTGAAATGTTTGCGCCTTCAGAGAAAAAAGAAAAGAATAAAGACTTTAAGACAATTTATCTTGATGAGTTCAAGTTGCATGACGGTCATGTGGTGATATGGAATCAAAACAAAGATAATCCTGAAAAGAAAAGCATGGATTACGCACATCTTGATATCGATAGTATCAATATGTCTGTCAGGAATTTGTCCTTTGATGGCAAAGTCGTTAAGGGTTATTTGGATATGCTTTCTGGAATGGACAAGTGTGGTTTTGATATAGATAAATTTAGTGCCAGGTCTTTGTTTACAATATCATCTCAAGGTTTTGATTTCAAGAACCTTCATCTTGAAGCTCATGCAACGTCCTTGAATTTGGACCTGCAGTTTTTGTATAAAGACTATAGAAGTTTAAGAAAGTTTGTTGATTCGGTTATGATTGTGGCTAATATAAGGCCATCGCAACTGACACTTAGTGATTTGAAGTATTTTTCTCCAACAATGGCGAAGATGCCAGACACTTTGCAAATAGGCGGTTTGGTGACGGGCTTTGTTAGGGACTTTACCGCAAATAATTTTAATTTCTCGTTCAAGGATAGTACTAATTTTGAGGGTACTATTAAGATGAAGGGCTTGCCTAATTTCTTTGAGACCCATATAGTCGGTAATGTCAAGAAGATGAACTTTACATATCAGGATATTGCAGAATTTGCTGTGCCTACGCCAACAGGAAAGATTCCGCTGCCAGAAAAATTGTCGTCTCTTAAAAACGCTATGCTGTCAGGTGACTTTTATGGCTTCCATAATAATTTCAATACAACATTCAATCTTCATACAAATCTTGGAAACATTTACCTTAATGGTGCTTTGAATAATGACTTGAAGATTGTCCCCAAACCATATTATTTTTTGAAGGTTCATACTAATAATTTGAATGTTAAGGATATAATCGGTTCTGAAAAGGATTTGACTATCACAATGTTGTCTGATTTGCATGGAGAAGGCTTGACAAAACAAGATGCTGATCTTGAAATAGTGCTTGATGTAGATAAGCTGAATTTGATGGGAAGGATGTTTTATGATTTTTCAGTGTTGGGAAATCTGGAAAACCAAAGGCTTACAGCATCGACGGATGTTAAATCAGACTTATTGCAGTTGGACTTTGAGGGAATGTTGGATATTTCTGAAGATGAGCTCGCTTATGATGTGAATGTTGGCGTCAGAGATGCGAATATGTTTAAGTTGAACCTTCTAGACTACGATAAGAAGAGTTTACTGACAACAAATGTCAAAGCAAATCTGAAAGGCGTTAAGCTAGATGAAATGTATGGTTCTATATCCTTGGATAAAACAACATATGTCGATAGTCGTGGCAGTTACTTTATGGATAGTTTGGATATAGCGTTGACAGAAAATTATTTTGATTCAAAAGACGTTAATGTGACATCTGATTTCTTTGATGTTGATTTGAGAGGTATCATTAATTTTGCAAGCATAACAAATTCGTTCAAGAATTATGTCATGAATCATTTCCATGTTGACAAATGGGCTGATAAGGGTGTCAGATTGGAAGATGGTACCCAGGATTTTTATGTTAATATGATATTGAAAAATACCGAGACCTTGTCACGTCTGTTGGTGCCTCAGCTTAGAATAAGTGACAATACCAATCTTACAGCGACATATACTTCTAATAAATATCAGTTGTACACAACGATAGAGTCTGAGAAGTTGATGTATAATAATTTGATATTCAATGATGTTTATTTGAAAAACAAGACCGCGGATAATAAAACAACGGCAAATGTTCGTGTGAGAGAGTTTGTTATAAAGGAGGAGACGGAATCTAATCCTATCAAACTTTCGATGGAAAATATGGCTTTCCTTATTGACGCGCATAATGATAGTCTGTTGCTGAATATGGCTTGGGATGATGATATTATTGAAGATAGAAACAAAGGTGTAATAGATGCGTCGTATGTTCTTAATAAAGGCGGCGGACGATTGCAGGTTTCTGCATCTGACGTTGTGGTAAATGATACGATATGGACTTTATCACCAGCTTGTTATGTCGATTTTAAAAAGAATAAGATTTTCATTAATGAATTCGATATCTATTCTGGTAACCAGGAACTGAGCATCAATGGATATTTTCCTAAGACAAATAGAGACACATTGTACGTGAACTTCAATAAGTTGAATGTTTCAAATTTCGATTTGCTGACATCAAGTAGGGGTATAGATGTGGATGGAATTATTGATGGTGTCGTCAAAGTGTCGGGCTTGTCTGATAAGTTCACGTTGTTCTCAAATCTTGATGTGGAGAATTTAGGCGTTAATAAGCATGTCATAGGAAATGCTTATGTGGATGCTAACTGGAATGCTCCTGATACCTCTATTTTTATTGATACAGAAGTTGTTAGATTAGGCTCAAATGAAAAAGTGTTGTCGTTGGTCGGTAAATATTATACATCCAGAAATGATAATATAGACTTTGACCTTGATTTGAATGATATAGATATTTCTTTGGTGAATGCTTTCACCAAAGGTGTGTTGAGTCGTGTTTCGGGTGAGCTTGATGGCGATTTGAAATTGGTTGGTTCTTTGAAGAAACCGGTCATCATCGGTGATGCAGAGCTTAATGATGCGGCTTGCCATATCGATTATCTTAATACATATTATGCGGTTAATAAATCTGGTTACGAAGAGAATACCCCTAATCGCTTTATAAAGTTTACTGAAAATAGAATAGATCTAAATGATATTATCCTGATAGATACTCTTGATAATATTGCAATTGCAAAAGGTGTCGTAACGCATGATTATCTTAAAAACTTCACATTTGATGTAGATGCGACTTTGGATAATTTTATTGGAATGAATATGCTTGGCGATGATAATTCTTCGTTCTATGGATCCGTTATCGCTAGCGGTGACCTGAATATTGATGGGCCATTGGATGATATTGTTATGAATATCAATGCATACACAATGCCGGGAACTATACTTGACATTAGGTTGGCAAGCACATCGTCAATCAATGATAATTTTATAATTTTCAAGAAAGAAGGTGCTGAAAATGATACACTTTTCACAGTTGTAGAAGAAAAGAAAAAAGATAAAAAGTTTACCTTGAATTTAAATGCTGACGTTACGCAGGATGCGAGGGTCAATATTCATTTGCCGTCTAATATGGGAAATATTACAGCAAACGGATCTGGAAACATAAGACTCGGTTTGGCCTTGGATCAGCTTTCTCTTTATGGCGATTATGTTATTGACGGAGGTGCTTTTAACTTTAATTTGCAAAATCTAGTAAGACGTAACTTTGACATCAAGAGCGGCGGTACAATCACATGGACAGGTCGTGCTGATGATGCTGATATCAATGTGACCGGCAGTTATCGTACAAAGTCGTCGATATCTTCTTTAGGTGTGGAAATGGACTCGACATCAATGGTTAACAATGTCAATGTCGACTGTATATTGCATCTTAATGAAAAACTTACCAACCCAACAATTACATTCGGACTTTCGTTGCCTAATGCGACGGATGATATAAAGAATACAGTGTTCTCTATAATTGATACTACAAATCAAGCGGTTATGTCGCAGCAGATAATTTCGTTGCTGGTGCTGGGATCATTCTCTTATTCAAGTTCTGGTTTGTATAGCATAGGCGCATCAAATTATTATAATGTGTTGACTAGTTCTTTAAGCAGCTGGCTGTCACAGATCAGCAAGGATTTTGATATCGGTGTGCGTTATACGCCAGAAGATAATCTTTCTGCAGAAGAGCTGGAAGTCGCTCTTTCAACACAGTTGTTTGATGACAGGCTGACAATAGAAGGCAACCTGGGTATGTACACTGGATCTAGGAATGAAGTGGCGGCTGGAGCCAATAGTATTGTTGGTGATGTGGATATTACATTGAAGTTGACGAACAGGTTGAGCCTTAAGGCTTATAATCACTCTAATCTAAATAGTAACTATTATTCTTATTCGTACGAGGCATATTCAGCTTATACTCAAGGAATAGGTATCTCTTATTCGCAAAGCTTCGATAATATTAAGGAGGTCTTTACAAGAAAAAATAGAAGCAAGAAAACTAAAAACAGAAAATGAATAAGAAACAATTTAAAATATATACAGCATCAGCTGGTTCTGGTAAAACCTATACTCTTGTAAAGGAGTTTCTTACACTTTCTTTGTCTTCTGATTATCCATCTTGTAAAGATATATTGGCTGTGACTTTTACAAATAAGGCGGCCAATGAGATGAAAGCTAAGATACTTTTTTATCTTGACGGCTTCATCGCGAATAATCCTAAGTGCGAAAGTATGAGAAATGATGTCATCAAAGCTTTAGGAATAGATGAAAACATTCTTACAGAAAGATCTGTGGCTTTGTATGACAATATTCTGCATAATTATTCAGATTTCAATATCTCTACTATAGATAGCTTTGTGCAGCAGGTCGCTCGTGGCTTCGCTAAAGAATTGAATCTTCCAGTTCAATATAAAGTGCTTATCGATGACGATGATCTTCTCGATGGCTTGATTCAAAGTATCGACAGCCGGATTGATAAAGATGATGACTCTATTACGGAGATTTTGACTGAGTTTGTCGAGTTCCAGTTGGATGAGGAAAAATCCTTGCGCATAGATGCTTTGTTGAGAGATTTTGTGGCAAAGCTTCTCAAGGAAAGCGCATATAAAAAAGGAGAGATACTCAATATAAGCATGAAGGAATTTTCAGGAGATGAGTATCTGAAAATTAAAAAATATCTTAATACGCTTTATCATGATTGTAAAAAGACCGTCATTGATGATGTGAAGACCATTAGAGATGTTGAGGATGAATATGGTATTGTGACGACAGATTACTTTAATGGCAAGAATGGACTTCAGTCTGTATTAAGGAAAATAGAAAAAGATATAAATGTCAAGTCTTCGTCATTGCTTGGTACTACGATTAGGAACATATTTAATGGCGACAAGAACTGGTATGCTGCAAAAGGAAACAAGCAGGCTATAGCAAATTTAAATGCGTCAGGTGTTGATATAGTTCGATTATACAAGGATCTTGTCAAGGATCATAGTAAGATATTTTTAGTCAATATTGTAAGGAATAACTTGTATCTGTATGCGTTGAGAAGTGTGTTACTGAATATTATAAATCAACATACTGACGATACGAATAAGGTTCACTTGTCTGAATTTAACAAGAGAATATCAGACATCTTGGGTGATTGCAGCATCCCGTTCATATATGAGAAAATAGGAACTCGCTACAAGCATTTCTTTATTGATGAGTTTCAGGATACATCTCTTTTGCAGTGGCATAACTTCTTGCCGTTGGTTAACGACGGACTTTCTGAAGGGAATATGAGTCTTTTGGTTGGTGACGCCAAGCAGGCGATATACCGTTTCAGAAATGGGGAAGTGGAGCAGATCATGAATCTTCCTTCTATATATGGCGCGGAGAAAAACGACTTTTATACAGAATGCGAAAGTACATTTAATGAGAATTTCCAAAAAGAATCTCTTGAATATAATTTCCGTTCCAAGAAGAATATAATAGATTTTAACAATTCATTCTTTAAACTTTCAAAAAACAGGTTGACATCGGATGCTTATCGTAGTGTTTATGATGATCTTAAGCAGAAGTGTCCTAAACAACATTCGTATGAAGGTTTTGTGAGCGTCGAGATTTTTGATATGGCTAAGTTTTCTGAAAATGAGACGGAAAAGCCAACTAAATTATATAAAGATGCTGTCAAGCAGTCGATGCTCGATGATATTTACACACTTAAGGATAAAGGCTTCAGACTTAGCGATATCGCTATTCTTGTACGAAGTAATTCAGATGGCTCAGACATAGCTGATTTTCTTTCAAAGAACAATATACCGGTTGTATCGTCGGATTCAATTTTGCTTAAGTCTTCAGATAAGGTAAGACTTGTCATATATACGCTTAGGTGCTTGCTTGATGATAAAAACGATGTGTCAAAACTGGCGCTTTCGTTTTATAGGAATATATGTGCCGATACTGATTCGTATGATATTCAAAAGGCATTGAAAGATAGCCTCGATATTGATGAAATATATGATCTTAGGAATAAATCATATAGTCTATATGATTTGTGTTGTTCAATAATCAAGATGTATAAATTTAACATTATTGAGGATGAGTTTCTGCAGTATTTTATGAATCATGTTTTGGAATGGCAAAACAATGAGAATAAAGGTATTGATGCATTCATAGAGCATTGGGATAAAAAGTCAGGATCTTTAAATGTTAAGATCAGTGCTGAGATAGATGCGGTTCAGATTATGACGATACATAAATCCAAAGGTCTTGAATTTAAGGTGGTTATGTATCCTTATGCCTATACTAAAGTCCCAGGTGATTTTAAAGGCGGAGAAAAATGGCTGTCGTTGTCTGATTATGATGTGCTGAAAGATATTCCAGAAGTAGATAACTTTATCTTACCTATTAATAAAGATAGTCTTGTCGGAACGGATATGGAATGCCATTATGTTGAAGAAGTGGAAAAGGCAGCTTTTGATGACTTTAATATAATGTATGTGGCAATGACGAGACCAGCCGACTTGATGTTTGTCTATACCAATTGTGAATCCAAGGTAGAAGAAGAAAAGTCGTCAGATTCATATAATTTCTTTGCGGATTATTTCGATACGGATGATGCTGATGAAGAAGATATGGATTTGATAAATAATCGTTTCAGAAGCCTTTACTGTGATAGAAGTGTTAAGCATGAGTTGGGCGAGATTGCGTTTTTCGAGGATAAGGAGGATGGAGATGCCAAAGAAATTATAGAACTGGCAGACGGAGATATACCTCAATCGAAGGAGTGGATGAAATCGATAAGCATAGAACCAGACCCAACTATGTTCTGGGCAGAAGGCAGCGGTGATTACCAACCACAAGAGTGGGGAAATCTAGTCCACGATATCTTGTCAAAGATTAACACAATAGAAGACGCTGATAATGTCTTGCGAAACTATGTCAATGATGGCTGTGTGGATGCGCAGCATGCAGAGTTGTTGAGAAGGCAATTTGAAAGTATCGTCGGCATAAAAGAAATAAGGGATGCTTATTCCAAAGACGCTATAATCAGAAATGAGATGGATATTCTGATATACGACAAGTTTGACGGAAATAAGATATTGCGTCCTGATAGGTATGCTGAACTTAGTGATAAGGTGATACTTATAGATTATAAGACAGGAAAGCACCATGAACAATACTATGAACAGCTGAAAGATTATGTAGTGGCGTTGAAAGATATGGGTGTTGAAAAAGATATAGAGGCGTACTTGTTATATCTCGGTGAAAATATAGAGATAAAACGTGTATTTTTAGATAGATTATTTTAGTGGCAAAAGCATTTTTTTTGTAACTTTGCTCACTTTTTTGAACTTATAACAAATAAAAAAATATTTAGATGGATAGTATTCGTAATGTCGCAATTATTGCCCACGTTGACCACGGCAAGACTACATTGGTAGATCGTATTCTACACCAATCCAGATTGTTCAGAGACAATCAGGAGACAAATGATTTGATGTTGGATAATAACGATCTTGAGCGAGAACGAGGTATTACCATCTTGTCAAAGAACGTTTCAGTTCGTTATAAAGGTACAAAGATCAATATCATCGATACTCCGGGTCACTCTGACTTCGGTGGTGAAGTGGAACGCGTACTTAACATGGCAGACGGCGTTATCTTGCTCGTCGACGCTTTTGAAGGTCCAATGCCACAGACACGTTTCGTTCTTGAAAAAGCTTTATTGTTAGGTCTTAAGCCAATCGTTGTTATCAACAAAGTTGACAAACCTAACTGTTATCCAGAAGAAACACAAGAAGCTGTTTTTGATTTGATGTTTAACTTGGGCGCAACAGAAGAACAGCTTGATTTCCCAACAGTATTCGGTTCTTCAAAACAAGGTTGGATGTCTGATAACTATAAGAACGTAACATCAGATATTTCATATCTCCTCGATACAATCTTGGAACATATCCCAGCAGCTAAATATGAAGAGGGTACACCTCAGATGCTCATCACTTCATTGGATTACAGTTCATACGTAGGTCGTATTGCTGTCGGCCGTTTGAAGAGAGGTATATTGCAAGCTGGTATGAATGTTTCTCTTATGAAACGTGACGGTACAATCAAGAAGAACACAATCAAAGAATTATATACTTTCGAAGGTTTAGGAAAAGAAAGAACAAAGAATCCTATCAAAGCTGGTGATATCGTTGCAGTGATGGGTCTTGAAGACTTTGAAATCGGAGATACAGTCGCTGACTTGGAAAATCCAGAAGCATTGCCACCAATCCACGTTGATGAACCAACAATGAGTATGTTGTTTACAATCAACAACTCACCATTCTTCGGTAAGGAAGGTAAGTTCGTTACATCACGTCACCTCCGTGAACGTTTATATAAAGAATTGGAAAAGAACTTGGCTCTTCGTATTGAAGACACCGCTTCTCCTGATTCAATGATGGTATTCGGTCGTGGTATCTTGCACCTTTCAATCTTGATCGAGACAATGCGTCGTGAAGGTTATGAATTCCAGATCGGTCAGCCAAAGGTTATCTTGAAAGAGATAGACGGAAAGAAATGCGAACCTATTGAAATACTCACAGTTCAGGTTCCAGAACAATTCGCAGGTCGTGTTATTGAACTCGTTACAGCAAAGAAAGGCGAGATGACAAACATGCAGCCTAAGGGCGACAGAATGAACATCGACTTTGAAATTCCTTCAAGAGGTCTTATCGGTTTGAGAAGCAGTATGCTTACAGCTACAGAAGGTGAGGCAGTTATGTCACAACGTCTTAAAGGTTACGAACCATGGAGAGGTGAGATCGCTGGCCGTAACACTGGCGCTCTTATTGCAATGGAGACTGGTACAGCTGTTCCTTATGCATTGTGGAAATTACAAGACAGAGGTTCATTCTTCGTAATGCCAAATGAAGATGTATACGCAGGTGAGGTCATCGGTGAAAACACACGTTCAAACGATATCGTTTTGAATGTCAACAAGACAAAGCATTTGACCAACGTACGTGCTTCAGGTTCAGATGAAAAGATCGTTCTCATTCCACCAAAACGCTTTTCATTGGAAGAATATATGGAAATGATCAGAGACGATGAATATCTCGAAATAACTCCTAAGAGCTTGCGTTTAAGAAAGATCATCTTGGATGAGATTGAACGTAAACGTCAAAGCAAGAGAGAGGAATCTGCAGAATAAAACAAAAAAAGTCGCTCAAACGAGCGACTTTTTTTATTTTTATATGTTTTTATTTTATGGTTCTGTCACGGCGGGTGATGTTGTCATATACGGATGATCCTCTAGAATGTTCGTAAGGGATATAGAATAAACATATATCTTGGTAAGGACCTGCATCTTTGACTTTACCTACTAAAACAGTTGCGTTTTCAGGATTTTCGTCGTTGAGATAAACGTCGTATGTAATGTTGTTGTTGGTGTCTGTAAACTTGTTTTTGTAGATGTAATTTTCATTTAAATATTCATCGATACGTATTTCAAGGTCTTTTCTTATGTAAAGGTCTGCTTCAACGTATTGCTTGTTGATGAAGAAGAAATCCATTCTCCATACTGCGAAAGAGTACCATTCTTCACTGCCGCCGTAGATATATACGGAATCTGTTTCGCGTCTTGGTGTGCCGTAAAGTTCTTTGATGTAAGAAGGCTTACAGTAAAAGTTGAGTGTAGGTTCTTCGAAAAGAGAAACGACGACTTTTATTGTGATGCTGTTCTGTGAATTTGACGCTATGATGTTAGCTTCACCGATGTTTTTTCCTTTGATGACGCCGTTTTGTGTAACAGTGACAATAAGTTCGTTGTCAGAATATAATGTCAGCGGGTCATCAGAAGATATGTTTAAATTGTATTCTTCTGTTAAAGTGATGTTGATTTCGTTAGGACCATCATAGTCGATTTCATACTTGTTTTTAGGCTTGCATGCACTTAAAAGAATAGTGATACCTAATAAAAATAATGCTATTTTTTTCATATCTGATAATTTTATGCAAAAATATAAATTTATTTCGTGGCAAGTGAGAATAATAAGAAAAAAAAACTAAATTTGCGGAATAAGTAAAAAGTATTTCATTAAATATCTAATAATATGATTAACAACAATTTCATTAAACGTCACAACGGACCAACAGAAGCTGACGTAAAGAAAATGCTTGAGGTTATTGGCGTTGAATCAACAGATCAACTTATTGACGAAATTATATCTTCAGATATCCGCCTTCCAGAAGGTTTGAATATCGGTAGTGGCTTGAATGAATATGAATGCTACGGCAAGCTCAAAGCTTTAGGTGCAAAGAATAAAATCTACAGAAGTTACATCGGTATGGGTTACTATAACGTAATCACTCCAGGTGTTATCACACGTAACATTCTTGAAAATCCAGGCTGGTATACATCATATACTCCATATCAAGCTGAAATCTCACAAGGTCGTCTTGAAGCTCTCTTGAACTACCAAACAGTTATCAGCGACATGACTGCTATGCCATTGGCAAACGCTTCATTGTTAGATGAAGCCACAGCAGCTTCAGAAGCAATGTTGATGTTCTGGCACAGCCGCAGCCGCGCTCAAGTCAAAGCTGGCGTTAACAAATTCTTCGTCGCTAACGACGTATTCCCACACACAGTTGACGTTATCAAGACAAGAGCTTATCATTTAGGTATTGAAGTTGTTGTTGACGATGTCAAGAACTTCAGCGCAGGTGAAGAATACTTCGGTATCTTAGTTCAATGTCCAAACCAATACGGACGTATCATCAACTATAGCGAAGAAGTTAAAGCATGGAAAGAAAAAGGCATGCAAGTAGCAGTTGCTTCAGACCTTATGAGCTTAGCACTTATCACACCTCCAGGTGAATGGGGAGCAGACGCAGTCGTAGGTTCAAGCCAACGTTTCGGTTTGCCAATGGCATTCGGCGGTCCTCACACAGGTTTCTTCGCAACAACAGACGCTTACAAACGTGAAATGCCAGGCCGTATCATCGGTATCTCAAAAGACGCTCTCGGCAATCCTGCTTACCGTCTCGCATTACAAACACGTGAACAACATATCAAACGCGAAAAAGCTACATCAAACATCTGTACAGCACAGGCTCTCCTCGGTATCATGTCAGGATTCTACGCAATCTACCACGGTGCTGAAGGTATCAGAGAAATAGCTCGTCACATCAATATCTTGACATGCGTTCTCGATAAAGAAATGCAAAAGTATGGCGTTAAACAACTTAACGATTCTTATTTCGATACTTTACATTTCGAATTGCCAGAAGGTTTCTGCACATGCAAGGTAAATGAAGTAGCTCTTCAACATCAAATGAACTTCCGTATCATCGACAAACAACATTTCGCTATCAGCTTAGACGAAACAACATCATTGGCAGACGTTAATGAAATCGTTGCTGTTGTTTGTGAAGTTCTCGGAAAACAACATGAAGACTTCGTTTGCAACCCATCAGTATGTGGCACATTCAACGGTATCGCTGCTGACATGCAACGTACATCATCATACTTACAAGAGCCAGTATTCTTCAAATATCGCAGCGAAACAGACATGATGCGTTATATGAAACAATTGGAAGACCGCGACTTAAGCTTGAATCGCGCTATGATTCCTCTCGGCTCATGTACAATGAAACTCAACTCTGCAACATCAATGTTCGCTTTGAGCTGGCCTGAATTCGCTAACATCCACCCATTCGTACCAGCAGAACAAGCTGAAGGTTACTTAGAACTCATCAATGAATTAGGTAGAGACCTTTGCGAAATCACAGGTTTCGCTGGTATGTCATTCATGCCTAACTCAGGTGCTAGCGGTGAATACGCTGGTCTTTTGACAATCCGTCGCTACCAAGAAGCTAACGGCCAAGGTCATCGTAACATCTGCTTGATCCCAGCATCAGCACACGGTACAAACCCAGCATCAGCAGCAATGGCAGGTATGCAAGTTGTTGTTGTTAAATGCGATGCTAACGGTAACATCGACATGGAAGATGCTAAGGCAAAAGCTGAACAATATAAAGACGATCTCGCAGCATTTATGGTAACTTATCCTTCAACACACGGTATCTATGAAGACGGTATCCGCGACTTGATGAAGATAGTTCACGATAATGGCGGTCAAGTTTATATGGACGGTGCTAACATGAACGCACAGGTAGGTCTCACATGTCCTGGCTTCATCGGTGCTGACGTTTGCCACCTCAACTTACACAAGACATTTGCTATCCCTCACGGCGGTGGCGGTCCAGGCGTAGGTCCTATCGGCGTTGCTGCTCACTTGGTACCATTCTTGCCAACTCACCTCAACCTCGCTACATACAATGAAAAACTCGGTGCTGTATCAGCAGCTCCTTACGGTAGCGCACAAATCCTCACCATCTCTTACGCTTATATCAAGATGTTAGGTGGTGCTGGTTTAAGAGAAGCAACAAAGATGGCTATCTTGAATGCTAACTACTTAAAAGATAGATTGAAAGATTATTATCCAATCCTTTATACCGGTAACAACGGTCACGTTGCACACGAAATGATTCTCGATATCAACGCTATCAACAAAGCTACAGGTGTTGCTGCTATCGACATCGCTAAACGTTTGATGGACTACGGATTCCATGCTCCAACAGTAGCGTTCCCAGTTCACGAAACATTGATGGTCGAGCCAACAGAAAGTGAACCATTAGCAGAATTAGATCGTTTCGTTGATGCTATGATCAAGATTCGTCAAGAAATCGCTGACATCGAAAGCGGTAAGGCTGAAAGAGGCAACAACGTTATCTCACACGCTCCTTACACAGCTGAAATGTTGATGGCTGACAACTGGGAATTTCCATTCACACGTTCAGAAGCAGGTTTCCCTAACAAGAGCGATGTTCAGGATAAATACTTCCCACACGTTACTAGAATCGACGATGCATTCGGCGACAGAAACCTCTGCTGCAGAATTGATTAATCGGTCAACAGACTACGGACAACAGACAACAGTCTTTGTCCATGATATAAACGACGTCACTAATTAGTGGCGTCGTTTTTTTATCCATGAAAAGTCACTAAATGTTTACAAAAAAATGTTAGTGTAGATTCGTGCTGTTTCGTGGATGATTGATTAGTGGAAAATAATATCTTTGTATTAGGAAAAATAAGTAGATATGTTACAAGAAAAAATAGAATCTCATCCTTTGCAGCCGTTTCTTCCGGAGAATGCCAAGATTCTTATGCTCGGCAGTTTTCCACCGAAGAAAGAGAAATGGTCTATGGAATTCTTTTATCCTAACTGGATAAATGATATGTGGAGGATATGGGGACTCATATTTTATAATGACAAGTATTATTTTGAGGTAAAAGGCGAGAAGCGTTTTGATAAGGATAAGATCGTTGATTTCTGTAAGGAAAAAGGTTTTGCGTTATATGATACCGCTTCTGAGGTCGTTCGCTTGAAAGACAATGCTTCGGATAAATTTCTTGAAGTCGTGACGCAGACAGATGTCAAGGCATTATTGAATTCGCTTACTGAATGTGAAAATATAGTGACGACAGGACAGAAGGCGACGGATATTCTCATTGATATCTTCCAATGCGAAGAACCTAAAGTAGGAGAGAAGGCGGAAATAAATTATAATGGCAGAACCATTAACTTCTGGCGAATGCCGTCATCATCAAGAGCATATCCGATGAAAGTGGAGGAAAAGGCGGAGTTCTACAGAAAGATCTCCACGTATCATGGTGATAAATGATCTCTGCGTATAACGTGTATCACGAGTATTTTTAATCTTGGTGACTTGGTGACTAGGAGTCTTTAAAAAATCTTTTGTCTTTAGCCATTTGTCTTTAGCCTTTTATTATCTTTGTACAAAATCTAATATCATGAATAATTTCGTTTATAACATACCGGTAAAAGTATATTTCGGTGAGAATCAGATGTCTCACTTAGGTGAAGAGTTAAGTAAGTTCGGAACACGCGTCCTTATGACATACGGCGGCGGTTCTATTAAGAAAAACGGTCTTTACGACAGAATTATGGAAGAGATGAAAAAGGCAGGTCTTGAAGTCTTTGAACTCTCAGGCATCGAGCCAAATCCTCGTATTGACTCTGTTAGAAAAGGCGCACAGATTTGTAAGGAAAATAACATTGATGTTTTGCTAGCAGTCGGCGGCGGTTCAACAATAGACGCTACTAAAATCATGGCAGCTGCAGCTTGCGTAGAACACGACGCTTGGGATTTCATGAACGAGAAAAAAGCTCCTATAAACAAAGCGCTCCCTATCGTTACAATATTGACTCTCTCGGCGACAGGCTCAGAAATGGATACAGCAGCGGTTATCAGCAATCCTGAGACCGACGATAAGATCGGACGCCTCGATCCAAATCTCCTCCCTAAAGTTTCTTTCCTCGACCCGACATTGACATATTCTGTAAATCAATACCAAACAGCTTGCGGTTCTGTTGATATCATGTCGCATATCATGGAGGTCTATTTCAATATGAACAAAGACCTTTTCATGCTTGACACTTTCATGGAAGGTATGCTGAAGACAGTCGTGAAATTCGCTCCTGTTGCAATGGAAACTCCTGATAATTACGAAGCTCGCGCTAACCTGATGTGGACTTCATCATGGGCTATCAACGGATTTATCAATGGCGGCAGAGCTAAGGCTTGGAGCTGTCATCCAATGGAACATCAGCTGTCTGCTTATTACGACATCACTCACGGTCTGGGTCTCGCAATCCTCACACCTCGTTGGATGGAATATTGCTTGGATGAAACTAACATTTCAAGATATGTGCAGTTTGCTGTCAATGTGTTTGGCGTAGATGCAAATCAAGATGATATGGCTATTGCAAAAGAAGGTATCCAAAGATTGTATGATTTCTTCTTCAAGACATTGGGACTCAAGAGCACATTAAGCGAACTTGGTATCGGCAGAGAACATTTTGCAGATATGGCGGAGAAGGCTTGTGGCGGCAGTGTCTTGAAAGGTTTTAAACCTTTGACAAAAGAAGATATTATGAATATTTATGAAATGTGTTTGTAATCAATGAGATATAAAATATGAAGAAGATAATTTTCGTGTGTTTGGGTAATATTTGTCGTAGTCCGATGGCTGAATTCGTGATGAAGGATATCGTTGAGAAAGCTGGATTGGGACATGAATTTGAGATAGCATCAGCAGCGACATCTACATATGAAATAGGTAATCCTGTTTATCCGCCAGCACGTCAGAAACTCGCTGAGCACGGAATCGACTGTAAGGGCAAGACCGCTCGTCAGATAACAAAGAGAGATTATGATTATTACGACTATATCGTTGCAATGGATCAAAGCAATATACGTAATCTTAAAAATATGTTGAATAATGATCCTCAGGGTAAAATCTCCCTTTTGATGGATTATACTTCTCGTCCAGCTGACGTGGCGGATCCTTGGTATACAGGTGATTTTCAAGCTACATGGGATGACGTGAGTGAAGGTTGTAAAGAATTATTAGCATTTATTCTTAAGAAGAAATAAAAATTAAACAATACTATGAAAAAGATTTTGACATTAGTTTTATTGGCATTCGTTTCTTTGACATCGTTTTCGCAGATAAATGTGCTTTTGAAGCAGGAGACAGGTCTCACAGCGCGTGCTAATTCAGATGAATTGATTTTAAAGGCATCGGTGCAATATAGAGGTTCGGAAGACTCTGTTAGTTTGCAGTCTGTTAAACTTAATTTAAACGGAACTACAAGTATTTCCGATGTTGATGAAGTAAGAGTTTATTCTACAGGTCTTAAAGATTATACCAATGGTCGATTCTTGGAAACTGCAACTTTGCTCGGCAGCTGCTCACCATCAGAGGGCGATTTCGAATGTGAACTTCAAGGTTCATTGTTTGATGGCATTAACTATTTGTGGCTGACAGTCAATGTGGATGCTAATGCTGCTGAAGGTAATTTCGTTGATATGTCGTTATTGTCTATCGTTGCTGGAAATGAGGAGTATGAATTAAAAAATCCTTCTCCAGCAGGTAGCCGTGAGATTATTTTGGCTCGCACTACATTGCTTCGTCCTGGCGATTATAATTCATCAAATTATCGTATTCCTGCAGTCATCACTGCAAAAGACGGTTCTATCGTAGCTTTTACTGACAAACGTAAATATAACAACACCGACCTTCCTGAAGATATTGATATTATCTGTAATAGAAGTATTGACGGCGGTCATACTTGGAGCGAGCCAATCACAATCGCTCAAGGTACAGGCAGATTCCAAGGTTACGGTGACGCTGCTCTCGCTCATTCTAAAGATGAAAACGGTTTGTTGGCTGTATTCGTAGGCGGTCAGGGATTGTGGACTTCAACACCATCTGTGCCTCAGAATTCTTATATGGTGAGAAGTTATGACAATGGTCAGACATGGACAGAACCAGAAGTCATCACGCATTTTATCTATGGCAAAGACTGTACAGATCCAACTCGTAAGAACTGGTATGCTTCATTCTTCGGTTCTGGTAATGGATTGTTGACATCAACTGGCAGAATAATGTTCGTAGCAGCTATAAGAGAAAGCGGTTATAACAACACATTATATAATTATGTGGTGTATTCTGATGATAATGGCGATACATGGAATGTGTCAGGTCGCGCTTCCGTCGGTGGCGACGAGGCTAAGGTTACAGAACTCGTTGACGGCCGTATCTTGATGAGCATCAGACATGGAGGTAATAGATGGTATAACATTTCTAATGACGGTGGCTTGACATGGCAGTCAAGTCCTTCAACATGGTACGATATAGCAGCTCCTGCATGTAATGGCGATATGATCCGTTATTCATCAGTTGATAAAGGCGGCGACAAAAACAGAATTCTTCACTCTGTTCCAACAGGTACTGAAAGAAAAAATGTCACTGTGTTTGTTAGCTATGACGAAGGTCAGACATGGCCAGTATCTCGTTGCATAGTGCCTTATAGCTCAGCTTATTCTTCATTGTGCATATTGCCTGACTATACCATAGGCATTTATGTTGAAGAGGATTATTACACTGGAAAAGACAACTATAGCACAGTGTTCTATAACTTCAGTCTCGAATGGCTGACAAAAGGCGAGGATAAGTATGAAAGCATCAGCGAACTTATGAATAATGCTAATGTCGCTGCGTTGAATGTTTATCCAAATCCTGCAAATGCAAATATTAATATTGAAGCTGAAGGTTTGAAAACAATTAACATTTATAACATACAAGGTCAACTTTTATCATCATTATGTGTTGATAATGATATGATAACAGTTGATGTTACAGATTACGAAAGCGGCGTTTATTTCATCGAAGGTCTTGATGAGCGTTTCGGTAGAAAAGTAGCGCGAGTTATTGTAAAATAATGTGTGCAATAAATGTTTTAATCGTTAGTTAATATTATTATGAAAGCTAAAAAAGTGATTTATTGTTTGATGGCATTTTGTCTTGTTGCATTGTCATCATGTGGACCTGACAATACAGATTATGTAGACAAGGTCGTCGGTGAGTATAATATTAAAATAACACCAAGTATCAGTGTTAAGTATGGAAATAGTACCTTGCCAATAACGATAGAGACTGTTGAGACTACAGCTGTCGTTACAGCTAAAGACGATGCTGCTGGCGATGTCACAATGCAGATAAATGGCGTTAATGGTGAGATAAGTGAAATGTTTTTTGAAGGATATTGTGATGGCTTAGGTCTTAAGTTGCAGAATAATCATTATGACGGTGTGTTTTATTCACCAGAATATGGAATTATATACTGCGATATAGATCTGAAGAATCCTACAGTGTCAATCTATAATTCAAGGACATTATCATGGCAATCCACTTTTACGACTGGAACGTGTGGAGTGAACATTTCAGGATTGGATACTGAAAACTATAACGTGAGTGGAAGCATCCAATTTGAAGCTACAAGCAAATAACAACAAAAAAACTGCGAGAAATTCTCGCAGTTTTTTTTAATCCAACAGCCAAAGACCAACGGCCAAAAGCTATTTATTTTCCACGTTCCGCCATCAATATCTTGATTTCGCTTTCGTTGATGCCGACCATTGCTTCGCCGAGGTCTTCGCTTAACTCAGCCAAGACTGCAGGATTGTTATAGTTAGCAACGGCTTTTACTATAGCGGTAGCTCTCTTCATTGGGTCGCCGCTTTTGAAGATGCCGCTTCCTACGAATACGCCTTCTGCGCCGAGTTGCATCATCAAGGCTGCGTCAGCAGGAGTTGCTACGCCGCCGGCAGCAAAGTTTGGAACAGGCAATTTGCCGTTGTCGTGTACGTATTGTATCAATTCAAAAGGAACTCTCAGTTCTTTCGCAACTTCATATAATTCATCGACATTGAGAGAAACGACTCTTCTGATTTCTGACTGCATCATTCTCATGTGTCGTACAGCTTGAACGATGTCGCCGGTGCCGGCTTCACCTTTTGTTCTTATCATCATCGCGCCTTCGCTGATGCGACGTAAAGCCTCGCCTAAGTCACGAGCGCCGCAAACAAACGGAGCATTGAATTGTCTCTTGTTGACATGGAAAACGTCGTCGGCAGGAGAGAGGACTTCGCTTTCGTCTATATAGTCGATGCCGATAGCTTCAAGGATTTGTGCTTCAACGAAATGACCGATACGGCATTTTGCCATGACTGGAATCGACACGGCTTTTTGTATTTCTTTGATCATCTTAGGGTCGCTCATGCGTGACACGCCGCCCGCTGCTCTGATGTCGGCAGGAACTCTTTCAAGTGCCATAACTGCCATTGCGCCAGCAGCTTCTGCAATACGAGCTTGTTCAGGATTTGTGACGTCCATTATAACGCCGCCTTTTAATAATTCAGCAAGATTCTTTTCTATTCTTTCTTTCATTTTTAACAGATTTTAAATTACGCTGCAAAAGAATGAAATTAAAGAAAGAAATGTTTTTGTTTGTTCTGATTTTATAAAAGTTAGTTCCGAAAAAAATAAAACTGTAAGCAATGAGCCGTGAGAAATAAACTGGTGCCTGAGCCGGTGTCGCCAAGTAGAGACGTTAGTCCTGTGGCGTCTTTGATGATATGTGCCTTCGACAGGCTCAGGCACCGTTGGTTCTTAGCTCACAGTGATTTCTTATATTCTATCGGCGAGCATTTTTCTTTTCTCTTGAAAAATATGGAAAACGTTGTCTGTGAAGAGAATCCGAGTTTATATGAGATTTCCTGTATGGAGAGGTTTGTGGTTTCGATATATACTTTGGCTTCTTTTAGGATATAGTCGTCGATGACGTCTTTGGGACTGATATTTAAGAAGATATTGGTTATCTGTGATAGATAGCGTGTGCTTACGCAGAGTTTGTCGGCGTAGAAAGAAACCTCGTGATGAGTGTCGTGATATTTTGCCAATAACGACATGAACTGGTTGTATATTACAGTCTTGCGTGATTCGACTTCTTTGTTTGACACGGCGTAAACGACTTGTTTGTGCATATAGTCGTGGGCGTTTTTTATTGCGTCTTCGATATCGTCGCCATAGGCGAGGCGAGAGGCTATCGCGGAAGAGAGCGCTCCTCCGACACCGTGTTTCTGCCAGCCTTCGGTGTTGTGTGATGTGAAGAAATGCGCTTTGCCGTTTTCGTAAAGCAATGTGGTGAGCAAACCGTCGTTGTGTTTTGAAGTCCTCAACAATACGGATTCCGCTCCGATATCTGTAAGAGTGCGAGCGACTTCAATCATGTCGTCGTTGGTGTTTATCTTGCGAGATAACAATTTTTCTGCTTCGTTGCTGCGTAAAATCAGAATGGACGCTATTGGTATGAGATGTCGTTTCATCGCTTCAATGGTGTCTTCTGGCATGAGCAATGTTCCGTCTGATGAAAATATTCCTGGAGCAAGGACGATGCGCTGAGCGCCAATGACTTCATTCCTAATCATTTTGATTGTATTGGCATCACGGATCAAACCGATTTTAACGACTTTTGGATGCATCGACGCGACTATATTCCTGACTTGCGTCATTATCAAATCGGAAGGCAAGTCGTTGTAATCTATTGACGTTATTGCGCTTACGGCATAAAGTCCGAGAGATGTGATGGTTCTGATATCTGCTTGAATACCAACATGACCGATAGAATCTGAGGCGTTGATGCTCAGTACTGGCGTGAGTTGTGATTTTGTTTTGATATCAGACATCTTATAATTAACTTTCAGTTTTCAGTTTTCAATTTTCAACTTTTTATACGTTGGTATAAAACAAAAAAAGAAGCGAATTTTCATTCACTTCTTTCGTGGGGGAGGGTGGACTCGAACCACCGAACTCATTCGAGGACAGATTTACAGTCTGTTGCAATTGCCACTATGCGACTCCCCCAATCTGTCATTAAGAACTATGCCTTAAAAAGACGATGCAAAGATACGATTTATTTCTTAACTTCCAACAAAAAAATAAACTTTTTTTAAATATTTTTTTATTGCTTGATTATCAGTATATGAAACTAGCTTTTGTAACCGATAATGCCTCGAAAAAGCCTACAGCAGTACCTCCTGGATATATGTTTGTGGCGACATTATACGGCATTCCCATCATCGGATTGGATCCAAAGCTGCTCATAATGTCGTTGCAATATGTGATGAAATCTTGGTTTACGCTGTAAATGCAGAAGGTGATTTTGTCGCCTGCTATTGCTGTTGGATAATAGTCGATCTCAAAAAAAGCAAGGCTGTCGTTATCATAATATCCCTCGGTGACTTTGAATGTATGCACGCTTTGTTCGCCAATCATGCTGACCATCTCAGGACCGTTGAAGTACATTCCCGACATGTGTTTCAATGAAAGAGTGCTGTAATCGAAATACGAGTCATATTTTGCGGTTGTGTCATTGACGATTATATTTGTGAGATAATTGACATTAGGGTTGTCGATAGTCTGGAAATATGGATATAAATTCGTCTGAGTGTAAGAGGCGAGGCCCATGAAATTACTTATTAAAGGGTTTTCAACATCTTTTACAACCATAGAGTCAATCTGGCTGATGTTTTCATTCATCCTCGATTGTGAGTAATAATTATGCAAGCCGTCTTCATCAATGATATTTACTGAAAGATAATATGTGCGTCCAGGAATACCGGCCACAGAATCAATGGTTTCGTAGTATCCTTTTCTATCTGTCTCTTCGAAATATATCGTGTCAACGCCATCGTGAATAAAGACTTCTGCGCCGGAAATCATTTCGGCGTCTTCTTCAGAATAGAAGTCTGTCGTCTTGCTGATGACGATCTGATGTTTCTTGTATTCGTTTGTAAAATAACCGTTTATGCCAACGAGATTCTTTCCGTCTTCAGTGTTGATTCTGAAGTCGTCGATGCAGGATGTCATCACGAATGATATGATGAGCATTGATATCAATAAGGTAATATGTTTTTTCATGGCATTTAGAATTTGAAGTTATATGAGATGGATGGGATAAATGAGAAAAGCGCGACTCTTTGAGTGCTTATGGTATTACCTTCAGGCAAGAATAAAACTGCCCAGGTGTTTTTGCGACCATAGGCGTTGTAAACGGAGAAGTTCCATTCGCCTTGCCAGTTTTTCCTTTCCTTGCATTTGATGTTTGCTGATAAGTCAAGGCGATGATAATCAGGGTAGCGGCTGTTGTTTCTGCCATCGTAGATAGCGTATGTTATTCCGTCTACTGTATATTTTCCGCAAGGATATGTCACAGGTTGTCCTGTCGTATAAACCCATGTCGCTGAAACATCGAAGCGTTTGTTGAAGGCATAGTTGAGTACGATGCTGATGTTATGAGGCTTGTCGTAAGGCGATACATATTCTCTGTCGAAATTGATGCCAGGTGTCTTTCTCATTGATTTACTGTAAGTATAAGAAATCCATCCTGAAAGGTCGCCGAAGTTTTTCCTTGCGAGGAGCTCGATGCCGTAAGCGTAGCCTTTGCCTTTTCTAACCTCGCCGTCGACGTATACGTTACCGATGAAAGAAGCGTTGTCGGCGAAGTCGATGACGTTATGCATTTTCTTGTAATATACTTCTACGGATGTCTCGATCTCGTCGTTCAGGAAGTTACGGAAATATCCCACCGCGAACTGGTCGCATTTCTGAGGTTCGATGTTCGGACTGGAAGGGAACCAGAGGTCGAATGGGATGCCGCCGGTTGCGTTGGTTGCGATTTGCGCATATTGAACTGTTCTTAGATAAGACGCCTTGACCGAAGAAAACTCATCGATTTGATATATTGCGCCAAGGCGAGGCTCGAGATTTATTTGCGTGTTGAAAATCTCGCCTTTGCCGTAATCAATCTGGTCGTAACATTCGTAATTGTCGTCGAAGAGATATAATGTCTCGGCACCTATATTCTGGAATATCGAGAGTCTAAGTCCGTATCGTATTGAGAATAAAGGTCCTAATTTATGGTCGTTGGTGTAATAAAGCGCATATTCCAAAGCCTTGCGGACGACTTCACTAGCAGGGTCGACGCCAAGTAAGTTCGCTATTGTGCCGGTCTTGTCTTTCAGTTTGCCTTGTCCGTATTGATGGAAGGTAGCTGCTGCGCCGAAGCGAGAAGTGATATTGTCGTTCATCAAAAAAGTGAAGTCATATTTAGCGGAGACGTCTTCGATGCCGGCTATGATATTGAATTCATAAGGATTCATATCGATGCCGATATCGTATCTGTATTTTGTATAGAAAAGAGAAAGGTTAGACGTTAGCTTGTCGTTGAAGATATGATTCCAGCGAGTGGTGACGTTTTTGTTGCCGTATTTCATTGTCAGTAAGTCAACGACACCCAATACGTCATCGCCGAGATATGTAGAGATGAAGACTCTGTTATTGTCATTTATGGTATGCATTATCTTGGCGTTGAAGTCGTAGAAATGCAATGAGTTGCCTCTCAGGTTTTTAAATAAATTACAAGCGATGACGCCGCCGTAGGTGATACGTCCTCCGATCAGGAATGCGCTTTTGCCTTTGTTGAAAGGCATGCCTAATGTGAGGCGGCTGGTCAGAGCTCCGATGCCACCTTGCATATTGAATTTATGAGGGACTTCGTCTAAAGTCTTGATATCTAATACGGAAGAAAGACGACTGTCGTACATCGCAGGGATGTCACCTTTATATAAGGTTGCGTCTTTGATGACGTCGTTGTTGAAGATCGAGAAAAATCCAAGGAAGTGAGATGCATTATAAATCGGAACGTTGTCCAAGAGGATTAGGTTCTGGTCGGGATTGCCGCCGCGTACGCTGAAACCTGATGAGCCTTCAGAAGCGGCATGTACGCCAGGCATGAGCTGTATGGTCTTGATGACATCTACTTCACCCATCAGTGACGGAATCTTCTTTATCCTTTCGATGTCAATCTTTTGCACGCTCATCACCATCTCTCTGACATTAGCGTCTTTGCGTGTGCTTGAGATCACGACTTCGTCAAGCATTTTGTTGTCAACCTTAAGGTTTACGTCTAATGTCTTTGTGGAATTATGTATGTTGACGTGTTTTGTCTCGCTGACGTAACCGATGAAAGAAAAAGTTACGTCGTATGAGCCTTCAGGCAGTGAAAGCTGGTAATGTCCGTTTATGTCGGTAGAAGTTCCTTTCTTCAGAGACTCTACAAAAACCGTCACGCCGGATAGAACCTCTTTGTTGCCAGCGTCTTTGACGATGCCTTGCAAACCGCCATTCTGTTGAGCGAATGCCATTCCAACCGAGAAAAGCAATAATAATAAAGTTAATATCCTGGATTTCATTTCTTGATGATTAAAATGCAAAAGTAATGATAAATTTTGAAGTGGAGATTATGACTTTACCATCCATGATTTCAAAACTTTGGTTACTGCAAAACTACAATGCCATCGGTATTTTGTCAAGCGATTGCAAAGGAAATATTTCGTTTTTAACAATTTTTAACATAAAAGCAGTGAAAAATTAAGAAATGATGTTAAGGATTGTTAACCATTGAACTAAGGCTGTTGGCTGTTGAACTTTTTTAAATAGCCGTGAGCTTTGAGCTATGAGCCTTGAGCAATGTATAATTTCTCTGCGTTCTCTGCGTTTTTGCGAGAGGTTTTTTAAAGTCAATAAGACCACAAGACTACAAGTTTTAGTTAGGAGCTAGAAATGAAATTTAATTTCCTCGGTTCCTTAGTTCCTTAGACCCTCAATTCCTCAGTTCCGTGTTAATCAGATTCACAACGACCTTAACCATCACATCTTTCTCTTCAGGACGACTTTCAGCAATCATCAGAGTGATAGCGACTAAAGTGCCATTGCTGATTCTTTTGGAACCATCAGAATTATATAAAATGCCATTATTCTGCATAAACCAAAGAAATAAAGTCGCTGCAATACGTTTGTTGCCATCGCTAAAAGAATGGTTCTTCGTCACTAAATAAAGTAACATCGCTGCTTTCTCTTCAACGGAAGGGTAGAGGTCGATGCCATCGAAAGTCTGATTAATCTGTCCGATAGAGCTTTTGAAAGAATCGTCTTTTTCATTTCCGAACAGCCAACTGCCGCCGAACTTTTCTTTAAGATTCTGAATAGTTAAAATAGCATTGTCGTAAGTAGCGATGAATTTGTTTTCAGAAGTCGTTTTCTCAATCTTCAGTTTCTGATAATCATATCTGTCGAGAGTGTCTAAAGCATAAGTGTAATCTGTCACTACATTTATCAAATCCAGATTTTCTTTGTTTGACAATTCCGGTTGCGAACTAATTGTGCGACCAAGGATATGAACCAATTGCGAAAGTTCCTCATATTTCCTTTGAGTTATTTTATCATTGATAGCAAAACCTTTGATTAGATACTCTTTAAGAATTTTATTAGCCCAGATTCTGAATTGTGTGCCGCGTTTGCTTTTAACACGATAACCCACTGAAATTATTACATCTAATGTGTAAAAAGCTACTGCTTGCTTTACATCATCAACACGCATTTTTTGCGTGTTGTTTTTTTTAGGTAATTCCCCTTCTGAGAAAACATTATTAATATGCTTTCTTATAGTTTTCTCATCTCTGTCAAACAATATTGCCATTTGGTTTGCTGACAACCAAACAGTTTCCCCTTGAAGATTTACGTTAATTCTGGTGTTGCCATCTTCCGATTGATAGATGACAATATCACCACTGTGATTTGTAATGTTTTTCATAATATCTTGGTATTTTAAAATTTTGGATTCTCATCTGCAAAACTACAACAAGCATCATTCATTTGTCAAGCGATTGCAAAGGAAATATTTTGTTTTTAACAATTTTTAACATAAAAGCAGTGAAAAATTAAGAAATGATGTTAATGTTTATTAAGAAAATATTTGAGAAGTGTTCCTTTCTCTTTTTTTCCGCAAAAAAGAGAAACAGAAAAAGCTCGCCGCTGCGGATAAATCTGCTAAAATTTTATCGTCTTCGCTGGACAAAAATAAACTCGCTTCGCTCAGACAGTATTTTTGTCTTAACCGCTCAACGACAAAATTTCTTAACGCGATTTCTCCGAGGCGGCAGGGTTGACGACTGAGATTGAAATCCTTCCGCGAGATACTTGCGATACGTGGAAACATTTCTCTTTTTCTATTATATTTGCATATCAATACAAACATCATGATTAGTTATAGATTACAAGATAAAGTCGCTATTGTCACAGGTGCCAACAATCCTCAGGGCATTGGCGCTACTACCGCATTGGCTTTCGCTCGTGAGGGTGCGAAAGTGGTTCTGGTTTATAAGAAAATCGACAGACCTTATGATATTGAAAAGGTAGATTTCAATGGTGCGGATAGATATTACGCTGCCAATGCAGGAGACGCTGCCGAGGTGGAAAGACGCCTCATGGAGATGAAGGCGGATTATCTTGTTTTAGAGAAGGATATCACAGATGAAAAATCCGTGAAGGAGATTTATTCTGCCGTCATGGAACTTTACGGAAGAGTTGATGTTCTGGTCAATAACGCGGCGGACTGCGACGTGGATGGTCTTGATACGATAGAGAAAATCACTCAAAATGTTATTGACGACACTTTCGCTGTCAATGTGCGAGGAAGTCTCTTGATGACAAGAGAATTCGTTAATCATAGGGGAGATTATGGAAGGATAATAAATCTCTCCACCGACGCTGCCCAGATTTTCGAGGGACAGATCACATACGGCGCCAGCAAGGCGACGATGGAGGCGCTCACTCGAAGCATCGCTCTTGAAGTGGCAAAGTACGGCATCACAGTGAATTGCGTGGCACCAGGTCCTACGCAGACTGGATGGATTGACGCCGACTTGGAAAAAGCAGTGCTGCCATTGATTCCAATGGGCAAACTGATACAACCAGAAGACATTGCAGAGACGATATTGTTCCTCTCAAGCGAACAAGCGAGAATGCTTACTGGCCAAGTTATCAAAGTCTCGGGTGGACATGCGATTTGAGGAACTTTTTTTCTTATCTTTGCCCCACAACTTTTAAACTTTTTAACATTTAAACAAACACTAAAAAACAGAAATATCTTAAACTGACATATAATTATTAATCATAGCGTTTGCTATTTGTTCGGTAACGTCCTTGAAACCTGAGAAATTTCAAAAAATGCATTAACTCGAACAAGTCGTGAATGTCTGCGCTTATAGCGTGGGCGTGACTTGTTTGTTAATGCGGGCAGTTCTCAGGGCCTCAGGACGTGGACAAGATTATCGCCCACGTTTTTTTGTGCTCTGCAGAAAAGCCCGTTTTGCCAAATAAGTAGCCGCTCATAAAACGAAAGCGCATGAGTACCAAGTTCTTCAACAACGAACTTGGCAATACACTTTTCGATAAATTGAAAGGTATTGCCAGCGGTATGTCGTCCTTCCATAGTTTCTTGGCCGTAGTGGGTTTCTTCCGCTCGTCGGGTTACTTCAAGCTACGCAGAGAATTAGGCGACATCTCCGAGATAAAAATCCTCGTGGGTATCAATATTGACGACATCTTCCGCAAACACAACAAAGCCTTGGCGATGCTGTCAAACTCCGAGAAAGCCAAGGAAATATATAACAGCGGTTTCAAAGACGACATCGTCAACGCTCATTATTCCCCTGAAGTAGAGCAGGGGATACTGCAGATGTGCGACGACCTCATGGCAGGACGACTGCAGATGCGCATACATGCCACGAAAAACCTACACGCCAAATTCTACCTCTGTCTCCCCAAAGAACATAACGAACACAGCGACGGCTGGGTCATAATGGGTTCTTCAAACATTTCCGACTCTGGATTAGGAACGAGACAAACACCTCGCTACGAACTCAACGTGGCAATGAAAGACTACGACGACGTGAAATATTGCTCCGACGAATTCTGGAAACTCTGGAACGAAAGCATACAGATAACTATCGACGACATTGAGAAATACAAAAAGAACACCTATCTCGACTATCATCCAACGCCTTACGAAATCTATATCAAAGTGCTCATCGACACCTTCGGCGACCAGGTGGAAGACGACTTCTCCATGACGCTGCCAGAAGGAGTGATGGATTTGAAATACCAGAAAGACGCCGTCATACAAGGCTATCAGATGCTTATGCAACACAACGGGCTGTTCCTCGCCGATGTGGTAGGTCTCGGAAAGACCATGATAGCCACTATGATTGCAAAACGATTCATAGAAGAAAACGGCAGAAACACCAACATACTCGTCGTATATCCGCCTGCGCTAAACGAGACATGGAAAAATGAATTCAAACGATTTGGCATCAAGAAATACGCTCAATTCGTCTCCAACGGAAGTCTCTACAAAATACTCGAAGGAAGAGACCA
>JAZKYV010000046.1:0-16684 GCA_045612345.1 Bacteroidales bacterium
GATAGGACTCATTCTCTTCCTGATAACAGCAGTGATAAATATGATTGGAAAAATGATTATCAAACATGCAAGAATATCTTAATTATGACAAATTTGAAAACAAAAAAAAGACTAGCACAAGACAAGGTCATGCAGCTAACGATATGTCTGCTTGCAGCACTTACCGCCGTGCCTTTGCTTGCCATTTTAGGAGAAGTGTTCCTACGCGGCTTCAATCAGCTGACATGGTCATTTTTCACCGAGCCGACGCCTACGGCATATAAAGCGATGAAAGCCATTGAGGCAGGCGAACCAATACCAGGAGGCATCGCCAACGGCATCATCGGAACAATGATAATGCTCGGCATGGCAGTAATATTCGCCGTCCCTATCGGAATATTATGCGGAGCATTCTTAGCTGAAAACTCTAAAAACAAGTTCGCCATGTTCATCAGTTATCTCACCGACTTACTGCAAGGCACGCCGTCGGTCATCATCGGCATCATAACATATATATGGGTTGTCGTTCCGATGAAAGGATACTCTGCCATCGCAGGCAGCGTCGCGCTTTTCATCATGATGCTTCCGCTCATCATACGTTCTACCGAAGAGACATTGAAGATTCTTCCCGCATCACTAAAAGAAGCCGGTCTGGCATTAGGTGGCAACAAAGCAAGAGTGATGATGAAAGTACAACTTCCTGCGGCTTTCGGAGGCATCTTCACCGGAGTGCTGCTCGCCATCTCACGCGTCATAGGCGAGACTGCTCCATTGATGTTCACAGCATTAGGATGCTCACTCATTCGTTGGTCCATCGACAAACCCATATCTGCAGTACCACTCCTGATATGGGAGTTCTTCAACGACCCTAATCTTCAGGACCTCATCTGGGGTGCATCACTATTCCTTTTATTATTCGTACTATCATTAAATATATTAGCAAAATATCTAGCAAAGAAATGGAATCAATAAAAACACCAATACTTGAATTCAAGAAGACTTGCGTTTCTTATACCAAGCAGACTATGGCTGTGAAATATGTCTCGGCCGCTATCGAAAAAAACATCATCACCGCTATCATGGGGCCTTCCGGATGCGGAAAGTCAACATTGTTACGCGCCGTGAATCTTATGCATAATCTTTATCAGAACATACGTGTTGATGGAGAAATATTGCTAAACGGAGAAAACATTCTTTCCATGGAGCCTATCGAAGTTCGTCGAAGGGTCGGCATGGTATTCCAACGCCCTGCTCCTTTCCCAACCATGAGCATATATGACAATGTATTGTCGGGATTTGCCTTGAACGGGATACGTCTTTCAAAAGCGGAGAAAGACGCCACTGTGGAACGCTGCCTGAAAAGTGTCGCTCTTTGGGACGAAGTGAAAGATGTTTTGAATAAGAAAGGTACATTTCTCTCTGGAGGTCAGCAGCAGCGATTATGTATTGCACGCGCCCTGGCAATGAAACCCGACGTGCTTCTGATGGACGAACCGACATCAGCCCTCGACCCTATCGCAACAAAACATATTGAAGAATTATTGTTAGAACTGCAGAAAGAAGTCACAATATTAATTGTAACACACAATATGGGACAAGCAAAGCGAATATCATCAAAATCAATGTTCATGTATCTAGGCGAACTCGTTGAATATGACGACACTGCTACAATGTTCACCAATCCTACAGACGAACGCACCAAGGCTTATCTAACAGGCAAGATGGGATAACACTCCCATTCTTTAACCAAACTCTCATTGTTTTGTAACATTTTTGAAACATTTTCTATGTTATTTTGCAGCATCATAACATAGAAGACAATGAGTATATTACAATTATTTACATTATTAGGAGCATTGGGAATGTTCCTCTACGGAATGAACTTGATGAGTTCAGGATTGCAGAAAGCTGCAGGAGAAAAGCTAAGAGGTTTCCTCACAGCCATGACATCAAATCCTTTCAAGGGCGTCATGACAGGTTTGGGAATCACTTCTATCATACAGTCATCATCAGCGACAACCGTTATGGTCGTCAGTTTCGTCAACGCTGGTCTTCTCACTCTCAACCAAGCGATCGGCGTCATTATGGGCGCTAACATTGGAACGACAGTAACGGCATGGATGGTTTCATGGTTAGGTTTCAAGGCCGACATCTCAATCCTCGCCATCCCTTTGATGATATTCGGATTCCTTTTCTCTAATTCCAAGAAAGACAGACGTAAAAACATCGGTGAGTTAATCGTAGGATTCTGTCTCTTGTTCCTCGGTCTTTCCTTTATGAAAGAATCGGTGCCAGACTTAAGACAGACACCTGAGGTATTAGAATTCGTAACCACATGGTCAGCATACGGTTTCAGTTCAGTATTATTATTCCTCGCTTTCGGCACAGTATTGACACTTGTGTTACAGTCATCATCAGCCACTATGGCAATCACGCTCATCATGTTAAGTATGGGATGGATTCCATTTGACATGGCATGCGCTATGGTTCTAGGCGAGAATATCGGTACAACCATCACTGCCAACATAGCAGCCTCAATCGGTAATACACAAGCGAAACGAGCAGCGATGTCGCACACCATCTTCAACGTATTCGGCGTAATCTGGGCGTTGATACTGTTCAAGCCATTCCTCGCATTGGTTGGTACAATCACAGAAAACTTATTCGGGTTGCCAAATCCTGCAGCAGAAGACTTCGTTGTGACAGAAGCAAGTACAGCAGAAGGCACTGCAGCATTATACGGATTATCAATGCTTCATACCTTATTCAACCTGACAAACACATTGATATTAGTATGGTTCACACCGTTGATTGCAAAACTTGTAAGCATCATAATCCCAGCTCCTGTAAATCAAGAGAAAGAAGTATTCAGACTCAAATACATCAGCGCCGGTCCGCTTGAAACACCAGAATTGTCGGTAGAACAAGCATTTGACGAAATCATACATTTCGCTGAAATATCAAAAAACGGCGCCGAATATGCAAAGGCTGCAGTAGCAGAGACAGACAACGCCAAGTTTGAGACATTAAGAGAAAAACTCGTGAAATACGAAGAGATTTCCGACCGCATCGAATACGAAATCGCGACATTCCTCAACGCAGTGTCAGCAGGAGAAATCAGCGAAAGCACATCATTACAGATTAAATCGATGTATAAGATTATCGGCGAGTTAGAGTCATTAGGCGATTCAGGAGAGACAATCAGCCGTATCTTATCAAGAAAGAACATACACAAGAAAAGCTTCGACGCTGAGTCAATCAAGAACCTCAGTATTATGGCAGATGCAGTATCTGCAGCTTACGATGCGATGATCACCAACTTAGTCGCCGCTCATAAAGGAGAGCTCGTCAATATCTCAAACGCTTACAACGCAGAAGAGCGACTCAACAACCTCAGAAACAGTTTCAGAGAAGTCGTTATCGAAGGTATGGACAATGGCGACAAGAACTATCAGACCAGCGTCTATTATATGGATATCATCAATGAATACGAACGAATGGGCGACTTCATGATCAATATATCACAAGACCTTGAACGAGGATTCGCACGCAAGTAATAATATAAAAATAACAATTAATTTTCATGAAAAAAGGAGCTTTATGCTCCTTTTTCTTTTATCATCACATCGATGGCACCAACACCGAACTTCACTATCGAAGCCATTCTGTTGCTGGTGTTTTCGTAATGTTTCAGCTCTTCGATGATGGCGTTTTTCAAGACACCGTTGCCGACGCCGTGGATGAATGTCACCTTATCGTATTCGTTGGCGATTGCGCTTTCCAGCATCTTCTTGAAATAGTTCATCTGTGTACGGAACATATCGTTGCTTGACATACCTAATATATTATCAACGAGTTCGCCTATGTGAAGGTCGACGATTGCTTCACCAGGAGCTGTCTGATGACGGTCGATAGCCGCCTTCTCCTTGACCAGTTTTTGAGCAGCGACTGTCTTCTTATCGCCATCTTTCATCATCTTGGCAACATCGGTTTCTGTTCCTTTAAGAGCGACGAGACTTGAGAGGTTTATCATCACTGCCTTTTCACCGAGAACTCCTGATTCCACATAGCTGCCATCTTTGAAGAAGCGACTGCTTCTGAATGAGAATGGAGCGTGTAATGGATGATATACGAAGTCAGCTTCTTCTTGTGAGAGAATGACTTGGATATAACCTTCGCACCAGTATTCAATATCTTCACGAGAAATAGATTCTATCACGACCTTTGAATGAGGAGCGATGCTGCCGTAATCGACATTGATATATTTTCCTTCTTCCTTGATATTGAAGCTATACAAAGCATCTGCAGGTGTGTTGTTTACAAGAGCAACATCGAGCAAACCTGTAAGTAACCATTGCTGATCTTGAGGGATGAATGCGAGATACAAACCTTCTTCTTCAGCGTTGCGGCCGAATCGACGCAATGCACTTTTACGAGCGTCATCTATTTCTTTTTCTTCAATAATCTGTTTCTGCTGAATTTCTTTCTGTGCATTATCCACGACCTGCTGACGTCTGTCCTGCTGTGAACGATAATCCAAAACGAGGTCGCTCATCAAAACTGGAATATCGAAACCATCTTCAATAGTCACTTCCACCATTCTAGTATCGATGATTCTCTTCACAGTTCCACCACCAGTGGAGTTAAGAAAATTCACTTTATCACCTATTTGAAACTTTTCCATTTTGTTATATTTTGTTTTTTAATTTTTGATTTTATTGTCAATAACCGGTGGTTGAGCCTGTCGAAACCACCACTCCACCAAAATCTCATCATCGTGCCTTCGACAAGCTCAGGCACCAGAATTCCACTTGCAAATTTACCGATTTTATCAAACATAATAAAGAACAAACCAACAAAAAAAATTCCCAACTCCCAACTCCCAACTCCTAACTCCTAACTCCTAACTCCTAACTAAAAAAAAGTCCACCGTCCGTTGTCTTTGGTCTTTGGTCTTTTTTTATTTTTGCAAAAAATAAAAAATGGAAAGACGTTTCAATAGTTACAACTCTTATTTCACTCGTATCTTCGGCGGTCGCGTGCAGAAAATCAGCATCGACGCTGGATTCAGCTGCCCGAATCGCGACGGAAAGATAAGCACAGGCGGCTGCTCATTCTGTCGCAACGACGCCTTCAACCCTTCATACTGCCGTCCTGAAAAGAGCATACGACAGCAGATTGAAGAAGGCATTGAGTTTCACCAAAGACGTTACCGCAGAGCAAAGAATTATCTCGCCTACTTCCAACCTTATAGCAATACATATAAAAATGTAGATGAGTTAGAACGCATTTACAAACAAGCATTAGAAGTGGAAGGAGTCATCGGCATAGTCGTAGGAACTCGTCCAGACTGCATCGACGAAGAGAAACTCGCTTTGTTAAAAGAAATTAACAAAACACATTACGTCATGATTGAATACGGAGTGGAATCAGTCTATGACGAGACATTGAAACGTATCAACAGAGGTCATGATTTCGAAACTGCGAAAAAAGCCATTTGTCTCACTCACGAATATGGTCTTCCTTGCGGCGGTCATTTCATCTTCGGCCTCCCAGGAGAGTCACGCGAGATGATGATAAACGCTGCAGATATCATTTCTGAACTGCCATTGACAACAGTGAAATTCCATCAGCTACAGATATTCAAAGACACTCTCATGGCAGAGGAATATCTCAGCGCCCCTGACGCTTTCCATCTTTTCACTTTAGAAGATTATATCGATTTCGTGATCGACTTCACCGAAAGACTGAATCCAGAATTAGTCATAGAACGTTTCGCAGGCGAAGTGCCGCCTCGTTACCTCATCTCTAAACCTTGGATGAACCTCCGCTACGACGAAGTCCTAAACCTCATCGAAAAAAGAATGGAAGAAAGAGATACCTTCCAAGGAAAAAAATTCAGAATTTAAAATCTCAAAACCTCAAAAAAAAAGACGCGTCAATGTGTGTTTATTTTTAAGGTAACATTGACACGTCTCTACAAACTATAAAATATGTACATAAAATCCAACGACTTATTCAAAGAGACTCATCCTGAGAAAATATACGACAATATAGAAAAACCTATTATCATCGCTGATCATCTTCTGACTCCGGATAATATGGGTTCCTTGATTCGTCTTGCCGACAACATCGGCGCATCGGAAATGTGTTTTCTTGGCGTCGCTCCTACTCACAGTCTCTCTAAGGTAAAGAAAGCAGCAGCAAGCAGCAAGGATAATATAAAATGGTATTATACAGAAGATAACGACTTACGTAAAATCGTCGGCGACAAGAAAATCGTCGCTATCGAGACTTCCGACGACGCTGTCTGCATTTACGACTGTGAATTGCCTAGCAACATAGCTTTCATCGTCGGTAACGAAAGCCGCGGAATAAGAGAAGAGATTTTACAACAATGCGATATGACGGTTTATATTCCAGTTCCAGGACCGACACGTTCATTGAATGTCAGCCATGCCGCCGCAGTAGCGATGTTCGAATGGCAGAGGCAAATGTTAAAAAGACTATAAAACAAACAAAAAAGACAATCTCAATTGAGATTGTCTTTTTTTGTTTATCAGACTCAAGAACTGTTGTCCGTAGTCTGTTAACTGTTGTCTATTACTTAGCAACAACAACACGTTGTACTGAGCTTTGACCTGCGTTGTCAACAACGTTGAAGAAGTAAACGCCGTTTTCGTAAGCGCTCATGTCAACAACGTTAGCTTGTGTCTTAACAACTTTAACCAATTGACCAACTGAGTTGTAAACAGCTACGTAGTCGATGTTGTCACCTTCTACTGTAACCATACCTGTTGTTGGGTTTGGATAGATGTTATATGTGTTGCTTAAGATTTCTTCTACATCTTCACCCCAAATTCTGAGTGACAATGGAGCTTCGAATAATTCTTCTGCATTAGCAGCTGCGCAAACTATCTTAGCTTCGTATGTCTTACCTTTTTCTAAACCGAATGTTGTGAGGTCAACTGTCATTGTTGTAGATTCACCAATTTTAAGTGTACCGTCAACCTTTTGCAATTCTGCCCAGCCACCAAATACAGGGTTACCTGAACAAACTATAGCGATATGAACGTTACCATATTTTTGTGAGAACAATTCACTTGCCATATAGAAAGGACCTTCGTTGTTTATACGGAGAACATCACCGTATGGAGCTAAACTTTCTGGTTTATTGTCAAATGCCAATGGCATTTGAGGAGTTGTTTCAGATGGAACACCTTGTAATAATGAAACTGTTGCCCATACATTGAAACCTGTTAACAATACTGGTTCATCTAATTCTGCTGCAACCCATCCTGCTTTAATTTCGCTGTAAGGAAGTGTTTTTTCTGCAAGGCATTCACCTGGTTGACCATTGAAACCTTGTTTGTAGATACGGAATACTACGTCAGAACCTTGAACGATACCGTAATCACCTTGTGTTTGAATTTCTGCGAAAGGATAAATGATGTGAGTGATCTTTGTACCAGCAACTGAACTTGCATAAGCTGAAGCTGAATACATAGCACCGATTTCAATGATTGTTGGTTCTTCAACATTGAGACCAATAACTGCTGATGCTTCATCTAATTCTGGAGCATAGCTGATCATTTCAACTTTTTCAGCATTGTCTGTACCTGTACCATAGTCAATCCATGCTGCAAAGTCAGCAACTGTTGTACCTGTATTTTCTATTACGAATTCAACTGATGTTACATCATTAACGTCTGCACTTGCTTCAACTGTTTCTGGGTTGAAAACGATTACAGCAATACCTTCAGCGCTTAATTGCTTAAGTGTAATGTTGTCTACATAAAATTCTGATGTTGCGAGTGGAGGATAGAAGTTCATAGCACTGAGTTGACGTGATGCAGCTGAACCTTCGCTCCATTTCCATTCATAAATCAATGTTTCTTCTGCTTCTGGCATTGTGCCATAGAATTTTGCTTCGTCTGTGTTGATGTCGATAACATAACGGAAGTGCATCCATGCATCGAAAACGCAAGAATATTCTTGTTCGCCATTATCAACGCTAATCACGCCCAAATTTGCAGCTTGAACTTGAGATTGTCCATTATATTTCATATGGAGGTAATTTTCCATTGCCCATACAGATGAGCTACCTGCAAAATGATGAAGGATGTTGTAGTAACCGCACTTTCCTTCTGGAACGTATACGTCAAATTCTAATTCGTAGCTACCTGATGTATAGTTACCTAAACGGAGAACTTGGTCATTACCATTTGTGAAGTGAGCACATTTACGACCATCGAATTCAGCTACAACACCGTCTGCTTCGCCACCAACTTGTGTTGACCATGTTGTCCAGCAGTCATTACCTTTTTCAGCGATTTTATCGCCTACTTCATAATTTTCAAAATCTTCATTGATTAAGAATGTTGCATCTGGTTCTTGTGCATTAACAGCACCGAATAAACCGAGAACGCATGCCATTGTGAAAAGTAAGTTTTTCTTCATAATGTTAAATTTGATTAATAATTATTATTTAAATTGTAATCTAGTTTATTGACGGCAAATTTAATATTTTTTAAGAAAAAAACAGAGATATTATTTATTATTTTTGCAATAATTTAAAATCTTTAAACATAATTATAAATGGTTAAATATCAACACATTTTCTTCGATTTAGACAATACGCTTTGGGATTTTGACAAAAGTTCCATCTTGGCGTTCGACAAGATTTACGATATTTTCAACCTTATTAATTATGGCATCCCTAGCGCAAGTCATTTCCATCACACTTATTTCGATCATAACAACAGACTTTGGGAGCTTTACCGTCAGGGAAAAATCGACAAGGATTTCCTTAAGACAGAGCGTTTTCGTCTTCCTTTGAATGACTACGGAATCGTTGATGAGAAACTCGCCATCGACTTAGGCGAAAGCTATACAGATTACGCTGCTCGCATCGTCTCATTGGTTCCAAACACTATGGAAGTGCTTAATTATCTTAAAGAAAAGAATTATAAAATCCATCTTATCACAAACGGATTCCTCGAAGTTCAGTCGATAAAGATGCAGGCATCTGGCCTGGATAAGATGATCGACAAGTCTTTCGTCTCGGAAGTTGTAGGCTTCAAGAAACCAGACCATAGGATTTTCTATCATGCCATGGAAAACGTAGGTGCGACATTAGAAGAATGCGTCATGATAGGCGATGACTTATCCGTCGACATAATTCCCGCCAAAGAAATAGGCATGGCACACATTTACTTCAACAGAAAAAAAATATCTCACCACGAGAAACTCGATAATGAGATATATGACTTAATCGAAATTTGTGAAAAACTCTAAAACTTTAAAATTCTGAGTTTCTACTTAAGGTGTGCCAGCACGCTTATCTTACCTTTTACCTTATCGCCAATCTTAACATTGATTTCTGAATCTATCGGAAGGAAGAAATCAACTCTTGAGCCGAAACGTATCAATCCGAACTCCTCGCCTACCTTAGCAGCAGCGCCTTTATCAACATGGCAGATGATACGACGTGCCATAACGCCTGCAATCTGACGGAAAAGAACTTCTCTTCCTTGCTCATCTTTAACAACCAAAGTGTTACGTTCATTAAGTTCTGACGACTTTGGATTTATGGCGAATAACTTCTTGCCTGGATGATATTTGTAATAACTTACCACGCCGTTCATTGGAAACCAGTTGACATGAACGTTATAAGCCGACATAAATATAGAGACCTGTATTCTCTTATCGTGGAAATATTCTTTCTCTTCTACTTCTTCAATCACGACGATTTCACCGTCTGCCGCAGATACAACAGCGTCTTTTTCGATAGTTGTCACTCTGTTTGTAGGGACTCTGAAGAACGAAAATGCCCAGAACACTAATGCTGCACAAGCTACAGACATCAATATCTGCACCAATTTCACAGGAACAAATAACCAGAATGCTGCAACTATTATAGCTGCGATTAATATTACTGTAGCAATAACTCCGTAACCTTTTTTATGTATGTACATGATTGTCGTTTTAAATTAATAATAGGTATATAAAGACAAACGGCATTGCCATGAAAGTAGCATCAAAACGATCCAAGATTCCGCCATGGCCTGGTATCAACTTACCAGAATCCTTAACGCCGGCATGTCTTTTCAACATTGACTCTGTCAAATCACCGAGTGTTCCAAAGAATACAACTCCTAATGCAAGGAATAGAACTTCTATGTCACTCATATAATTATCAAAGAAAAATACGTTCAACACATAACGATTGACGAGATAGGCAATCAACATAGTGAACACCGCTCCGCCAATGCTGCCTTCTATGGTTTTCTTTGGTGATATTCTTTCAAAAAGCTTATGTCTTCCTATTGAAACACCAGTGAGATATGCAAAGATATCATTAACCCAAATCAAGAGGATTCCGAAAATAAGAAGCAAATAACCTTGATCTGTTCCCATAAGGTTTTCACTATAGAACATTGTCATAATACCACAAGGAAGCGCTACGAAAATCATTGAAAGCCAAGAAGCGCCGATTACTTTAACATAATCATGCTTTGCTGAGAACAAAGCCACTAATAATGGGATATTGAAAAATATAGGAGCGATAAAAATACGTCCTTCCATTGAATCAGGACTTTCTGAGAAGAAGGCAAGGAAAACATACAACATCATCGACATTGCAACAACAATGCTTTTCAGAGATTTTCCATTCTCGTGAGGATATAGGTTTGCAATTTCCATCGATCCCAAAAGAACGACAGCCGCCAACATTGCGGTAACATAAAACCCTCCTAAGATTATACATCCTAAGACAACAACGACAAATAGAAAACCAAAAACCGTTCTCTTCCAGAATTCTCCCATTTTATTTCAATGATTTACGTAAATAGATTTTGCAAATTTAATATTTTAATCTAATTAATCCAGACTTTTTTTCTTAAAAATTTATCACAACTCCGAAACCGCAATTCGTCGCTACTGGCTGTATTTCAATGCTTGAAACATTGCCGATTTTCTCATTGAACTTAACCACGCCACGACCGATAAAATATCCTAAAGCAGCTCCTACAATAACGTCTGAAGTCCAATGCTCCTTACTGGCAACACGACCAACAGATGTCATTGTCGCCAAAGAATATGAAACTATTCCGACCCATTTCTTTTCAGGATAAAACCCTACTACCGTCGTCGCCAAGGCAAAGGAGCGCATCGCATGACCTGAAGGAAACGATGTGCTTTCGAAAGTGGCGAATGGGCCATGCCATGTTTGGCTGTTGGCTGTTGGCTGTTGGCCATTGGCTGTTGGCTGTTGGCTGTTGGCTGTTGGTCTCTCTCGGCAAGTTAGAATTTTAAGTCCAGCGGAGGCGACTTCTGCATAGACGAAACTCTGCAAAGCAGCTAAAGACATATTTCGCAAACGATTATCTTTGTTAATCGCACTAATTGCGTAAGTCAATGCAACTGAAGGAAGTATGAAATATTCCTCGCCGAAGACATCTGTACATTTTGAAATCGTATTCGAGTGATTCTCACTGAAAGTTCTATCGACTAAGTCATAGATCTCATCATCATAGACGAATGCTAATGTCGTTGCAACAGCGACACCTCCGACCACAGTCCAGTCCTTCCAGTCATAATGCAAAGGCTGCGACAAAACCGTCAAGCCAGAGCTCCAATATGATTTGAGATAACTCTTGCTTAATAAGCTGTTGGCTGTTGGCTGTTGGCTATTGGCTGTTGGCTGATAGCAGATAACAAATAATAATATGAGAAATATCTTTTTCAACTCCTAACTCCTAACTCCTAACTCCTAACTTCGCCTGTTCCCAAAGCTCATTCATCTCATCGAGACTCATATCAACGAGCGACTTACCTGCTTCTCTGGCTTTTTCTTCTACGAAATTGAAACGGCTTCTGAATTTCTTGTTAGCCACCTCTAAAGCGTCCATAGGGTTGACTTTTATGAATCTAGAATAATTGACAAGCGCAAACATAAGATCGCCGAATTCTTCCGTCATGCGCTCTTTGTTCTTTTCCTCGCTCTCGACTTCTTCCTTCAGCTCTCTTATCTCCTCCTCGACTTTCTCCCAGACCTGCTCCTTGTTGTCCCAGTCGAATCCAACGCCCGAAGCTTTCTCCTGCATACGATATGCCTTCACAAGTTCTGGCAATGCATTAGGCACGCCGCCAAGAACGCTTCTATTCTGCTCTTTTGTAAGTTTTATCTTTTCCCAATTATCCGCGACTTCCTCCGCACTTTTCACAGATGTGTCGCCGAATACATGAGGATGACGGATTATCAGCTTCTCGCATATTCCGTTGATAACATCGTCTATGGTAAATAAATTTCGGTCTTGCGCTATCTTAGAATAAAACACGATATGCATGATGATATCGCCAAGTTCTTTCTTAACATCTTGATAATCTTCATCAACAATAGCCTGACTTAACTCAAAGACTTCTTCTATCGTGAGATGACGAAGACTTTCTATAGTCTGTTTTCTATCCCAAGGACACTCCACTCTGAGTCTGTCCATTATATCCAATAATCGCTGAAATGCCTGTGTCGAACTATGGCTGTTGGCTGTTGGCTGTTGGCTATTTGAATCCATATTTTTATTCATATCATTTTTTTTGCAAATATAAAAAAGACAACGGTCAACGGTCAACAGACAACAGACTTTTTTTTGAACTTTGAACTTTGAGCTCTGAACTTTGACTACTGATAACCAACTTTCAATTTTCAACTTTCAATTTTCAATTTTCTTTTGGGCGTTCCGGCGAAGCCGTCGGGCTTTCCGCTCTATCTTTGCACGCTTCATTTCCGCCCCGCTCAAAAAAATCCGAAGTCTGAAGTCCGAAGTCTGAAGTCCGAGCTTCGCAAAGGATGCCGCTCCAATCCCTAACGCAGCACCGCTATTATAAAAATTCAGAATCTCAGAAATTCAAAATTTTGCGTTTCTGAGGTTTTGAAGCTTTGAGTTTTTAAACTTCTGAGTTTTTGAGTTTTTTTTTTAAAATTTTTCGCTAATTTTGCAGTATGAAAAAGGACAAATTATTATTGATTATTTTATGCTTCATTTTTACATTAAATTTTTCTAATGAAGCATTTGCCCAAGGCAAGAATGAAGGTGAAAATAAATCACCATTCATAGAAAACCTCATGAAAAACATGGAAGTCGATTTCCGACTCAACTATGGTTTCTATATGCATCACCACTATGAGATGGAAGGCTACAGAGCTCACTTCCCAATGTTCGAGTTGTCATTGCAGAAACAGACTTACGGCACATCTTACTGGCAGACATGCTTCAACTATCCTGCTGTCGGTGTCACTGCATTTTACTCAAACATGGGAAACATCGATGTCTTGGGACAGGCTTTCGCCATCTATCCTTACATCTACTTCCCATTCATCAAGGGCAACACCAACTTCGGCATCCGCTTCGGTTTAGGTCTCGGCTATCTCACAGAGAGCTACAACCATATCGAGAACCCATATAATATATGTATAGGCTCACCTTTAAATGCTGCAGCAAGTATCACCTTCGACATCACACATCGTTTTAACGAAAGATTCAAGATGTCACTCTTCGGAGGTTTACAACACTTCTCAAACGGCTGCACATCAGAACCTAACAAAGGAACAAACGTTTTGAAAGGCGGTATCAGCGCTGCTTATATGATCAACAACCCCGTTCCTTATATCAAGGCAGAACAGCTTAGCGAAAAGAGAACCATCGAATATCTCAAAGAATTCAGACCAGAACTTTACACAAGTTTGTCATATGGTTTCAAAAGAACATATTATCTCCAAAACGACTACAACTCTGTATTCGACCTTGAGATATATGTTATGGAACAACTCACACGACTCTTCAAGCTCGGCCTCGGTTTCGACTTGATCTATAACAGCAACGACATATATCGCAATATTAAAAACGGCATCGAACCATGGACTTTCGCACAGGTATTGAATCCTGGCGCTCATGTCGCAGGAGAATTGCTTTTAGGAAAAGCATCTTTCATGTTTGTCGTCGGAAAGCACTTCGGTGAATATATGCACACCGAAAAAAATTACCAAAGATTAGGCTTCAGAATGGAATTCACCAAACACATATTCGGCAAAGTCACACTTACAATACATCAATGGCATATCGCCGACTTCCTCAGTTTTGGTGTAGGTTACAAACTATAATTCAAGATATCATGAGAAAGAGTAAAAGAATTATGAGAAAAGAAAGAAGAATCGCGAGAAGAGAAGATAGAAGAAACAATAGAAAAAACAATAATAAGTTCAACAAAATGCTTGACGCCATCAGCCAATTATCTGCACTTAACCGCACTTTAGTCGCAATTATTATTGCTTTGTTCGTTTCATCTTGTGAACCTGCTCCATTGACAAACGGAAAACCTGTAACAGAAACACGTTACTTTGATGAAAACTTCACAGCAATACATGTCTACAACGACATCGATGTTATTTTAGTCGAATCAGACGAATCCAAGATAGAAATAACAACAGGTGAAAACCTTATGGAAAAAATCACCAGCACTGTTGAAAACGGCACCTTATATTTAAAGAATGAGAACATCCGCTATTGGTTAAGAAGTTACGACTATCCTTTAGAGATAAAAATTTATCACAACGGTCTCACACGCATCGACTATGAATCATGGGGCGATTTGACATCAGAAGGTTACATAAGTCAAAACACAATAGACGAATTCAATTTGATTGTAAACCACGGTTCCGGTCACATCGACATTGATATCAATTGCAACGTTTTGTGCATTGCAACATACGATGGAACAGCTAAGGTTACAGTCTCCGGATCTTCATTTTTTACAAACATCTATCACAATGCAAGAAACAACATCTACGCAAAAGATTTGGTTTCTAAATATGCATGTGCTCACGTACATTACGAAGGTTCTGTCTACGTCAACTGCACAGACAGCTTAGCTGCATTAGTTAAAGACTTCGGCAGTGTATATTACAACAGAGAATTAAAAGTGTTAAACGACAGCATCACACCATCACCAGTTCCAAATTCAAGGGGCGTGATTGAGCCGTACAATTGATAAGACACCAAGACTCTGAGACACCGAGTCACCAAGTTATAAGAGCTGCTTCGAATGAGAGGCAGCTTTTTTTGATTTGAAAGTTGAAAATTGAAAATTGAAAATTAATTTTCCACTTTCCACTTTCAATTTTCAATTCGTCGCGTTGCGTTAGGGATTGAAGCGGCATCCTTTGCGAGCGAAGTGATAGCGGAGCGAGCAAAGATAGAGCGGAAAGCCCGACGGCGATAGCCGGAACGCCCAAAAGAAAGAGACGTGTCAACGTGTGTTTATTTTTAAGGTAACGTTGACGCGTCTCTACTTATTTTATGTGGACAACGACTGTTGTCTGTTGTCCGTTGTCTGTAGACCTATCAATAAGCTCTTGCGAATATCACGCGGCGTTTTGAAGGCTGACCTGAGTAGATGCAGTTGCCATCTTCGAAGTCGTCGTCCAAAGGGATGCAGCGGATAGTAGCTTTTGTTTCGTCTTTGATCTTTTGTTCTGTCTCTGGAGTACCATCCCAGTGAGCATAGACGAACATATTGTTTTCGATTTGAGTTTTGAAGTCTTCCCAAGTATCGACTTTAACAGTTCTTGATTGACGGAAGTCGAGAGCTTTTTTGAAGATATTCTCTTGGATTTCTTCGAGAAGATTTGTGATGTAATCTTCGATATTGTCGATTGTTGTGTTGCACTTTTCGAGAGTGTCGCGGCGAGCGATTTCAACAGAGTTGTTTTCAACGTCGCGAGGACCAGCGGCGATACGTACAGGCACGCCTTTGAGTTCCCATTCAGCGAATTTGAAACCAGGTTTCTGAGTGTCGCGGTCGTCGAACTTAACGCGCATTCTTCTAGCTTCGAGGCGTTTTTTCAAATCTTCGCAGTAGTTAAGAACAGCTTCTTTTTGTTCGTCTGTCTTGTAGATAGGAACGATAACAACTTCGATAGGAGCGATTCTTGGAGGAAGAACGAGACCGTTATCATCTGAGTGAGCCATAATGAGAGCGCCGATCAAACGAGTTGAAACGCCCCATGATGTAGCCCATACATACTCTAATTTATTTTCTTTATTCAAATACTTAACATCGAAAGCCTTAGCAAAGTTTTGTGCGAGGAAGTGAGAAGTACCAGCTTGGAGAGCCTTGCCGTCTTGCATCATAGCCTCGATACAGAATGTCTCTTCAGCACCAGCGAAACGTTCGTTAGCAGATTTGATACCGCGGATAACAGGAAGAGCCATGTATTTTTCAGCGAATTCTGAATAAACATCGAGCATCTTACGTGCTTCTGCCAAAGCCTCTTCACGTGTAGCATGAGCGGTGTGACCTTCTTGCCACAAGAACTCAGCTGTACGGAGGAATGAACGGGTACGCATTTCCCAGCGGACTACGTTAGCCCATTGGTTGCACAAGATTGGAAGGTCGCGATAACTCTTGATCCAGTTGCGGTATGTATCCCAAATGATAGTCTCTGAAGGAGGACGAACTATCAATTCTTCTTCCAAACGAGCGTCTGGGTCGACAACAACGCCAGCACCATTAGGATCATTTTTAAGACGATAGTGAGTTACAACAGCGCATTCTTTAGCGAAGCCTTCAACGTGGCTAGCTTCCTTGCTGAAGAAACTCTTAGGGATAAACAATGGAAAATATGCATTGACGTGACCTGTGTCTT
>JAZKYV010000047.1:0-1520 GCA_045612345.1 Bacteroidales bacterium
AGTCGTCTGCCCCCAGGTTGAGCCCCATCACCATATCGTCCTCGCTGTCCCTTGCCGTGCAGAAGATGATGGGAATGTCGGCGGTGGCAATGTCTGCCTTCATCATCCGTGCCATCTTTATGCCGCTTAGCTCACCCATCATGATGTCCAGCAGGACAAGCGAATAGGACCTCAGGTCGTAGGTCAGAGCCTGCTCGGCACTGAAGGCCGTGTCCACGTCGTAGCCCTCGTTTTCAAGGTTCAGTTTCAGCACCTCGCACAACGTCTCCTCGTCGTCCACGATGAGTATGCGTCTCGTTGTTGTGTCCATACCTTATATAATATTATTGCGATGCAAAATTACGGAGAAAAAGCATACCATGTACCGTCTGCCTGTAGATTTAATAAAAATGTAACATATCCCGCGTCCCTGTGTCGCTTTTAACCCAAAGCCTAACTTTTTTTGTAAAAAATCGCAGAATTTGTAATTGTCTTAGAATAAAACGGTTATTCGGATTGCCTGAAAATAGGGTAACGAGATAGCAACCGTTCGTATTTCTGAGTTCTTCATTGTTATGCTTCAATGTGATAACTCTTGATGACACAAAGGTACAAAAAAATGCAGACGAAAAGAGAATGATGATAATTTTCCTTCGTCTGCATTTCAATTATAGCAGTTTCTTTAATTCTTCTATATTGGGAAGTGCATTGCGCAATCGTTCAGGCATATCTTTCGTAGCTCTATAAGTTGCAACACCCATAGGCTTGTCATAATCTCGGATAGCAAACTCTACAAAGGACTGGTTCATATCGCGACATAACAGGATGCCAATTGCAGGGTTTTCGTGCGGTTTCCTTACATATGTGTCAAGAGCCGACAGATATGTACTCAATTGTCCCAAGTATGAAGAACGGAATTTCCCTGATTTTAGCTCGACGGCAACAAGTGAGTTTAGTTCTCGATTGAAGAAAAGCAAATCAACAAACATTTCCTCTCCCGAAACTTCTAACCTATATTGGTTGCCTACGAAAATAAAATCTTGTCCGAAGGTCAGGATAAACCTTTTGATGTTATCCACAATGGACTTTTCGAGCACACGCTCGTTCAAATCTTCATCTTGTGTATCAAGTTCTTCTACATTGATAAAATCCAACAAGTATTCATCCTTGAATGCGTTTACAGCCTTTAATGCCTGCTTTGTACTCGGCATTGTATCGGTGAAATTATTGGGGAGCGTTCCTCGATGATTGTACAAATCAGCCTTGAGATAATCTCTTAAAGTGTATTTATTCCAAAAGTGTGTGGCTGATTCGTGTATATAGAACAAACGAGCATCTAAAGACTTTGCTTTTGTTATAATCTCAATATGATGGCTAAAGCCGATAGCAATAAAATCCGACCAATTAAATTCGTCAGCCATCGGCTGGCGAATTTCAATAAGCAACATTTGCTCGTTAAGTTCCGAATCGCTAACCGCAGTTAGCGTTTTATTTTCGTCAGCCATCGGCTGGCGATTTATAACAGGCGACCACTCTTCGTA
>JAZKYV010000048.1:0-6619 GCA_045612345.1 Bacteroidales bacterium
TAAAGATATGAGTACAAACAAAAGAGTTTTTGACACAAACGTTCAAGTTGTTAAATACAACGTTTTGAAAGAAGTTATCCGCCGTGCATACGAAGGCGGTTTGGAAAATGCATATTACGAAATCCCTAAAGTGATTTGCCCAGGTCCAAAACCTCAAATCCGTTGTTGTATCTACAAAGAAAGAACTATCATCCAAGATAGAATCAAATTGGCTATGGGTGGCGACAAGAACAACCCTAACCCAGTAGAAGTTATCGATATCGCTTGCGACGAATGTCCAGCAGAAGGCGTAATGGTTACACCAGCATGCCGTGGCTGTATGGTTCACGCTTGTCACGACGTATGTCCTAAAGGCGCTATCTCAATCGTTAACCATCGCGCTGTAGTCGACAAGGAAAAATGTATCGAATGCGGTAAATGTGCAAAGGCTTGTCCTTACTCAGCAATCATCATGCAACATCGTCCATGTATGGTAAGCTGTAAGGTTAAAGCTATTTCTATTGACGAAAACAAGAAAGCTAAGATCGACAACGACAAATGTATCTCATGCGGTGCATGTGTTTACAAATGTCCTTTCGGCGCTATCACAGACAAATCTTACGTTCTCGACATCATCGACATGTTGAAGGGTTCAGAGAACAACACTAAATATAAAGTATACGCTGTCATCGCTCCAGCTATCGTAAGCCAATGCCGTTTCGGCAGACCAACACAGGTCGTTACAGCAATCCAAAAACTTGGTTTCCATCAAGTTGTTGAGGCTGCTCTCGGTGCTGACATCACTTTATATCACGAAGCATTAGAATGGAAAGAAAAAGGTTTGATGACAACATCATGCTGCCCATCATACGTTGCTTTCATTGAAAAGAACTTCCCAGAATTAGTTCAACATATTTCACACTCAGTATCTCCAATGATTTTGACAGCACAGATGATCAAGCATTCAGATCCAACAGCTAAATGCGTCTTCATCGGACCATGTGCTTCAAAGAAATTCGAGTTCAAATTGCCTAAGACAGGCGGTGCTATCGACTGCGTAATGTCATTCGAAGAATTGCAAGCATTCTTGGATGCAAGAGGCATCGATACTGTTGAATGTGAGGACACTGTATTAGACAACGCTTCATTCTACGGAAGAATCTTCGCTAAGTCAGGTGGTATTGTTCAAGGTCTCTTAGACGTTGCTAAAGAACTCAACGTTGAAGGTCTTAAACCTATCGTGATGAGCGGCATCGACGAATGTAGAGCTAACTTGATGAAGTTGAAATTCGGCAAGGCTACAGAAAACTTCTTCGAAGGTATGGCATGTGAAGGCGGCTGCTTGAACGGACCACTCTGTATCACACACAGCCCACGCAACATCGTTGACGTTGATAAGTACGGTAACGAAGCAAAAGAAAAGACAATCCACAATTCTGTCAAGTTGTACGAAATGACAACTAAAGAATAACACAGACTATTGACACAGACACAGTAAGTCTGAGTCAGTGTCAGAGTCAAAGGTCAGAGTCAAAGGTCAGAGTCAAAAGTCTGAGTTAAGATAAAAAGGCGCGATTCGAAAGAGTCGCGCTTTTTTTTGAACTCTGAACCTTGAACTCTGAGCCTTGAACTAAGGCTTTTGGCCTTTAGCTATTGGCCTTTTCCCCTTAGCCGTTAGCCCTTAGTCGTTGGCCTTAAAAAACCTGAAAAAAACATCTAAAAAAAACATCTGAAATAGAAAAATATAGTATATTTGCACACACGTTAAACTAAGGTATAAAAATCCCCAAATATCTGGTTTAACAGCGATAGATTCAATAATCACAGAACAGAAATAAAATACAAAAGAAATGGCAACAAAACAAACACGTATGGAATTCGACCTTATTGGTACACGTGAAATTCCAATGGAATGCAAGTATGGCGTTCAAACACTTAGAGCTATTGATAACTTCCCAATCACAGGTATTGGCATCAACCGTTATCCAAACGTTGTTAAATACTTAGGCGTTATCAAAAAAGCTGCTGCTGTAGCTAACTACGAAACAGGCAAAATCAGCAAAGAAATTTACGAAGGTATCGTAAAAGGTTGCGACGATGTTATCGCTGGCAAATACAACGATCAATTCCCAGTTGACGTTATCCAAGGTGGTGCTGGTACTTCAACAAACATGAATGCTAATGAAGTTATCGCTAACCTCGCTTTAGAATATATGGGCCACGAACCAGGTCAATACGAATTCTGTTCACCTAACGACCACGTTAATGGTTCACAATCAACAAACGACGCTTATCCATGTGCAGTACATTTAGCAATGTACGCTGACCACCTCGAAATGGTTAAACATTTGGATATGCTCATCGAATCATTAGAAAAGAAAGCTAAAGAATTCGAACACATCATCAAGATGGGTCGTACACAGCTCCAAGACGCTGTTCCTATGACATTAGGTCTTACATTCAACGCTTTCGCACAATCAATGAAGAATGAAAAAGCTCATCTTCTTGAAGCTGCTAAAGAATTATTATATAGCAACATGGGTGCAACAGCTATCGGTACAGGTATCTGTTCAACATTAGAATATAGAGAAGTATGTCTCCGCGCTTTACGCGAAATCACAGGCTGGGACATCCAATTAGCAAAAGACTTCGTACAAGCTACATCAGACGCTACTCCAATGTTAGTTTATTCAAGCGCATTGAGAACACTCTGCACAAGCTTATGCAAAGTATGTAACGACTTACGTTTAATGAGCTCAGGTCCACGTTGCGGTTTAGGCGAAATCAGCCTCCCAGCATTACAACCAGGTTCATCAATCATGCCAGGTAAAGTTAACCCAGTTATCCCAGAAGTAGTTAACCAAATCTGCTACCGCGTTATGGGTAACGACCACTGCATCATGTTAGGCGCTAACAACGCTCAATTAGAACTCAACGTTATGGAACCAGTTATGGTTTACGCATTGTTAGAATCAATCGAATTGATGCAAAATGGTTTCGACGTATTACGTACACTCTGTATCGACGGTATCGTTGCAAACGAAAAACGTTGCAAAGAATTAGTTGAAAACAGCGTTGGCGTTATCACAGCTTTAGTTCCTGTCATCGGTTACAAACCATGTACAAAACTTGCTAAAGAAGCTATCGAAACAGGCAGAGGCGTTATGGATCTCGTAAGAGAACAAGGTTTGTTAACAGAAGAACAAATCGCAGACGCTATGTCAACAAAGAAAATTATGCTCTAATTTAAGATAAATTGCAAAACGGATGGTATCATTTGGTGCCATCCTTTTGTCGTTTTTAAAAGTATAGTTGTAAATCCTTATCTAAAGTATATATTTACTTTTTTAAAAAATAAACAACTTATTATGATTAAAATTAAAAAAGGTATTGATATTCACCTTGTTGGCGAAGCAAAGAAAGAGATGAAGGTTTATGAACCTGCTCTTTATGCTATCAAACCTCTCGATTTTATCGGAGTAGTGCCAAAAATGCACGTTGCAGAAGGTGATGACGTGAAAGTCGGTACCGTTCTTTTCCACGACAAGAAAAACGAAGGCATTTTCTTCACATCTCCAGTATCAGGAAAAGTGAAAGCTATCGTACGTGGTGAAAAACGCGTCATCCTTCAAGTCGTCGTCGAATCAGATGGAAAATATGAAGCCATCGACTTCGGTAAGGCAGAGCCATCAACACTCACACGCAATGAGGTGATAGAAAAAATGGTACAAAGCGGAACATGGACATCACTTCGTCAACGTCCATATTCAACAATCGCAAACCCACAAGATGAACCAAAATGTATCGTAGTGTCAATGTTCGACACAGCTCCAATGGCTCCAGATAACAACTTCATCGTTGCTGGCCAAATGGAAGCTGTCAAGGCAGGCGTTGAAGCTCTCGCTAAATTGACAAACGGCAAGGTTTATCTCAACGTCAACTCTTCAGAGACAAAGAAAGCTATCGAAGCTTTGAACTTCTCTGCAAAGAACATTTCTGTCAACGAGTTCCAAGGTCCACACCCTGCAGGTAACGTAAGTACTCAACTCAGCGTCTTGTCACCAATCAACAAGGGCGAGACTGTATGGTACTGCTACGCACAAGACCTCCTCGCTATAGGCAACCTCTTCCTCACTGGTAACTACGACAGCCGCAGAGTATTTGCTCTCACAGGCTCAGAAGTGAAAGATGGCGCTTATTACCAAACAAGAATCGGTGCTGAAATCTCTGGCTTATACGGCAACATCACTTCAGAAAACGTCCGTATCATCAGCGGCAACGTATTGACAGGTAAGAAAATCAATGGCGACAACTTCTTGGGATTCTACGACTCACAAATATCAGTCATCCCTGAAGGCGATCACTATCAACTCTTTGGTTGGTTAGCTCCTAACTTCAAGAAGTTTACTTCAACAAACACAATGGGCGCTTCATTGTGCAAGAAGAGCAAAAAGGTCCTCGATACTAACCTCAACGGCGGTATCCGTCCTCTCATCATGACAGGTAACTTCGAGAGAGTATTCCCATTCGACATCTATCCAATGCAGCTTATCAAGGCTTGTATCATCAAAGATATCGACCAAATGGAAGAACTCGGAATCTATGAAATCGATGCTGAAGATTTCGCATTGTGTGAAGTCATCGACCCATCGAAAACACCAATCCAACAAATCATACGTGAAGGTTTAGAATTGCTTCGCAAAGAAATGAACTAATCGAATATCAATATTATGGGATTACGTAAATTTATAGATAAAATAAAACCTAACTTTGAAGAAGGCGGCAAACTTTATTGTTTCCACTCATTCTTCGATGCAATGGAGACATTCTTCTACGTTCCTAATAAGGTTACTATCAACGGTTCTCACGTAAGAGACGCTGTCGATATGAAACGTAACATGATCTATGTCCTCATCGCTCTTATTCCTTGCTTCCTCTTCGGAACATGGAACATTGGTTACCAACATTTCCTTTCTCATGGTGAAACAGCTACATTAATGCAAAACTTCGGTTATGGCTTGATGAAGATTTTACCTCTTTACATCGTGAGTTACGTTGTTGGTCTTGGCATTGAAATCATCTTTGCTCAAGTCAGAAAAGAAGAAGTCAACGAAGGTTTCTTCGTAACAGGTTTCCTCATTCCTTTAATCATGCCAGCTGATGTGCCATTGTGGATGCTCGCTATCGCAGTAGCTTTCGCAGTTATCATCGGTAAAGAAGTGTTCGGCGGTAGCGGTATGAACATCGTCAACCCAGCTCTTCTTGCACGTGCATTCATGTTCTTCTCATATCCTTCAAAGATGTCTGGCGACGGCATCTGGATCGCTGAAAGAGGTGATGCTATCAGTGGCGCAACACCACTCGGTACATTATTGAACGGCGGTGGAGTAGAGCAACTTCCAAGCGTTATGGATATGTTCATCGGTATAATTCCTGGTAGCGTTGGTGAAACATCAAAGATCGCTATCTTGTTAGGCGCATTGTTCCTCATCGTTACAGGCGTAGCAAGCTTGAGAATTATCCTCTCAACATTCGTTGGCGCAGGAGCATTAGGTTTGTTGTTCACAGCTATCGGTGTTTCAGAAGTTCCATTCTACTATCATTTCTTGATGGGTGGCTTCATGTTTGGTGCTATCTTCATGGCAACAGACCCTGTTACAGCAGCACAGACAAATTGCGGTAAGATCATCTACGGTTTCCTCATCGGTGCTATGGCTGTATTGATCCGCGTCGCTAACCGTGGTTACCCAGAAGGTATGATGCTCGCTATCTTGTTACTCAACGTATTCGCTCCATTGATCGACTACTGTGTAGTAGCAGTGAATATCAGTAAACGTAAAAAACGCTGGGCAAAAGCAGAAAGGAGTGCAAAATGAAAGATAGATATATTTTCTTCTATATCACAGTCTTGACAGTGATAGTAGCTGCTTTGTTATCATTGGCAGCATTGGTATTACAACCATTCCAACAAGCAAATGTCAACAATGAAAAGATGATGAACATCTTACAAGCAGCTGACGTAAACGTAGAAGGCGCTAATGTTCAAGAACTTTTCAATAATGACTGCGTTAAGATGATGCTCGTAAATGGTAAAGGTGAAGTTGTTGAAGAAACAACAGAAAACTACCAGAAATTTGAAGCTTTCACAATGAACTTGAAAGACGAGCTTTATAAGAGAGATAACGGACAAGACTTCGTATTGCCAATTATCGTTATTAATAATGGTAAAGAGAATGTCAACGTACTTCCTCTTCAAGGTGCAGGTCTTTGGGGTCCTATCTGGGGTTATATCGGTATGACATCAGACTTCCAAAATGTTGTCGGCGTTGTTTTCGACCACAAATCAGAAACTCCAGGTTTAGGTGCTGAAATCACAACAGAATGGTTCAGAAGCCAATTCCAAGGCAAGACAATCTTCAGCGATGGCAAATTCGTATCTGTTGATGTTGTTAAAGGCGGCGTTGCTAACTTAGCAGCTGATCTTCAAAAACACTCTGTCGATGCTATCAGCGGTGGTACTATAACTTCACAAGGAGTTAATAATATGATAGAAAATGTGTTAGGATCTTATTTACCTTATATTGAAAAACAATGAGTAAGAATTTAGAACTTTTAACAGCTCCATTACGCAAGGCAAATC
>JAZKYV010000049.1:0-19371 GCA_045612345.1 Bacteroidales bacterium
CCGATTACGAATGGCTCGTCAGCTGGTGTGAAGTTAGCTACTTTTGGACGACCGAAACGGAGGTAAACTGGACCTTCGTGTTCTGCTACAGCGATAGTAGCTGCTTTTGTTTGGTTGAAGTCGCAAGGAACGATGACTGTCATGTTAGGTAACATCTTCATCATACCGATGTCTTCGAGTGTTTGGTGTGTTGCACCGTCTTCACCTAATGTGATACCAGCGTGTGAAGCGCAGATCTTGACGTTCTTGTTTGAATAAGAAACGACTTGACGGATTTGGTCGTAAACGCGTGCTGTTGAGAAGTTTGCGAAAGTACCTGTGAAAGGAACATAACCACCGATGCTCAAACCTGCTGCGATACCAATCATATTAGCTTCTGCGATACCGATTTGGAAGAATCTCTCTGGGAATTCCTTTTGGAATGCATCCATCTTGAGAGAGCCGATTAAGTCAGCACAGAGACCAACGACTTTTGGATTACGTTTGGCTGCTTCTAAGAGACCTTCGCCAAAACCTGATCTTGTATCTTTATAATTTTGTACTGTGAAATCCATGATAATGTGTTTTTAAGGTTTAATAAATCAATAATCGCCGAGAGTCTCTTTGAGTTGTGACAATGCATTAGCTGCTTGCTCATCGTTTGGAGCGACGCCGTGCCATTTGTGTGTGCCCATCATGAAGTCAACGCCCATACCCATTTCTGTGTGTGCGAGGAGTATTTGTGCCTGACCTTTGTGTGCGTTTTCACGCATCTTTGTCAATGTGTCAACGACTTCTTCCATATTGTTGCCGTTGCATTCCCAGACTTTCCAGCCAAAAGATTCATATTTAGCTCTGAGGTCACCGAGGTTCATAACATCGTCTGTTGAACCGTCGATTTGTTTCTTGTTATAGTCGACGATAGCGATGAGGTTGTCAACTTTCTTTGCAGGAGCGTACATAGCTGCTTCCCAGATTTGACCTTCTTCTTGTTCGCCGTCACCCATCAATACGTAAACGATATGATCGTCTTTCATGAGTTTCTTTGCTTCTGCGAGACCTACTGCTACAGAAAGGCCTTGTCCTAATGAACCGCTAGCAACTCTGATGCCTGGAAGACCTTCAGCTGTTGTTGGGTGTCCTTGAAGGCGTGTGCCAAGACGACGGAATGTTGCCAATTCTGCTACAGGGAAATAGCCGCGACGTGCTAAGATACTGTAAAGCATTGGACTGATGTGACCGTTTGAAAGGAAAAATGCGTCTTCACCTGCTGCATCCATTCTGAAGTTTTCAGGATTGATTTGCATTTGGTCGAAATAAAGAGCTGTTACAATGTCGGTTGCTCCCAATGAACCACCTGGGTGTCCTGACTGACAAGCATGAACCATTCTGATGATATCACGTCTAACTTGTGATGCTACATCTTTTAACTGATTGATTTCCATATATTGTATTTTTAAGTTAATTATTTTTATTGCTATGGGCTTCGAGCTATGAGCCATGAGCTTATTTCTTGCAGCTAAAGGCTCGCAGCTTTTCTGCAAATGTAAGGAATTTTGTAATAGTTTTACTTTTTTTTAATAATTTTGCATAAAAGTTTTTACGATGGCAAGACACTATAATAATAAATACAAAAATAAGTCGCAAGAGACTGTTTTTACTGTAAGAGAAGATGCTCTTTTAATGGAATTTTTAATGAAGGCGATGGATGGTATCAGCCGTACAAAAGTGAAGAAAATGCTGACTTACGATTCTGTTTATGTCAATGACAGAGTCGTGTCACAACATGACTTCCAACTGAAACCTAATATGCGCGTCAGCATCAAGAAATCGTCAGAAGGCAACAGATTCAAGAATTTCTGGGTCAAGATAGTTTTCGAAGATGATTATATCTTGGTCGTTGAGAAAAAAGCCGGCATCTTGTCAAGCAACACATCTCCTAAAGACGAGAGCGTCAAGACAATCTTGAATTATTATTTAGACAAGAGTCACCAACACGCTACAGCTCACACTGTTCACCGTCTCGATAAATTCACATCTGGTTTGATAATCTTCGCTAAGAGCAAGAAAGTTGCTTTGGAATTCGAACAAGACTGGAAAGAAAGAGTATACGACAGAAGATACGTCGCTTTGGTTCATGGCGAGCTTCCAAAATCACAAGGCACAGTGGCATCATGGCTGAAAGATGACAGCCATTACGTGACACATTCAAGCCAGGAAGACAATGGCGGCAAATATGCAGTCACTCATTATAAGAAATTGAAATCAGGAAACGGCTACTCTCTCGTTGAGTTACAACTCGAGACAGGACGTAAGAACCAGATCAGAGTTCACCTCCAAGATTTAGGATGCCCTGTAGTCGGCGACTTGAAATATGGTGATGGCAGCGACCCAATCAACAGATTAGGACTCCACGCTTACAAATTATGCTTCAAGCATCCAGTCACAGGCGAAGACATGAAATTTGAAACAGATATTCCTAAGTCGTTCTATTTCTTCGAAGACAACGGACAACAGTCAACAGTCAACAGACGTTGAGGCGCTGGAATACACTAAATAATACATCCACGAATTAACACGAACACCACACGAAAATTTAGTGACGGATTAGTGCTATTTTGTGGATATTTAATGACAATAAAAAAAGGAACGATAAATTTTTACCGTTCCTTTTTTTATTTGTAGACTTAGCCAATGGCCCCAAGCCAATAGCCTTAGTTATCATTTCTTTCTTCTCTTAAAAATCTTCTTTCTGAAAATGAATCCTGCCATGATGAGGAACAAGACTGCCAATACTATCAAGGTGATAACGCTTGCTTCAAATGACTGTGGTGCGTATCCTAAGATAAGCATGATTGGGAATCCGAGCACGATAGCTGGGAATGTCTGTAATACCAAGTTGTTAGCTGCTGGTGTCTCGAATTTAGGGTCGATCTCGCGGAGAAGAATCATACCGTTACTTGCTGTACCTGTCAACATGCCGAACATGCTGAGGAATCCTTCGTTGACGTATGTTGGATATAAGTGTTTAGCAGCAGCTTTCAAATAGATGAATGTTGCAATTGCACCTAAAACGCATACTAATATCAATGGGAAAATGAATTCTCTTAAGTCGTTGAAACTGATAGCTGCTGTGCCAGCGACGATCATAACGTCGAAGCAGAATCCGCTGATACGGTTGAGTAAGTAGTTGTTTGTATATTCACGGCTCATCAACTTGACTTTCTTGAACTTGCTGATCAAGGCTTTTGCTATCACGCCGAACAATGTGCCGAACAAGAAGTTAAATCCCCATAACATCGGTTTCAAGGTGTTTGTTCCGAAATCGCCGAGGTCCATCTTCTGGATTGTGTTGACGAAGAGATAAACCAAGAAGTAAACAAACAATACCAAGCAAATCTGGATTGAGAACTTGTCGATTGATTCGCTGTCTGGAATCTCGTCCTCGCTTTGATAATCGTCTAATGTGTTTATCTGACGTTCTTCCATTTCTTGTACTGAGATGACGCCTCTTCTGCGCAAGACATTGAGATAGATAACGCCGACAACGCTACCTACGATGAAACCAATAGCTGCTATTGAGAGACCGAAGTCAGCTCCGGCGAAGTCAATGCCTTGAAGATGAGCTTGTCCGTGGTAAATAGTACCGAAGTTGAGAGCTTGTCCAGGACCTTGACCGTAGCCCATTGGCAACAAGAGACCGCTGGCGTAGAAGATGACTTTTCCGAAGTGGAATAAAAGTATTGTAGCTCCGAGGCCTACCAATGCTTGAATTAAGTATGTACTTGCTGTGAGTGTTCCGGTTTCGATGACGGTCATCGTGGAGGATTTTGATTCTATCTTGTTATTTTTCAATGCGAGTGCCACGAATCCTAAGCCGAGTGCGTGGTATGTGATGATCTCCATTGATTGCTTGTTGACGATGTTTTCCATTCCTGGAATTGCCTTTAACACAAGTAAAAGGGCGCCGCCCAATAATGCTGAAGGTATGAGTGACTTTCTTAAAAATGGAACTTTTCTTCTTAAAATGTTACCTGCTAATAAACCGATAGAGATAATGCAAAATTGAAGTAACCAACCCCAAGCCTCTGGAGTAGCGAACGATGTCATGACTTCCGCGTTCGCGTTACATAGTGTCATTAAAATTTTCATAATTACTCGTTTTTTCAAACACAAAAATAGTAATATTTTTTACTAAACATAATTTTTATTTTGATTTTTTAAAGAAAGCAGAGTTTAATGGCAAAAGTTTATCTTTAGTCCTTGGTTTTTTGTCCTTAGTCATTAGCCATTTGTCTTTCTTGGGCGTTCCGGCTATCGCCGTCGGGCTTTCCGCTCTATCTTTGCTCGTTACCTCGCAAAGGATGCCGCTCCAATCCCTAACGCGCCCAGCTATTATAAAAATTCAGAATCTCAAAATCTCAGAGCTTCAAAGTTTTGAGTTTCTGAGTTTTTGAAGCTTTGATGTTCAAAAAAAGAGCCCTTGAGAATTCTCGAACCGAAAAAAAACAACAAAAAAGCGATTCTTCTCAAGGGCTGATGAAAAACGTTTCTGCATTGGGAGTGCAGAATGTTACGTCACAATTATTAATAAAACCGATGCAAAAGTAAATCCGTTTGATACCGATGAATAGTAAGAAACAAGTTTTCGGTAAATAAGAGTAAGTAAACGGATATAATAAAAAAAGTCGGCCGAAACCGACTTCTTTTCTTTGGTCAAACATTTTTTCTCTTATTCGAAAAGCACTGGTATGAAACAAACCAAAAACAACAAAAAAACAAGTTTGCAATACCAGAATTGTTTGATCCTAAAACAACCAACCAATTTTGAGCAAATGTACAAAGGATTATATCAAATATTTATTAAGAAATAAGTTAACGGTAATAATTAGTAAGTTAAAGGAAACGTCAATTTTGAAATGTAGATAAAATGTTAAATTTCATCATTAAATCCCCCACTTTTATTGAAACAAGTTCAATGTTCAGGGTTCAAAGTTCAACGTTCTGAGTTCTGAGTTCAGAACTACAACCTCTCCTCTAGTGCTATAATCAAGTCTCTGTATTTTGCAGCTTCCATAAAGTCAAGATTCTTGACGGCTTTTTCCATTTCCTTCTTGGCTTCAAGTATTGCCTTCTTGATGTCTTTTGCTGAATTATATGTAGCATGAGCCTCTTCAGCAACGGCTTTGACATTATCATCTGCTGTAGGATAATCCTTGCTTTTTCCGAGCGTCTTGCTCATAGATGTATCTATCGATTTGATGATAGTCTTTGGCGTGATGCCATGCTCTATGTTATAAGCCATCTGAATCTCTCTCCTACGCGCTGTCTCATCGATTGTCTTGCGCATAGAATCAGTGATTTTATCAGCGTACATTATAACTAAACTGTCGGCGTTACGTGCTGCACGGCCTGCTGTCTGTGTCAAGGAGCGTTCTGATCTCAAGAAGCCTTCCTTATCGGCATCCATAATAGCAACGAGCTGAACCTCTGGCAGGTCGAGACCTTCTCTTAATAAGTTGACACCTACCAAGACATCGAAGATGCCGCTTCTCAAGCCATTCATAATCTCGATTCTTTCCAATGTGTCGACATCAGAGTGTATGTATCTTGTGTTGATATTCAAGTTATTGAGATAGCGAGTCAGTTCTTCCGCCATTCTTTTTGTCAAGGTTGTGACAAGAACTCTTTGTTTGCCTTTCACTACCCTATGAATCTCGTTTATCAAATCATCGACCTGGTTTTTGCAAGGACGTACTTCGATTACTGGATCCAATAAGCCTGTAGGACGAATGAGCTGTTCCACATAAATGCCTTCAGTCTTTTGTAATTCATAATCAGCTGGTGTAGCGCTTACATAAACTGTTTGTCCTGTAAGTGATTCAAACTCATCAAACTTAAGAGGTCTATTGTCCAAAGCAGATGGCAATCTGAAGCCGTATTCCACCAAAGTCTGTTTTCTTGATCTGTCGCCGCCATACATGCCACGAAGCTGCGGAACGGTGACGTGACTTTCATCAATGATTGTGATGAAATCATCTGGGAAATAGTCGATGAGGCAGAAAGGACGAGTTCCTGGATCACGGCCGTCGAAATAACGTGAGTAATTCTCGATTCCGCTGCAATATCCGAGTTCTCTAATCATCTCTATATCATAGCAGACACGGTCTTCAAGGCGTTTCGCTTCTTCAAACTTGCCTATCTCCTTATAATATTCAACCTGCTTGAACATATCAAGCTGGATATCGTTTGTGGCGGATTTTATCTTGTCTTTAGAAGTCACAAAGATATTCGCCGGGAATAATGTAAGACTTGAAAGTGTCTCGATACGAGTTCCATTGACAGGATCAAAAGATTCGATTTCTTCAATTTCATCGTCCCAGAATATAACACGATATGCTACATCTGAATAAGCTGGAAATATGTCAACAGTGTCGCCTTTGACTCTAAACTTACCATGTGTAAACTCAATGTCGTTGCGACTGTAAAGAGAATCTGACAGATGTCTGAGAAAATCATCTCTAAGGATTTGTTTTCCTACCTCAATATATATTACGTTCTTTTCAAAATCTTCTGGATTTCCGATACCGTAAATACAAGAAACAGAAGATACTACTATGATATCTCTACGGCCAGAAAGCAGTGATGTCGTTGCGCTGAGACGTAGTTTCTCTATGTCATCATTTATCGAAAGGTCTTTCTCGATATATGTATTTGTCTGAGGTATAAAGGCTTCAGGCTGATAATAGTCGTAGTATGAAACGAAATACTCGACTGCATTCTCTGGGAAGAACTGCTTGAATTCACTATACAACTGTGCAGCAAGAGTCTTGTTGTGACTGAGTATCAATGCAGGGCGATTCAACTCCGCAATCGTATTCGCTATTGTAAAGGTCTTTCCGGATCCCGTTACGCCCAGAAGTGTCTGATACCGCTCGCCATTCAATATTCCTTGTTTAAGCTGCTCTATGGCTCGCGGTTGGTCGCCAGTAGGCTTGAAATTCGATACTAACTTAAAATTCATCGCTTCTCCTCTACACCTTTATTGATATTAAACGTCAATGTCAAAGGATAATGATCCGATGTGCTTTGCTTTATCCTTTTGTAATTGATAACTTCTATATTGTCATTATACCAGAAATAGTCGATTCTCAATAAAGGAAGCGCTCCGCAATATGTCTTGCCTATTCCTCTTGATGCTGTGATGAAAGCGTCTTTCAAACCGGCATTAAGTATCTGATTATATGTGTATGACATAGGAGTGTCGTTGAAGTCGCCGCATACAATAATAGGTGTTCCGTCATTCGGCAGTTTCTTCAATAGGATTTCAATGTTTTTTGGTCTTATTCTAAATCCGTTTGTTAATTTTGAAATAACAGATTTTCCGTATGTTTCAGAATCTTTGACGATATTTTTCGTGTCGTTGATATATTCGATTTCCTGAGTTGAGATACAAAAAGAATTGAAGTGGCAATTCACAAGATAGAAATAATCTTCTTTGTTTATATTGATTTTCTTTATGTCGGCAAATTTACTTATGCTTTCATTTTTTATGTCTTCTAACGGAAATTTAGAAAAGTAACTATTACCATTGATTTTATTGGTGCTATAATATTTATAACCAATCATTTGGGAAAATGCGGAAGCAGTGTTTCCAGACCAACTGCCTGATTCCTGAAGACATAAAACATCCGGATTTTCTTCTTTTACTAACTTTGCCAAAGACTGTTTTACGTCAGTAACGGAACGTGACTTCACCTTATAATCTCTGAAAACACCTACGTTATAAGTCATTACTTTTATCTGCGCCTCACAGTCTTTGTTTTCTCCAAAAGAATAGGATTTTATTATTCCTGGAATTGAAAATAAAAGCGCGACAATTGGAATGAGCAGTGTTCTTCTTGACTTAAGGGAAATTAAGATGATGAGTATTATTACGTTAGCAAAGAATATAATCCAGAATGCCAATCCGAAAAAGGCTGTCCATACAAAGATAGAAGGGTTGATAAGCGGACATAAAGAGCATAAGAAAGATGATAATAAAGCCACTATTCCGCAGATGCCTATTATCGCCTTGCCGAATCCCTGTAAAAAAGTATTTCTTCTCTTTTTGTCTCTCGCTTTCTCTCCCATTGTTTCTTACTTTTTACTTTGTCTGAATAAAAACTCCTTTTCCTTGTCGTTTAGACTTGCGTATCCATTTTTAGCTATCTTTTCAAGAATTCTGTCTATTTCTTCTTGATCCATAGCACGTTCTGCATTATATTGTTCGTCACTTTTTGGTCTTTGATGATAATTTTCAGAGTTGACGGTCTTGACTCTTATCTTGGCTCTTTTCTTGAAAAGTTTATGTAAATCGAAATTGTTTTTCAACATAAGAGCATATAAAAATCCCCATAACGCACCTCCTAGATGTGCGATATGTCCTCCTGAATTTCCTTTTGTTATACTTAAAAAGTCAATGATTACAAATACTATAGCAACCCATTTCATCTTGACTTGTCCCAAAAGGAAAAGGTTCAATGTGTAATCTGGACGATATGTCGCTGCAGCTATCAAGATTGAAAGTACTGATGCCGACGCTCCTAATGCCACGGCATGACCTTTCATATTTTCAAAGACTGGGAACGCATTGAATGCCAAAATGAAAAACAACGCTCCTGCTAATCCGCCGACGATGTATGTCCAGAATAATTGCTTTTGTGAGAAGTATTGCAGGAATATCTTGCCGCCATAATAAAGCATTAACATATTGAAAAACAAGTGCCCAAATTGCTCTTGCAAAAACATATAAGTGAATATGCTCCAAGGCTTTTCAGATAATGTTACGATATCAGACGGTACGGCGAATAGTTTCGTTACAAAAGAAATGTCACTGATGTTGAAAAGCCATGTGAATACGCTTATAAACAAGCATATAAGCCATATCACGATGTTTATTAACATAAGGCGCGACAAGACTGTCTTTTGCAAGAAAAAGCTTTTAAATCCTTCTAATATATTAGCTTGTTGAAATGGTCTCATAATCAATAAAGGTTGCCTTTCTTTTTCCAATAAAGTATCAATATCAAACCGAAGAGCATACCTCCGAGATGTGCGAAATGCGCCACATTATCAACGCCTCTGAAGCCTGCTAACAGTTCAATGATACCGTAAATCAACACGAACCATTTTGCTTTGATTGGAATGGCGAAATAGATATATAATGTTGAATTAGGGAACATCATACCGAAAGCGAGCAAGATGCCGTAAACAGCACCTGAAGCACCGACAGTCGTCAGTAAATTAAGGTATTGGCTCATTGGAATGATGTGTCCGCCCATATTGACATTGGCGTAATCTTGTAAGGTGGTGACGAATTGAATGTATTGCACGAGTTCTTGTACGAGTCCCGCTCCTATCCCGCATACGAAGTAGAAAAGCAGGAATCTGTTTGGTCCCCAGATGTTTTCAAGAGTGTTGCCGAACATCCAGAGCGCGAACATATTAAAGAAAAGGTGTGCGAAGTCACCATGCATAAACATATAAGTGACGAGTTGATATGGCTGGAAATCAGAGGCTCCGATATAATGTAAGCCGAGATAATCCTTGAGGTCAATGCGAAGAACCACATCGGCAGCTATAGTGGCCAAGAAAAATAAGACATTTATTATCAAAAGGTTTTTCACGACCATTGGCAGAACTGAAAAACCACTTGGTCTAAAATTGTTCATATCAACTTAAACGTGTTTTTAATTCATTAACATTCAGTATAGTATATATTTTCTTTCCATCTGGAGAGACTTCTGAAACCGCACATGCGAAAAGTCTGTCGATAAGATCTTGCATTTCTGTTGGCGACAATGTCTGTCCTGCTTTTATCGCTAACTGAGAAGCTAAAGATCTGGCAAGATTAAGTTTCTTATCTAACTTCAAATCAACGAGATTTGTTTTATACATCTCCAAAATCTTTTCAAGCAATGCCACAGCGTCATTGTTTTTGCTATCGGCAGGAGTTCCGTTGATGATGAACGTAGTGTTGTTCATCTGCTGGATTCTGAAGCCTATCTTTTCCAAGTCAGGATTTATCTCTCTTAACAATGAAGCATCGTTAGGACTCAACGTAATATGGTGAGGGAACAACTCTTGCTGTGAAGCTTCTGTGGTGTTTTCCATCTCTCTGAGATACTTTTCATAAAGCACTCTTTTGTGAGCAAGATGCTGATCTACAACAAGAAGACCCGATTTCATTGTTGTTACAATATAGCTTTGCTGCAACTGTAAGTAAAGATTCTTGTTGTCAACGACAGAACTCTCGGTTACATCATCAAAGTTACTGATTTTATTTATGTTACTTGCAACAGTGTCGTTATTGTCTTCGTACAATATCTTCCAGTTTCCAGAAGAATGACGTGTCTGAGGCTGTGTCTTAAAAGGATTAAAGCCTGGATTGAAATCTATTTTTGGTTCGTTGATAGGACGATCCATTCTGCTAACCTCACCGAAGTCGATGCCTAAATCTGGAGTCACGTCGAAGTCCAACATCGGAGCTAAGTTGTTCTGTCCTATGGCTTTTCTCACAGCGGAATGAAGTATAGCATACACCAACTTGACATCTTGGAAATTCACTTCTGTCTTTGTTGGGTGAATGTTGATATCTATTTCTTTTGGATCTATGTCAATATCAATGAAATAACCAGGGAAACAATCCTTAGGAATAAGTTCCTGATAAGCATTTTCTATTGCATGATGAAGATAAGAATGCTTTATAAAACGCTTGTTTACAAAGAAATACTGCTCTCCTCTTGTCTTTTTGAGGAACTCAGGCTTTACGATGAAACCGTTTATAGTCGCAGTCTCAGTTTCCTGTTGTACATGCAACAGCCTTTTATCATAATCTTTCCCGCAAAGTCCTACTATTCTTTGTTTTAGGTTTCCTTTTGGCAGGTGATAAATCTCTTTGTCGTTATGAGAAAGAGAGAACGCAACTTCAGGATGCATCATCGTTACGCGGAAGAATTCGTCTGTGATATGACGCATCTCCACTTCGTTTGATTTCAGGAAGTTACGACGAGCAGGTATGTTGAAGAACAAGTTCTTAACTGTAAAGTTGGTTCCAACAGCCATTGGCTTTGGTTCTTGTTCTTTTACTACAGAACCTTCGATAAGTATTTTAGTTCCCAATTCGTCGTCCTTGCGGCGTGTCATCAGTTCAACCTGAGCCACAGCTGCGATACTTGCGAGCGCCTCTCCTCTAAATCCCATGCTGCGTATAGCGAAGAGATCTTCTGCTTTTCTGATCTTAGATGTCGCATGACGTTCAAAACAAAGACGAGCGTCAGTTTCCGACATGCCGCAACCATTGTCGATGATGGTAATCGCTGTTCTGCCAGCGTCTTTGATGAACAAATCGACTTGTGTTGCGCCAGCATCGATGGCGTTCTCCATCAATTCCTTAACGACAGAAGCCGGACGTTGAATAACTTCTCCGGCAGCAATCTGATTGGCGACAGAATCGGGTAATAACTTAATTATATCGAAGGACATAAAGCTTGATTTTATTTTCCTAAACTAAGGAACATTTGAATAAAATTATCTACTAATGGGGTTCCGAAAATGATGTATGTGAACAAAGCCATGATTCCAAAGAAAACCACGAATCTCATTCCTTTAAAGCCAATCTTGACCTTTTTTTCCTTCACTTCTTCTGGTTCGTAGCCGAAACCTGTTCTGATTCTCATTCTACGTTTCTCGTACTCAGATAACTTAGAATCAAGACCCATAGCTGCTTTCTTCTTTTCTAAAGCCTCTTGATTTGGATCAAAGTAACGAGGTGTATAGTTGAACTTCCTCGGTTTCGGTGTGTGAAATACGTAAAAACCCATAACTTTTAGTTTTAAATTAAGCGTACAAAGATAATTATTTTTTCTGAGTTCTTGCCCTTTGAACTATGGCTTTTTTTGTATCTTTGACGACAATTAATTTTAAGATTTTTTGTTAAAGACAATGGTTAAAAACAGCTTTCGTTATAATTGTATATTCGTTTTATTTTCAATTATTTATATATTAGTTTCGTGTAATAGTGTTCAAAAAAGCAATTTGAACGATGAGAAAGTAAACGACACTTTAAACATTGTCAAATACGCTCAGAATTTTGAGATATATCCTTTTGAATCTGGATACAGACTTGTCATCAATAATAATTCGTTGGAAAATAATGAGTATTACATTTTTAGTGATACCGTTGATGTTCCAGAAAGCGTTTCAAACAAGCAAATAATCAGAACTCCTATTAAGTCGGTTGTTGCGTTTTCATCAACACAATGGTCTGTATTTCAAAAACTTGGTGAGATTGAAAAAGTAAAAGGCATCTTGGAGAGCAATTATACTGCTAATAATGAAATTCTAAAACTAGTTGCCGAAGGAAAGATGCTCGATGTTGGCATGTCAACAAATGTTAATGTTGAGAAAATCATACATTTACAACCAGATATTATTTTGGTGACGCCCTATCCTACTGTCGATTATTCTAATTTGGCAACATTAACTTCCGCCACATTGATTTCATTCCCTGATTATCTTGAAAGTCATCCTCTCGGACGTGCTGAATGGATGAAAGTCGTGGGACTTTTATGCGGAATGGAAGATGTTACGAATCAATGGTTTGAGGACGTCGTAAGACGTTATGAATCTTTGTCTTACAAATGTTCAACAATTAAAGATAAACCTACGGTATTTTCCGATTTGCCATTTGAAAATCAATGGTATGTTCCAGGTGGAAAAAGCTATATCGCAAAGATCTTCGCTGACGCTGGCGGCGATTATATCTGGAAAGACAACGAATCGGCGGGAAGTCTGCACATTGACGCAGAGAGCGTTTTGTTAAAGGCGCATCAGGCTGATTTCTGGAGAGTCATTAACTCATACGACACTCCTTTCACTTACGAAAGATTGAAAAATGAAAACGAATTGTATCCGCTTTTCAAGGCGTTCAAGGAAAAACAATTGCTTGTTTGCAATGTGAGAGAATGCGGATATTTCGAGAAGTCACAATATGAACCAGACGTCTTATTGGCTGATTTTATCTATCATTTTCATCCGGAATTATTAACAGACGAGTGGGAAAACTACACTCCAAAATACTTTAAGTTATTAGTTAAATAATGTCTCGTAATAAAATAAATATCAGTGTTTTAATAACAATAATATTTTTAGGAATATTATTGTTTTTCCTTAATTTATTCGTAGGCTCAGTCACGATTCCATTTGCCGATTTGTTTAATGTGTTTTTCGGTTCTGAAGTGAATCCGACAGTCTCGACAATAGTCTTTGACTACAGATTGCCACAGGCAGTGACTGCCCTATTTGCAGGAGCTGCTTTGTCGGTCGCTGGACTTTTGATGCAGACATTATTCAGAAATCCACTCGCCGATCCTTCTATGCTTGGTATCAGCAGCGGCGCTGGATTGGGAGTCGCGATAACAATCCTATTGACAGGCATTTTAGGCGGTTCTGCCCTTTCCACAATGGGAATCTGGTCAAACCTCGGAGTGAGTCTCGCCGCTTTTGTAGGCGCGACATTAGTATTGATGCTAATATTAGGATTCAGCAGTCGCGTAAGAAATATGACCACATTGATAATCATCGGTTTGATGGTGTCATATCTCGCCGGTTCCTTGACTGATATAATGAAGTTCTTCAGTATGAAAGAAGACATCCACGCCTTCGTAATCTGGGGAATGGGATCGTTTTCCGCTGTCGGAACAAGCAAACTGATGTTTTTCTCAATCAGTATCGCATTAGGTCTATTTGCGAGTTTGTTTATGTCTAAAAACCTAAATGTCATACTTTTAGGTGATTTATATGCAGAGAACTTAGGCGTTAACGTAAAGAGAAACAACCTATTTATAATACTCGTTTCCGGTTATTTAACAGCTATCGTGACTGCCTATTGCGGTCCGATTGCATTCTTGGGACTTGCGATTCCGCATCTCACTAGATTCATTTTCAAAACCAGTGATCATAGGATTTTGGTTCCAGCGGTTATGCTTATAGGAATGGTCGTCAGTTTGTTGTGCAGCTTAGTAGCAAGAATGCCAGGTTTTGAAGGCAATCTTCCTATCAATGCCGTCACTGCATTCATAGGAGCGCCTATCGTCATTTGGGTTATTTTAAGAAAAAGATAAAGGTTTGATTTTTAATATATAAAGTAATGGAAGTCTTAAAAACGAAGGATTTACATATTGGATATAAAGATAAGACCATCTTACCTCCTATCAACGTTAGTTTGAACGAAGGTGATCTGATTGCTTTGATTGGACCTAATGGCGCGGGAAAATCGACGCTATTCAAGACTTTGACTGCGCATATCAAACCAATAAGCGGAAGCATTGAATTGTTCGGGAAAGAGCTTTCTGACTATTCTTCTAAAGAGAAGGCTATGTTGATTGGCCTTGTTCTTACCGAGCGACCTGACGATATGTTTTTGAAGGTGTATGATGTGGTCGCGAGTGGACGTTGTCCGTATACAAACTTCTTCGGAAAGATAGAAAAAGAAGATGAAAATATAATTCAAGAGTCACTTGAGATAGTTGGTATAAACCATTTGAAAGACAGATATTTCAATACTCTTAGTGATGGCGAAAAACAAAAGGTGATGATTGCAAAGACATTGGCGCAAAATACTCCTATTATATTTATGGACGAGCCTACTGCCTTCATCGATTATCCAAGTAAAATAGAACTCTTTTCATTGATGAAAATGCTGACAAAAGAACGTAACAAGACCATTATTTTCAGTTCTCACGACTTGGAATTATTGTTACGTTACACTGACGACATCTGGATGATTTCAAAAGGAAAGGAACTCGTTTCAGCAAAGAAAGACGATTTACTTGAAAGCGGAATTTTGAAAGAATATTTTAACCTTAAAGAAGACATTAAAATCTGATGGAATATATTTTTGAATTGAAGATGAAAGTCCGCGACTACGAATGCGACGGACAAGGAATAGTTAACAATGCTAATTATCAGCATTATACAGAACATACACGCCACGAATTCATTGAATCTAGAGGCGTGAAGTTCGCCGACTTGCACGAACAAGGCATTGACCCAGTCGTGGCTCGTATTTCATTGACATACAAGACTCCGTTAAGAGGTGGCGATGAATTCATCAGCAGACTTAATGTCAAAAAAGAAGGAATAAGATACGTTTTCTATCAGGATATCTACAGAGCGTCTGACGAGAAATTATGCGTTAAAGCAGTCGTGGAATGCGTCTGCGTCATCAACGGCAAACTCGGAACACACGAGATGTTCGACGCAATGTGCGAGTGAAAAAACTCCACGAATCTCGAGTATCACGCGGAATATTTGCATTTGCAGACTTGTATCGACCAAGTCTGTTGACTGTTGTCCGTTGTCTGTTGACTTTATTTCGTGATAACTGAAAACTCTGCTATGCCGCAGTTTCTGCTATTATCCGTGTTTCTCGTTGGAATGAAAGTCACGGTTTTGCCTTTTACTTCTTCAAATCTCACGACCTGCTCTATCGGGTTGTTTTTGATATTTCCGAAAGTACCGGATTTGATATTCTTTCCGTCAATGTATAATTCATAATCAACGATATGACGTGAGGCGTCTCTGCTTTGATTTGGTGTGTATCTGAAGCCGCATATCGTTTGTTCTTCGTTAAATTCAATCGTAAGAGCTTCGTTGTTATTGATATACATCGTTGAATACACATTGGCGTCTATGATTTTCTTGCTGCCGTCTTTAGGCTCAATGATGTTGAAGAAATCGTGTGACAAGTCTAATTCCTTTGCTGCAACGGCGCTTTTGCTTTTAGATGCAATGTCGTAAGAAATAGCTTTAATAAGACCATTTTTATTGAAAATGAAAGGCTTTTCATATCTTAATGAATTCTCGTCAGGTTCCGAACCGTCGGTTGTGTAGAAGATAGTTGCGTCTTTATCTGATGATTCTATCTTTACATAATTATCGTAATTACGGCTTATGCTTGGCTCTGTCAATAAAATCGGTGCGCAATATGCTTCTATATTATTGATGCACAAAGGTCCTCTGCTTTCTTCGAAATAGATTATTAGTTTGTCTAATTCCACTGTATTGAAGCGAACTATGCGTTTGTAACCTATAGTCGATAATGTATCAAAACTATTGATTTTAAACCATTTGCCATTCAATTCACCTTCCATATAGAAATCGCTTACTCTTTGTCCGAGCGGAATGTATTCTTGTAGCACTACCCTATTCATTTTCACAGGATTGTCGAATGTGAATGAGATAGTTCCGAAGTTGTAATCGTCTTCAGTTGCCCAGTATGTATCCCAATTATCATCAATAACGTTTTCCGCTTTGAACTTACGGCCTCTTTCGTTATCGACATTCACTTTTGCATCTTTCAAAAGATTATCTTTCAAATCATTAGAAATGACATTATGCCATTCTATTGCTCTTAATGAGTCGAGTGCTGGGATTTTTCCATCAAGGTTTATTGGGAAATTAAGCAATAGATTTGCGTTATGACCGACACTACGATAGTAAATGTCAGTGAGTTGCGCAATGCTTTTTACCTGATGATCTTCGCGTTTGTGATAGAACCAACCTGGACGAATCGAGACATCCACTTCCGCTGGAATCCAATGAGTTCCGTTTCCAGAACCATGAGTTAGATATCTGTGATTGTTATCAATTTCTGGATTTATCATACACCAGTCGGTGTCGCCTGCCCATCCTTGCTCATTGCCGACCCAACGTATTGTCTGACAAGTGCCTCCAAATATCATCGCATTAGGATGGCGTTTCAAGATTGTGTCGCGAGCACGTTCGTAATCGTAATATTCCTTTGCATTTATTGAGCGAGACTCGTTGGTTCCTCCGTAATAACCATTTCCGCCATTAGCCCCGTCAAACCAGAATTCGAAGAGATCACCGTAATTGCTGGTAAGTTCATTTATCTGATTATGATATACTTCAACATAATCCTCGTAACCATATTGAGCGTGGTTTCTATCCCAAGGAGAAAGGTAAAGACCGAATTTTAAACCATGTTTCTTGCAGGCATCTGAGAGTTCTTTTACCATATCGCCATTGCCGTTTTTATAAGGAGAATTGGCGATGCTGTAATCTGTTGTTTTCGTCTGCCATAGACAGAAGCCGTCGTGATGTTTTGCAGTGAGAATCACGCCTTTCATGCCACATTGTTTAAGTGTCATAACCCATTGTTCGCAATCAAGTTCTGTTGGGTTGAAAGTAGAAAATGGAGTGTTTCCGTAGCCCCATTCCAGGTCGTTATAGGTGTTTAATCCAAAATGCACGAAAGCGTATGTCTCGAGTTTATGCCAATCAATTTGTTCCTGAGTCGGTATTGGTCCTATTGTCGTAGGGACGCGATTAATCGCATCCGTACAAGATGATAATATGCTAATTATCAATATGTAAAGTAATGCTTTTTTCATGATAAATTTTTGTGCAAAGGTAAGATTATAATTTTACATAATGAGTGTATTTTATACAATAATATTTTGTACTTTTGAGGATTAAATAAAAATTGAGTTTTAAAATCTAAAATTATGGATACAAGAATCATTGAAGAAAAGTTTAAGTCATTATTTGGCAATGATTATATGGTTTACACCTCACCTGGTCGCGTCAATTTGATTGGCGAACACACTGATTATAATGGTGGTTTCGTATTTCCAGGCGCAATCGACAAAGGCATCTACGCTGTTATAAATCCAAATGGAACAGACAAGGTTCGTGCTTATTCATTGGATTATGACGGACAAGCCGAATTCGGCATGAACGAAGAAGACGCTCCACAAGAATCATGGGCAAGATATATCTTCGGCGTCTGCCGTGAAATGAAGAAAAGAGGTTTTGAACCAAAAGGCTTCGACACTGTATTCGTCGGCGACGTTCCTCTCGGAGCTGGCATGTCATCATCAGCAGCTTTGGAATCAACATTCGCAAATGCATTAAACGAAATCTTCAACCTTAATATAGACCGTTTTGAACTCGCAAGAATCGGTCAGTCAACAGAACACAACTACTGCGGAGTTAAATGCGGCATCATGGACCAATTTGCTTCTGTATTCGGAAAGAAAGGTCACCTCATGCGCCTCAACTGCGCTACTATGGAGTTCGAATATTTCCCATTCAACCCAGAAGGTTATAAAGTCGTTCTCCTCGACACAGTCGTAAAACACGAACTTGCATCTTCAGCATATAACAAACGCCGCGAGTCATGCGAAAACGCTTGCGCTCATATCAAGGCAAGACATCCAGAAGTTAATTACTTAAGCGACGCTACAATGGCGATGCTTGATGAAGTAAAAGCAGAAATCTCTGAAGAAGATTATATGCGTGCTGTTTACGTCATCGGTGAAAAACAACGCGTCCTTGACGTATGCGAAGCTTTGGAAAAAGGCGACTATGACACAGTCGGCGACAGAATGTTCGGCACACACTACGGCATGAGCAAGGAATATGAAGTAAGCTGCGAAGAATTAGACTTCTTGAACGACGTAGCAAAACAATGCGGCGTTACAGGTTCACGCGTTATGGGCGGCGGCTTCGGAGGTTGCACAATCAACTTAGTTAAAGAAGACTTATACGACAACTTCATCGCTACAGCAAAGAAAGAATATCTCGCAAAATACAATCGCGAACCTAAGGTTTACGACGTTGTCATTTCAGACGGAGCGAGACGTATTAAGTAAATTGAAAGTTGAAAGTTGAAAATTTGTAGAGACGTATCAATAACACAATAAAAATTAACAATATGTTATTGCTGCGTCTCAATAAATAGATTATAAATTCAGCGACAATTTTGGACAAAGTCTGTTGTCCGTTGTCTGTTGACCGTTGACATAAAAATGAATAAACAATGAAACCAACATTATTAGTATTAGCTGCCGGTATGGGTTCTCGTTACGGCGCATTGAAACAAATGGACGGCGTAGGTCCTAACAACGAGGCTATTTTAGATTATTCAATCTATGATGCAAAAAGAGCTGGATTCGGCAAAGTCGTTTTCGTAATCCGCAGAGACTTCGCTGAAGCTTTTGAGAAAGTCAACAATACAGAACGCTTCGGCATTCCTGTAGAATATGTATATCAAAGCATCGACGCTCTTCCAGAAGGTTATTCAGTACCAGAAGGCAGAGAAAAACCTTGGGGCACATGCCACGCTGTATTGATGGCAGCCGACACTATCAAAGAACCATTCGCAGTCATCAACGCTGACGACTTCTACGGCAAGGAAGCTTACGAAGTGATGGCGAAATATCTCACAGAATGCGAAGGCAAGAGAGGCGCTTACAGCATGGTTGCTTATAAATTGAGAAACACATTATCAGAATTCGGAACCGTTTCTAGAGGCGTCTGCAC
>JAZKYV010000050.1:0-29372 GCA_045612345.1 Bacteroidales bacterium
AAAATGAAGAAGTTCGCAATGCCATTTGCGATGTCATTGAAAAGTTAGACAAAGGAGAGTTTCGCATTGCAGAAAAGATTAACGGCGAATGGACTATCAACGAATGGCTGAAGAAAGCTGTTTTGATGTACTTCCCTATCAACAAGATGGAAGTCATGGAGAGCGGCGTCTTTGAATATTACGACAAGATGCCTTTGAAGAAAGGATTTGAAGAAGCAGGCGTGCGCGTTGTTCCGCCAGCTACAGCAAGATATGGAGCCTTTATTAATAAAGGTGTGATTTTGATGCCATCGTATGTCAACATCGGAGCATACGTCGACAGCGGCACTATGGTCGACACCTGGGCGACAGTAGGATCATGCGCACAGATCGGAAAGAACGTACACTTGAGCGGAGGCGTAGGAATCGGAGGCGTACTTGAACCATTACAGGCAGCACCGGTCATCATCGAAGACAACTGTTTCATCGGATCAAGATGCATCATCGTTGAAGGCGTAAGAATTGAAGAAGAAGCGGTTTTGGGAGCCAACACTGTAATCACATCATCGACAAAAATCATCGACGTAAGCGGAACAGAACCCGTTGAATACAAAGGCTACGTCCCTGCACGTTCCGTCGTGATACCAGGATCTTACACCAAGCATTTCCCTGCAGGAGACTACAATGTCGCCTGTGCATTGATTATCGGAAAGAGAAAAGAATCTACAGACAAGAAGACATCGTTGAATGATGTTTTGAGAGAATACAATCTTTCAGTGTAAACACTTTTAAGAAACTCAAAAATTCAGAATCTCAGAATCTCAGAATTTTAAAAACAAAAAGTTCTGAAGTTTTGAGATTTTTAGTTTCTGAGATTCATTTACAGACATAAAAAAAGAGGCGATTTTCATCGTCTCTTTTTTAACGGGTGGAAGATGGGACTCGAACCCACGACCCACGGAACCACAATCCGGTACTCTAACCAACTGAGCTACATCCACCGTCTGAATTCGAATGCAAAGATACAACTTTTTTCTTACGAAAATCAAGTCCGACAATATTTTTTTTTATTTTTGTTTTTCAAAGGAAAAATAAGATGAATAACAACGAGATATTATCCCCTAACAAGATCGCTTTTCAGCGCTTTAGAAAAAATATCACCGGAGTGATATCATTGATTTTTATCATCTTATGCGGATTTATAGCTTTATTTGCATATTTTATTATTCCAGATAAAACGCCTTATGCGAATACGCAAATTTTAGAATTAAGCACCCGCAAACCAGGTTTTGAAGTCGACATGCTTCTCGTTCCAAAGCAAAACATAGTCGAAAACGAAGGATTTTTATCACAACTTCTCTACGGAAAGCCATCTTCTTATCGTCAGATTCCATTCGATTCAATCAAAGTTGACCAAGAAAAAACCTCAGTTTACGTATATAATCCAGACAAGAACTGCCGGAACAATGCCGACATCATTTCCAACAGCGAACTTGTTCCTGGAATGACTTTCAACAATGCGGAAGAAGCTTCTCATTATATCAACACACATTGCGTTGAACACAAAAAATTCATCCTTGGCACAGACCAATTCGGCCGAGATTTTCTAAGCCGACTTTTACTAGGAACGAGAATCAGTTTTTCCGTAGGATTCATTGCAGTCTTCATGAGTATATTAATAGGTATATTCATCGGCAGTCTCGGCGGATTTTTTAGAGGCAAAGTCGACGATATTATGGTTTGGCTCATCAATGTCGTTTGGTCGATTCCTACTTTATTAATAGTAATTGCCATCACTTTTGTTTTAGGCAAGGGCGTGGTTCAGGTCTTCATCGCCGTCGGTTTGACGATGTGGGTCGAAGTAGCTCGTGTCACCAGAGGGCAGATTTTATCCGTAAGGGAGACAACTTTCGTCGAAGCTGGCAGAGCGTTGGGATTCAAGAATGCGAGAATCATTTTACGACATATCATACCTAATATCATCAACCCTATCATTGTCATTTCCGCAGCCAATTTCGCTTCAGCGATTCTATTGGAAGCAGGATTGAGTTTCCTCGGCATCGGAGTCCAGCCGCCTATGCCGTCATGGGGCAGCATGATAAAAGAGAACTACGCATACATCATCTTGAACGACGCTTATTTGGCAATATTACCTGGCATTGCCATAATGCTTTTGGTATTGGCATTCATGCTTTTAGGCAATGCCTTACGCGATGCCTTAGATGTTAAAAAGAACTAAAAAATATTTTCTCAAAAAACTATTTATTTTTCAAAAAAAATTGTATTTTTGCACCTCCTAACGATTCAAGCGGATGTGGCGTAATTGGTAGCCGCGTCAGACTTAGGATCTGATGCCGAGAGGCGTGGGGGTTCGAGTCCCTTCATCCGCACACAAAATAATATATTATTACATGAAAACTACACAAACATCAAAAGGCGAACTTCTCGCCGGCATTCAAATTAGTTTACTTAAAGAAGATTACGAAGCTGAAGTAACAAAGGCTTTAAAAGATTATCAACATAAAGCTACATTGCCAGGATTCCGTCAAGGTAAAGTTCCTTTCGGCATGATCAAGAAAATGTACGGCCAAGCTGTTCTTTTAGAAAAGATCAACCAAAAAGTTTCTGAAGCTCTCAACAATCACATCGTTGAAAATAAATTAGACGTCATAGGTTACCCTCTTCCAGACATGGATCAATCACAACCTAACGACCTCGACACACAAGAAGAATTAAACTTCTTCTTCGAAGCAGCTCTTAAACCAGCTATCGCTGTTGAACTCAAAAACCACAAGATCAACGATTTCAACATCAAAGCTTCAGCTGAAGAAATCGACAGAACTATCAAGAGCATCCAAACAAACAATAAAGTAGAAGATAAAGAAGCAGAACTCAACGAAGAACTCTTCGACAAAATCTTCCCAGGTCAAGAAGTAAAAGACATCGAAACATTCCGCAGCAAAGTTGCTGTTGAAATGGAAAAACAATATGTTCTCGAAGCAGAAAGAATGTTCTACAACAAAGCTGTTGATCAGTTAGTTGAAGAAATCAAATTCGATTTGCCAGACACATTCCTCAAACGCTGGATCGTTGAAAACAGCGAAGGCAAAATCACTGCTGAAGACGTTGAAAGCAACTACGACAATTCATACGTTAAGTCTCTCAGATGGCAACTCATCGAAGAAGCTCTCGTAAAACAAAATCCTGAATTGATCATCAAAGAACAAGAAGTTCGCGACTTCGTAAGAAGCATGTACTTCGGTCACATGGATATCGAAACATTAGACGAAGAGACAAAGAAACGTTTAGAAGATATCATCGACGCTATCATCAAAGACGAAAACCAACGTCAAAACATCAACAACCAATTAGCTGACAAGAAATTAACAGCTTACTTGAAAGAAAACATGACAATCACAGTTGTTGACACTGACTACGAAGGTTTCGTACAAGCAGTTCTTCCACAAGTTGAATTAGCAGGTGAAGCAAAACCTAAAAAAGCTAGAGCAAAAAAAGCTGCTAAAGAAGAAGCAACAGAAGAAACAGCTGAATAATAAATAGCTTAAAGCTTAAGGTTTAAGGCTTAAGGCTTATGGTATTATATACTCTAAGACTTAATCTTTAAACCTTATTTTTTAATAAAAAGTCTCTAAACTGAAACAAAATATAAAACAGGGAGTTTATAATTAAAAAAGAAACATCTATGAATAACGAATTTTATAAATACGCTACCAAACACTGTGGCATCAATAGCTTAGCATTGGAGAAATATACTTCAACAGTTACTAATTATATATCTCCTACTATCATCGAAGAACGTCAGCTCAACGTAGCACAGATGGACGTTTTCTCACGTCTTATGATGGACCGCATCATCTTCTTGGGCGATGAAATCAACGACTACGTCGCTAACATCATCCAAGCTCAGTTGCTTTTCCTCGAATCATCAGACCCTAAGAGAGACATCCAAATCTACGTCAACTCTCCTGGCGGCTCTGTATATGCTGGCTTAGGCATCTACGACACAATGCAGTTCATCAGCCCTGACGTCGCTACTATCTGCACAGGCATCGCTGCATCAATGGCAGCTGTTTTGTTGTGCGCAGGCGCTAAAGGCAAACGCTCTGCATTGAAACACTCACGCATCATGATACATCAGCCAATGGGCGGAATGCAAGGCCAAGCATCTGATATCGAAATCACAGCTCGCGAGATATTGAAACTCAAGAAAGAACTCTACGATATCATCGCTACTCACTCAGGCCAGCCATTCGATAAAGTATGGGCTGACTCAGACCGCGACTATTGGATGACTTCTCAAGAAGCTAAAGACTACGGCATGATTGACGAAGTTCTTATCAAGAAAGTGTAATGGCTAAAGAAGAAAGTTTAAAGGTTTATTATGAATATGGACTTTTAAACTTTTTTAATTAAGATAAAATATATTTTAGACACATTCGATGTGTCCCTACAAGACGCCACAGGAGTGACGTCTCTACTTATTGATTAAAAATATGGCAAAGAAACAACAAGAAAACTTCTGCTCATTTTGTGGAAAAAGCGATAAAGAAGCTGCTTTGCTTCTCTCTGGCATGTATGGTTTTATCTGCGACGAATGCATCGAACGCGGTCATATCGTTGTTCAGGAAGAACTCAAACATCTTAAAAAAGGAAGCACTCCTGACTTTAAATTATTGAAACCTATCGAGATAAAATCATTCCTCGACCAGTATGTCATCGGACAAGATGAAGCAAAGAAGATTCTTGCTGTAGCCGTCTATAACCATTACAAGAGAATCAACCAGGAACAGACTGCCGACGAAGTAGAGATTGAAAAATCAAATATCATATTAGTCGGTGAGACTGGTACAGGCAAGACACTCCTCGCCCGCTCCATCGCCAAGATGTTACATGTTCCTTTCGCTATAGCTGACGCTACTGTCTTGACAGAAGCTGGTTATGTTGGTGAAGACGTAGAAAACATCCTCGTTAAATTGTTACAAGCAGCCGACTATGACGTTGCTGCTGCTGAAAGAGGCATCGTATTCATCGATGAAATCGACAAGATTGCACGTAAGAGCGACAACCCAAGCATCACACGTGACGTTTCTGGCGAAGGCGTACAACAGGCAATGCTCAAGCTCCTTGAAGGAACAATCGTCAACGTTCCACCTCAAGGCGGCCGCAAGCACCCTGAACAAAAGATGATTCAGGTCAACACCAAAAACATATTGTTCATCGCTGGCGGCGCATTCGACGGCATTGACAAAGTCATCGCTAACAGAGTCGGCAGCAACGCAATAGGTTACGGCAACGACAACAAAAAACAAATCGACAAGGATAATCTCTTACAATACATCTCCCCTGCCGATATCAAACGTTTCGGTCTCATCCCTGAAATCGTAGGTCGTTTCCCAATATTGACTTTCCTCAACCCTCTCGACAGAGACACTTTGAGAAGAATCTTGAAAGAACCTAAGAACGCTTTGATAAAACAATTCTCAAAGCTGTTCGAAATGGACGATATCAAGCTGGAAATAAAAGAGGAGGTATTGGATTATATCGTCGACAAGAGCATTGAATTCAAACTCGGCGCACGCGGTTTAAGAGCTATCATCGAGGCAATATTGAACGACGCCATGTACGAGATGCCATCTTCAAACAAGAAGAAACTCGTCATAGATACTAAATACGCAGAAGAAAAATTCGAGAGAGCGAACTTCAATACAACAAGTCTATAAAATACAAAAGGGATGTCCAATGACATCCCTTTTTTTATGGTTTAAAAAATCTCGCAAAGGCGCAAAGGAACGCAAAGAATTGTTTTTTCTTAGCGAATTTTGCGACTTTGCGAGAGGGAAAAATTCTAAAATTCAGATATTATAAAGTTCTATTCCTTTATAAGTTTTCCGCTTTTAACATTTTCTCCACATCTGATGCTGTAGAAGTAAATGCCGGAAGGAATATCTTCCAGACTTAATGTCATTTTACCACTTGTGCCATCAAGTTGTTCTGTAATCACATTTACACCTAATGTGTTTGTCATAACCAATACGGCATTTGTTTCATCCTCTGGGAGATTATAACTTATTTCAACCTTAGTTGTTGCTGGATTAGGAGACAGTTCCACTTTGAAAACTGTTTCTGATGTCAATTCTGGTTCCTCAGAATCTCTTACAGCAGAAGCGAAGTTTGGTATTGTTGGACATGATGAAATGACAATTGTCGGGAGGCCTCTGTTTTCTGCAAGTATTGCTTCTGCCATAGCCTTTGAAGCACCACTGCCATCTTCTGCTATATCCTCAAGCAATGCTATTTCATAGCCGGTAAGCTGTAAGGTACTGCGATTTGTCTCATTCAGGCTTTCATGTAGTCTGATGATTTCCAGATAGTCATAGAATTCGTTCAGTTCTTCGCCTTGCAAGTCATATGTTGTAGGAAGCGTCTTTGCCAAGGCGATGGCATTGACAAAATCTTTCTGCTGGATGTACGAGGCGATTATCATTCTAGCAGAACTGATGTCATTGCTTTTGCCAAGCCATTCTCTCAGTTCGTTGAAGTCTCTTTCCTCTTTGTTAAGGTTGCTTCTGACGATGTCTCCTGCAGTCAAAAGACATTCACGTTGCAGCATGCTCATCTGTGCCTCCTGCTGTATTCTTTGCGCAGAGTCTTTCTCTATCTTATATGTATTTAGACTGTTAAGTCTGTTAATAGAGTTCATAGAACTTGCATATTTGTTTTTCAGCGAATCTGTTTTTCCTGCCGACATGACTACCCCTCCGCCGTTTCCTTCACCTCCTCCAATAACTACATCATAATGAGATTCACATTCATGGTCATTTGTAGCAGCAACGCTTGATACTCTCAATACTCTTGTAGGTCTGTTTGAGACTCCATTATAAAAGTATTTTATCAAGAAATCACCTTCGTTATAGAAATGATAGTTAGTGGCTGAGAATGTGTTTGCCGCTGCAATCGTTGGCGATCCCTGATACAACCTAATATAAGCCTGCCTATTATATCGCATCACTCCAAAATCATTGATATTGCTTTCATTGGTATTACATATATATGTTAGGCCGATGTTAGAGTCTGTCGTACTTACGTTTACACCACCTGCAACATTTCCATAATGTAGATTATAGAAGTGGTTGAGATATATTTCATTATAGCTTGGAGAATTTAGGACAAACAAGCCATAGCTGTTAGCCTTTTTCGTAGAGGTAAAGTTGTTTTCCTCTATACAGAAGTTCATGACATTTTCGATATATACACCATAGTTATATGTATTGCTGCTTCCTACATAAAAATTATTCTTTATTATCGTTGCATATCCTGTATTTGTTGCATAGATGCCTTTTTCATTATTCCAGAATTCCGAACCAGAAACAGAGAATGTACGAACCGAAGCGCCATTGTTATTGACATGGATGGCATTGTCAAAGCCATTAAATGTAGAACGTATCAGGTCACTTTCTGGACAAGGGAAGCCAGGCGATGAACATTCAGATGTGACTGTGAAGCCTGCACTGCTTGCATAAATTGCCGATATAGAAGAAGCCAGCTGTGATGCGGTGTTATCTACTGAGAAAGAACATGCATAGAATTTTATTCCGTCCACATTGTTAAGTTCCACATGGTTGTAGAACGTATTGTTGCCGATATAGTCTGAATCTATGATAAAAGAACAGTTTCTGAACCAAGAAGCATTCTGAGCTTCGACTCCAGAACTTGGACTATAGTTCGAGTAGTTAATAGCATGTACAGTCTTGGCGTTGTTTCTGAAAATAGCGTCTGTAGCCCATACAATACCGCCTTCGCTATGCTCATCTAACGGATTCCATAAATCCACTGCACATACAGCATTTTCTATAGTAGCACCGTTTTTAAGTTCAAGAATACCTTGATGATATTGACCATTTGAAAGGTATTGGTGCATATTGTCGTTACCCCAGACTTGAATGCCCTGCCATTCTGTATCAGGACATGCACTTGTCAGAAGACCTCCGTCTACGATGAGCTTTCCGCCAGGTTTAATGATGATTTTTGAATTTTCTTCCATACGGATTTCACCAGTAACAGTTACGACTGCGTTGTTTCCTACGACAAAACCGTCAGATGTTATTGTTCCTGATAATGTTGATGTAGGTATTTCTAGTTCTATTTCTCTTTTTGTGGTATATGAGTTATCACATCCGTATTGGAAAGTAAACGTAATTACGGATTTTGGAGATATATGTGTAAGATTTGACTTGTAGGACAGTGATGCTGTTTGTCCAAAACTGAAAGACTGTTGGAACATTGTGTAAGGTTCTATATTCCATCTGCATGAAGACGGCGTCACATTGGGAACAAATGTGTAAGAACCGTTTCCATTAAAAGTATCTGGACCGTCGATTTCTGTATTTGCCACACGACGATAATAGGTGTAGACGGTACTACCGTTATCAAAACCATCAATATTTATTAAATCATATTTATGATGTTTTGTCAATGGTCCTTCACCCCATTTTGATATAAGCGTATCTTGGTTAACAACTATAGATGAGTGTTCTGATTCATAATCTAATATAGTATGTCCGTAATCAGTATACTTACGAACAACAGCAATATCTCCATATTGGATGGCATTGGTTTCAGTAATCTCTATAAAAGCATCATTGCAAAATTCTTCAAACCATTTGATTTTACAAGGTATTGTTCCCTGAAATATTCCGAAACTATATCCATGACAATTGTATGTTGGTGTAGCTTCTACGATTATAGTGTGGTTGGGATGTTCTTCTTCAAAACGACTTTGTAAGAATACTTTTTCAGATTTTGTGGAATTATTTATAGTAACGACCCATTTGTCATCTTCTATGTTATTGTGAATACCAGGATTGTATACAACACCTGACAATGTACAGAAATTAAAAGGTATTCCTTCAACTTGAGCGATAATATTTATAGACAACAAGGTAAATATTATCAATAATATCTTTTTCATAAGTTATCGGTTTATCATTAATAATCATATTCGTAATGGCGGAAAGGTTGATGGGTTCCTTCTTCTGTAATATGATAAGTATAGGTTACATACCCATCACTATCATGTTCATAGCAACCTCGTTCTGTGCATTCTGATATATTTTCCCATAATGGTTGGGTAATATAAGATCCAAAAGAACTAAAATATGAACAAGAAGGTAGCAGGTAAGGTAGTGTATAATATGGATGATAGTGTTGTCCATAATTTTTGCCATAATTAATGGTATCACTTACACCCCATTTTATTATAACATTGTTATCTTCCCATACAAAATTGGTTCCACCAGCTTTTATAAGTCTGTTTTGGTCATCATAAACATATAATCGGGTATCTTTGGGATTTTCTTTAAAATACATATCAATTTGATTTATTCTACCATCTTTTAAATGACACATATAGTTAGTGTATGTGTAAAAACCCTGATTGACTTCAGGCAGTGTGATATATACCTTAATACTATCTTCATCATAATATTTGAAATGGTAATTTACTTGATAGATACCGCCAGAGTCTGTTATAATCTGATTAATTCTTGTAAAGTCATCATTCCAATCTATAATGAGCATTGGCTTACCCCAATCATCTATGTATTCTCTCACAAGATACTTTCTTACCAATGGTGTTTCCGGTAAAGTGTCGTTTCCGAAATTGTCGCCGTCTTCACCTGGTGTTGGATCTGGTTTGCAGTTTGTCATCAATATTGACAAGAAAAGCAACGGAAGTAAAAATATCTTTTTCATAAGTTATCGGTTTGATTTATCAATGATTTGTTTTGCCGCATTGCTATTGCTATAATATTCTTTATATGCCGCCTTTTGAGATTGTTTTTCCGAGACTATATTTGCCATCTGATTTGAGCGTTGGTTCAGAACCGAATCCAAAACTTCAAGTATCATGATTTCCATAATCTTATAGTCGAATGAATATTGTCCACGCTCGTAGTCGTTATTGATGTTTTCAACAAAACTGACATCTCTCGAAGAATACAGCGCAATAAGTTCCTGAATGAAATCATCACGTTGAAATAATTCTACATATCCGTTAAACTGATTTCTTACCTTGTAAAACCCTTCAGACTGATTGTCGCATAGAAAAATATCGATGTTGAAAGGATAATAGAGACATGTTTCCAGAAGTCTTTGTGTTGAGATGTTTTTCAAAGTATCAACAGGAATTTGCAACATTTCAACACGTTGAGAATAATTTGTATTTTTCCAAATATCGCCACCTGGAATTATTGGAAATGAGTATCCGTTATATGATATCACATTGCTTTTGTATGGAGCGAATTCCGTCTGCGCCTTCAAACCTAAGCTTGCACACAGAAATATTAAAATCAGAGCTTTTTTTTTCATAACATCAAAATTTATAAGACACACCTTAATTTAAAGTCACTTAAAAAAATAATTATAAAGATCTAGCCACTTAGTAATTTGCAAAAATTCAAATAAAACTATCGTCCATAACGGGACTCTTTTCAACACACGTAGTACAAGTCAGGATAAAATGCATCATAAATAACAATTACCATTGACTTCTACAGTTTATCCCATAAGTCCAATTATAGATATCTTCTATGGTCTACTTTTTATTACTCAATGTAAGCAAAAGTATTTATAAACCGTATCTATTTGCTGAAAAACAAATTTTTTATCCTCACAAGTCGAATTACACAATGTATTACAATCTATAAAATGATTAAAAATACTATCATTGCTCAATGATATACTCCTCACCTTTTTTACAGTTTCTCTTATATAATTCATAACTCCTAATTCTAAGAAATGTCCTTGGATTATATATCTAGAGTCTCGCAAATCTTTTGCAATAAGCATTTTCATATTTTCAACATCATTATCTTGATATGCACTCTTCATTTCTTGTATTAAATTTTCTGCTTTATTATCATTTAACATTGTTGAATCTGAATTATCCAATAATGTATGAAACCTTTTATTGTAAACTTTCATTTTATTAACTTCATCATTTTTATCAAATTCTTTTTGATTCAAAATGTCATATGGAAGAAGTTTTAATGATATAGAGCAAAATTTAGCATACCATTCCTCTATTACCGGCAAATAATCTACCGTTGTTTTAGTAGCATGTTTAATATATTTTGCCACTGCTTTAGGACAAAACATAGTATTTTCAATAGAATGTCCATATGTCCTTATTATTAGCGGATTTCTATTTTCCACCAATGAATTTTCGTACAAAATATGTTCATAATCCGAATCACAAGCAACTATAACATTCGTTATTCCACCATTTTCAATAGATTCTATATACTCTTTAAGATTATTTTTCCCATTTACCTGTTCAATTGAATAAAAATCACTAGGCACCCTTTTACTGAACATTTCATCCCAAAATGGAATATCATCCACTCCTTCAACATAAATCATCACTCGAACATTATAGAAATCGTGAGTTACACTTATAGCTTCATTGGAATGTACTAATCTATTCTCTGTCATATTAGTCATAATAAGTAATTTTACTCATGTTTATAATATTATTAGGAAACTTACCAGCAATTTCAGGAGAATGTGTAGCTACGATAATTTGAGCATTAGGATTAATTTCCAAGATTTTCTCTATTATTATACGTTGCCAACTAATATGTAATGATAATTCAGGTTCATCTGTTATAAATAGTTGAGATGATTTATTTTGTAATAGAGACTCCGCCAATAAAATAAATAATTGCTTTTCTCCAGAAGATAAAGATGTAATATCAATAGGCGTCTTTTTAACTTTATCTTCAAATAGTTCAATAATCAGATTGCCTTTTTCTTCGTCACCTAACTTGAATGTTTTATTTGGCATAAAATCTTTTAAACATTTCAAAAATTGAGTTAATGGATCAAAGATTTTTGTTGCATTTATTTCATGCTCTTTAGAAATCTCAATAATTGACATTGTACGGTTTATCAATGACAAAACAAAAACATCCTCGAAAGATATTCTAGGTCTACTTGAAATTCTAGATATAGAATCTTTGATTTTATTGATATGTCCCTGAATTAGTTCGGATTTATCCTTTGCAACTCCTAATTTACTGAAAGCCTTGTATAAATCTCGTTTCATGGAATCAGTGTCTGTTGATTCAAAAATCTTTAAATTCTGTTCATTAAAATTGTCAAATGAAGGATTGTACAACATCAAAGAAAGTGCTTCTTCTTTGAATTTTAAAGAATCTTTGTTTGCTTCTGATTCTAATTGCAATTGAAAGACCAATAATTTTTTTACAAGTTCTTGCAACTTGGCGTCTACCATATTTTTAATATTTTCAAAATCATATCTTTCACTGTCTTCATGGTTAAAGTTATCCCTATTTACAGATAGCCAAGAAATATTGACTAAATTCTTAACACGTTCCTTGATCGATAAATATGATTCTTTAAACTTCATCGGCATTCTGAAAGAATGTTTTAGCATAAAATCAGAACATAGGACACTGATTGGTTCATCATTATCAAAATGATAACTTATCAAAAAATCGCCATCATAATATTCTTGCTTTGTAACTGTTAATGTTTTAATATCATTCCCTAAAAAATCAATTTTAATATATTTAAAATCTATCGAAAAGAATACTTTTAAATCAACAAGTAAAGTTGCCTCAATAAGACTTAAAAATGTCGTTTTACTTGATCCATTGATACCAATAAAGATATTTACATGTTCATCAAAATCTGTAGATATAGTCTTTATACCCCACAATTTACTTATTGTCACATGCTTAATAATACTTGTATTCATATTTTCATATAATTATACTTATAGATTAAAAAAACACTATAAATTAGTTTAATTATCACCTCAATTTTTCAATTTATATTTAGAATTAACTCATTCAACTCTATTATCTTAAAATTTCTTATTCTATGTTTGTCAACAAATGATTTAATTTTTCCTCACAATCACCATTATAATCGCTTATTTTCCACTTTACATTTCTTGTAATTCCTGCTACAGGAGCAAGATAAGGAACAGACATTCCATAGACATTAATCATTTAGTCTTTACAAAGATATATTACGACAAACAGAAAGTCAAGAAAAAAATCTCGCAAAGGCGCCAGGTCTTTGCGAGAGGTCCCCAATTATTATTCTATTTATTTTTTAATCACTTTTTCTGTAAAGATATTCCCGTTTATCAACTGAAGTTTCATCATATAGATTCCAGTTGAAAGATTATCAATGTTAATCGTTTCAAGATTAAAATTCTGCTCGTGATATAATTTTCCGTCCAAACCAAAAATTTCAACTTTTTCACAAATAATATCTGGAGAGAAACGAATGTTAATCTTGTCTTCGACAGGGTTTGGATAGAAATTGTAAGGACGGATGTATGCAGAGAATTCTGAAGATGCCATAGTCTCATTCTCTTTACCATCTCCATGGATGAAGAAACAGATGGTAACATTGTCTTCAACACCATAATCTAAGTACGCGTCTTTGTATCCATTAATCACAAGAGTTTCATTTTCCATTAAGAAGGCCATCCATAATACGTTCCAGGTGCTATCAGAAGTAATAGATCGTTCCCATTTGACATTAAGGTTGTTATCTAGCTTACTTAAAAAATATGTATAGATATAGTCATTCTGATTCCAGCATCTCCAAATCACATATATACTACCATCCTTGCATTCAATAGGAATGCATTCAACAGAAACATCTTCTTTACTGTTAGAATCCCATCCGTTAGTTATTCTTACATAGTCAATAACATTTAAGTCCTTGTCATATTTTGTAATTTGTAAATAATCTTTTTCCCCATAAATTGTAGAAGATATTCTAGAATATCCTAAAATTGTTCCATCACTCATACCTGTCATTAACCTATTTTCACCAATGGCAAATTGGTATTCTCCATCAAAGCCAATACCTAGTTCTTTCACTTCTACAACTTCCATATCCTCATTCATGATAACAATTCTGTTTAAATGGTCACCAGATACATAAGGATTAATTATATGCATACAACCGTATTGCAGAGGATCTGCGCTATACACAAACAAAGGGGAATCTCCGAGACTGGTAGTTGAATATTCTTGTAATGAAGAATAGTTTATGTTGATAATTTCTCCGTAAATATCCATCTTGGCATAAACATAAGTGTTTTCCTCGGACTTGGATTTATAGACCATAATTAAATTATTGCTGTTATTATCGAAAAACAAATCGCAGTATTCATCAAATCCTTCTACTTCTATTGGAGTCTCTACTGTTTCAGTGATGTTGAGTTCATCATCGAAAAAGACAGCTGTGTAATAGTATTTAGCTTCGCTTTCATTGAAGACGAATCCTGCCATTAGGTTGCTGTTTTCTTCAAAAGGATTTTTGATAAAAGGATTATCATATTGTATACCCCTGAATTCAACAAATTTTGAGTTGAGAATTTTCCCATCTGTATTTATTTTCAAAAGATTGACACCAGCATCTACACAATTGCCGTCTACAATATTGAAACATTCTTCCATTAAGACTATATTACCATCGGAGGTCTCTAGAGAATGAAGACTGCAATGTAATTGGAACTCGTCATTGGGTAATCTTTCAAATTTATTGATCGTTTGAGACGCTGCTGAAACCGATAAGAATATAAGAAAACTTAAAAAAATATTTTTCATAGCTTTGTGATTTTAAATATTAAACAATATATGAATTTTAATCCATAGGAGGTGTAGGTGGATTTGAAGTATATGATATTATACCATATTATACATTTCATAAATTAAAATTGTCTTTAAACGAGTATTTTTAAAGTTACTCGTTTAAAGACAAATGAACTTATTTTTCCCCAATATTTGAAGTAAAGTATTCATATAACATCTTTTTTTCAACACAACACACTCTCTTTTAGATAATAATTCCATCACGAACTGTGAAGTATCCGTAATAGATATCACCATTGCTCAAAACGATGTCAACTCTGTAATAGCCACATTCTGAAATATAGATACATGTGGTTTCTGGACTTGTAAGTATATTCCCAAGTTCAACCATAGCACCATTAGAATCTCTAATCATAATCTGTGCAATGCCAACATTCTGATGTATACTAACAGTTAAAGTATGACTCATAATGTCTACACTAATAGGTAAATTACGATCTGTAGAACTATTATGAATAGCGGAATATACCGCAATAACATCAACACCTTCTTTTGTTGACATAGATTTTGCTTCCTGCACAAATGCAGCTTGAAGAAGCAATGCGAAAAGTAATGTAAATGATTTTTTTGTCATGGTATTTTCATTTTTAAATTCATGACAAAACTAGATTAGACTTCTTCCATTGTCAAGGAAAAGCTTGTTACTTTTTGTGGGGTGTATTAAGATGCTAAGTAACTGAGTTACTGAGATAATGAGTTTTTTTTAGCGTAAGAGATTTTTCATAAATATATACAGGTCATCATTGTCTCCTATATTCATTATGTTTTTTATCTTATTCAATCTCTCCCATATAGTTTTGCGGTTTCTTCCTAAGAGATATTGGAATTTGTTTTTCTCAACATTTAGCAATAATAAACAGATGCAATAAAAGTCGTCTTTTCTTAACTTAGGATATTTATCGGTTAATGTTTTTGTTAGGTTTCCTAGATGTTTATCTGCAGATTCTAATAGCAGAGCAAGTTCACTTTCTGACAACGCTGTAAAGTCAATAGGTTTTCTGTTTAATATTTTCTGACATATCTCTGAATTATGATATGCCTCAAAATCTATATTGATATCTGTTTTCTTTCTTATCTCTGACAGCTTTTGGTCTTTTCTTTTAATCTTATCCTTAAAATCAGATATAGCTTTTTCTTTAGAATACAAAGTATCTACAAGTTCCTTGTGAGTACATTCGTATCTATATCTTATAAACATTATGATTATAAAAGCAAATACAAGAATAAAACTTATAATAAAATATACTTTTCTTCTGTTTCCTGATACTTCTTTTTCATTCTTAAGTTCTTTGTATTTATCATACACATTTTGAATTTTTGCATTATCAGTGCTTTTATTTATATTATCAATAGAATATTTTGAAATAATATTAGCATAATATGTTTTCTTTTCATAATCATAAAGAGAATCATATATGGCAGATAATTTTATTGCCGCATAAAGTTTTGTATAAAGATACAGACTTTCAAAACCCTTTTCTAAATAATTAATTGCAGAATCGTATTTATTATCATAATAATAAAACTCACCTAGGATATTATAATAAGAGTATTTTGAATCATAATTTTCTATTTGATTAAGATTGTTTTTTATAATACGATACGCACTATCTTTTCTTCCTTTTTCAAACAATATTTTTGCAATATTTTTCTCTACGTCTAATTTATTAAGAGAATCTAACCCTGTATTCAATGACTTATTGGAATAATACAAAGCACTGTCAATATCACCAGCAAGTTGATATGTATTTCCAATAAGTTTTAGTGTACGGGATATGCTATTGCTATTATCAAGCTGTTTTGCATATTTCAATGCATGTTTGAATTTCACAATAGCTATATCGCAATATTGCTCGTTAAGGAACAGTTCTCCAAGGCGTGTGTATGTCAAGAATAAAAATCTGGTTTGCTCTTTATCCAATGTCTTTATTTCAGACATATTTTCCAATGCCTTCAGATAATGTTCGCAAGATTCTACTACATCATTGCGTTCGCCTAGTCCCACCGCATGATAGTAATGAGCTTTGGCGCGAAGATAGTTAGAAGTTAGGAGTGTGGAGTTAGGAGTCGTTTCTGATTCAATGTAGTCGACAACTGCCTTAAGATCATCGAAGTTGGTCTGAGGAAGATAGTTTTTATAAAGAGCTTCAGCGAGGAGGATTGTGTATTCTAAGTTACTGAGGCCCTGAGTTGGCGAGTCGCTAAAGTTTTGAAATTCTGAGATTCTGAGATTCTGAAGTTTTAATAATGCTGTTTGCGGGTCAGTCTGCATCAGAGTCCAGACTTCTTCAAGTTCTGGTAATAAAAAACACTCATCTCTCGTATCACATGACACAAGAGATGAGAGTATAATTATGATATATAATATCTTCTTCATCAACGAATCACTTGCCTCTACCTTGTACAACAATCAACACAGTATAGATCAAAATCTTGATATCAAGAGCGAGGTTCATGTTTTCGATATATAATATGTCGTATTTCAATCTCTCTACCATTTCATCCACATTGGAAGCATAGCCGAATTTCACTTCTCCCCAGCTGGTAATGCCAGGCTTTATCTTGAGAAGCATAAGATAATGCGGCACTCTCTGCACTATCTGGTCAATGTAGAACTGACGTTCAGGGCGATAACCAACTATCGACATCTTGCCTCCAAGCACGGTAAAGAACTGAGGTATCTCATCCAAGCGTGTCTTACGCATAAAACGTCCCCATGGAGTGATACGAGGGTCGTTGTCTTTTGAAAGCTGAGGTCCTGCACTTTCAGAATCCACATACATACTTCTGAACTTCAGCATATTGAAAGGCTCGCCATGCTTGCCGATACGTTCCTGTTTGTAGAATATAGGTCCTGGAGATGACAGCTTCACCATAATAGCTGTAAAAATATACAAAGGCGAGAATATTATAATCACCATCAAAGATGCTACTATATCGAAGATTCGTTTTGCAATTCGCTGCCAGACAGGCATCAATTCTGGTGTCACTCTGATAAGAGGAGCATGCCATATAGCTTCCTGCTTAACTGTTCCGAAAAGTATATCCTGCATGATAGGAATAATCTTGACAACGACATCAAGGCTTTCCAAAAGAACCAAAATCTTGTCTATCGTCTCAATCTCTGAACGTTCAATGGCGATGATGACTTCTTCAATATCATTATCTTTAATCACCTGTGCCACATCCTTGTAAAAACCAAGATGAGGAATATATTTCGCAAGCTTATATTCTTCCCAATCGAAGACATTAACGAAACCAACAATGATATTTCCTGAAGAATAAACTTGATTTTCAATATCCTTATAAATAGCACAAGCATTATCATGACTACCTACAATCAGGGTGTTGAATCCTATTTCTTTTCTATGAATCTTTTTCGTAGTCCTTGTTGTGATTATAAGACGAGAGAAATATGTCAAAATGAATTGCAATCCAAACAAGACCAAGAACGAGAGGTAGTATGATTTGTAAGATGATATTGCGTCGTCAATTATTGTCACGAAGAACAATATCACTACGCCCACCAATACAACGAAGAAAGTCTGTCCGAGTTCCTTCAATCGTGACTTGCCAAAGACATTATTATAATATCCTGATATAGTGTACAGAACCAGCCAAAAGATTGGCACTACAATTATTCCAATTATAAAATTAACATCTTGCAGCACAAGCTGACAATGATCGAAGAAATTCGGATCTTCATTGTTTTTTCTATAAAAGAAGAACAGAGTCCATGCAATCAAAGCACAGAGCCAATCTGTCAGGACATACTTTATTGTCTGTCTCGTTTTATTGTTTTTCTTAGTCACGATAAACTACTTTTATATTGTCGAAATAATACTCTGCCACCCTATCTTTTTCTGTTGAGCCAGAGATAAACACACGGAAATATTCTGGGCTATCAGAAGAAGCGTCTGTGATATTAGGTCCTAAGTTGATATAAATCTTGTTCCATTGCTCTGAAGGGTTGACATGAACAAGCTCTATCATTTCTTCACTTGAAATCTTAGCGAAGAGACCTACAGTAAACAAATCTGTACATTTGTAATCCAACTCCAAGAAGATACTATTACCTTGATCTGGGAGATCATATAACTTAGGAGTTGTAATATAGAAAGCGAGAGTATCTTCAATCCAGACATAACCAGAATAGTGTGAGTTGCCATAAGAATCTTTCCAGACATTTGCATCATCTCTGTCTGTTTTTATTATGGTTGTATCGCTATAAGCGACAGTCTCAAGGCTTATCTGTCTCTCGAAATCTTCCATGTATGCGAAATGAATATCGCTATCATCTAAAGAATAATAATGTGTTGATGGAGTGACTGTATCGACAACTTTTTCTTCAAACACATAATCCTCAATAGTATAAGGCACATAAAATGGATTCAAGGTTCTTGTTGAGCTGTTACCGTTCAGCTTAATTCCAGGATAAAGTGTCAAAGTATGTTTGCCTCTTTCAAGGATTGGAATCGTTGCTGGAAGTTCATAATAACCTTGATAGTTGCCGTCAATATATACACCCACATCAGTTATCTTATGTGATGCAGATCCTTCGAGGGAATAGTTTGTAGTAAACAAAAATTTATCGACATGGAGATATGCTGGAATTTCCTGGTTTCCTTCAAAAGGATAGCATGAATACATAAACATCGCTGAAAACACAACGACAATCGCACCCCAAAATAAGTTTTTTACCTTTCTCATAAACTAACATTTTAGTCTGAACGCAGACGAAATTAATATATTGCTTATTTAAAATTATTTCGAATAATCTCTTGGTTTTTAGCCAACTCATCAAGAATCATATAACACACTTTCAAGGCCTGCACACCGTCATGCATTGTGACTGCTGGTTCGGTGTCATTGACGATAGCATTATGAAAACTCTCCAACTCCATCATAATGGAATTTATCGGCATCACTTCCGGATGTTCTACAGTGATCTGCCTGCTTGTGCCATCAGCGAGGTCTATCTTCATCGCCATAGAATCAGGTGTTTCTCCTAATTCCTTGATTCTAACTATATCTGTTTTTTTCTCTAGAAAATCTATTGTGACGTAAGCATCTTTCTGGAACACGCGATGCTTTCTCATATTCTTCATCGAGATACGACTTGCTGTAAGATTTGCCACCGAGCCATTCTCGAATTCTATCCTCGCATTGGCGATATCCTGTGTCGGACTCACTATCGACACACCGCTGACGCTGACATTCTTCACAGGAGACTTAATCAGATCCAAGACGATGTCGATATCATGAACCATGAGGTCAAGGACGACTGGCACGTCGGTTCCGCGAGGATTGAAGATTGCGAGACGATGAGCCTCTATGAACAAAGGAGCATTGATATGAGGGCGGGCTGCGATATATGCAGGATTGAAACGCTCAACATGACCGACCTGCACCTTCACCTTGGCGTCTTCCGCCAGCTTGACGAGACGGTCGGCCTCTTCTACTGTCGCGACTATAGGTTTCTCGATAAATACATGCTTGCCTTTTCTTAAGGCCAAAGAAGCGCACTCAAAATGAGATATTGTAGGAGTCACTATATCAACGACGTCGACTGAATCTATGAGTTCCTCTACTGAGGAAAAACTCTTCACCTGTAAATCTTCAGAGACTTTTTTAGCAGTGTTGACATCTTGGTCATAGAAGCCGATAAGTTCATAAACTGACAATTGTTTTATACAGTTGATATGTATCTTTCCAAGGTGTCCGGCACCCAAAACTCCTATCTTCAACATTAGATTATTTTTTCGCAAATATAAGGTTTTTTCGTAACTTTGTAAAACAAAAAAAGAGCGATGCAAGAAGATAATTACAGACACAAGGGTATGCGTAGAAGCTTGGTTGAAGAGCTTAAGAATAAGGGAATTAGTGATGAGAATGTGCTCAACGCCATCAATGCCGTGCCTCGTCATGTTTTCTTGGATTCTTCTTTTTTAGATTTCGCTTATCAGGACAAGGCCTTCCCTATCGGTTCAGGTCAGACAATCTCGCAGCCATTCACTGTGGCCTTCCAGTCGAGTTTGTTGGAGATAAAGAAAAACATGAAGGTTCTGGAGATAGGAACAGGCTCCGGATATCAGGCATGCGTGCTTGCCGAGATGGGCGCAAAAGTCTTCAGCATAGAGCGTCAGAGAAAGCTTTATACCAAGACGAAAGCTTTTCTTGCCGAGTTTCCTTATCGCATCAAGATGTTCCTCGGCGACGGCAACAAAGGTCTGCCGACATACGGACCTTTCGATAGAATCATCATAACAGCAGCGGCACCGGAAATCCCTCAAGCTCTCATCGACCAACTGAAAGTCGGAGGCATGATGGTCATTCCTTTGTCAGAAAACGAAAGCTGCCAGACTATGCTGCGACTCACCAAACAAGAAGACGGCAGCCTCTCAAGAGAAGAATACGGCGACTTCAGATTCGTTCCTATGCTTAAAGGCGTTGGAGAGGATTGAGTTTTAAGTCACAAAGTCGTAGAGTCACAAAGTTGCTGAGTTGCTGAGATTTTTGACATAAAAAATCAATCTATAAAAAAAAGACGCAGAGTAATCAACTTTGCGTCTTTGTATCTTTGCGACTTTGCGTCTTATTTGTTTATTCCAAATCTGATATACTTAATAGTAAGTCCTTTGTCAAGCCAGATTTGTTCGTAATATGTTCTGATTTTCTTTACTTCCAAATCGTCGTCGTTAGCGTATAAGTTATCGTAGTTGTAATATATTGGATAACCGCCTTCTTTTGCTGTCTCGACTGTAAATTCATACATCAAGTCGCTGTCGGTCTTAAGGTTGACAACGCCGTCTTGTTTCATGAATGTACGGTAACGTTCGAGGAAGTTAGGACCTGTGAGACGTTTACGAGCCTTTGATGGCTGTGGATCTGGGAATGTGACCCATACTTCATCAACTTCATTTTCAGCGAAGAAGTTGTCGATGAGTTCGATATGAGTTCTAAGGAAAGCCACGTTTGTCAAGCCTTCGTTACGTGCTTGGCAGAGACCGACCCACATTCTAGAACCTTTGATATCTACGCCTATATAATTGATGTCTTTGTGTGCGCGTGCAAGACCTACTGTATATTCGCCTTTACCGCAACCTAATTCCAAAACGATTGGATTGTCGTTCTTGAAGAAATCTTGTTTCCATCTGCCTTTCAATGGAAATCCTTCTTCTTTGATTCTTTCAAATGAATATTCAAAAAGATTATTGAAAGTCTTGTTTTCTGCGAAACGTTCTAATTTATTTTTTCCCATCTTATTTTATTTTTGGAACAACAACCATGCAGATTCGTTATACTGGCTCTTGATTTCGTTGAGACGAACAATAGCTTCAGCTTTATCTGCAAAAGATTCATAATATACTCGGATATATCCTTTATCGTTTTTATCTAAAGTAGATGCATTTTCAAAACCTTGCTTCTTGATGCTGTTGAGACATTTTTCAGCGCTAGCTTCTGTCTGGAAAGAACCGCCGACTATATAGTAGGATTTAAGTTGCTGAGTTGCTGAGGAATTGAGGGTTTCAGGTGCAACTTCTGATTGAGTTTCAGGTGCAACTTCTGATTTAATTTCAGAAACAACTTCAGGAGCGACTTCTGGTTGAACTTCTGCAATGACTTCTGCTACAACTTCTTCTACTGTTTCCAAAGAAAAGTCGCCAAGTTGTGCACAAAGACTGTTGTCCGTTGTCTGTTGTCCGTTGTCTACAGAAGAATTTCTGAGATTTTGAATTTTAATCAAGAACTCATTAGGTGAAGAATATAAGAATGGATTCCAGCTTGCGAGGTTAGAATCTGACTTGTCTGTTGTCCAGTTCAACACGAAAAGCAAGAAGAACGCTAATGTTGTATAAGCCAAGGTTCTGAAGAATGTTGGTTTTCTTCTTGGAGCATTTGGAGTTTCCTCTACGCTCTCAATGGCTATTGTGTAATCAGTGTTTTTCTCTTTTTGCTCAACGACGATTTTCTCTTTGATGATCTGGTATGTCTCTGTGCGGAATACTGGCTGATAATTGAATTCTGTCAAGCCGAAAGAATCACCGAGGAGATTTTCGCTGTGACTTACTTCAAACACAAAGTCATTACCGAACTTACGAATTTTGCCAAGACCTTCCAATACATATTCCTTATTGACATCAAGGATAGCAGCGGCCTGATTGACAAAGTTCTTTATTTTATTCAAAGAATCTTCTTGAGAGATATTCTCTTTTTTAGAGATGAAATCGACAAGAATCTCATCGTTGTTTGTCAACTTATTATTGAAAACTATTTCCTTGTATGGAGGCAAAAAACGATGACTTGCGTAATCTATTGTAGCAGAATGTCTTTTGGATATAAAAGCTCCAAACTCTGGAATAATCACGCATTCGTTATCGTTCAATAACTCTTTTAAGTAATTAGTAATCATACGATTGAAAGTTTTCAGTAATAAATCAATTCGGTATGCGAAGTTAAGAAAAATAGTTTAATCTTTGAAGAATTTAAGACATTTTTCTACATCTTGCGGAGTATCAATAGAATAACTTTCAAACTCTGTCACGCCCATCATTATGGTGTAAGAATTTTCGAGCCAGCGAAGCTGTTCCAAGCACTCTGAAAGTTCCAGTCCCGACTGTTCCAAAGAGGCGATCTTTTTCAACACATCGACTTTATAAGCATAGATTCCGATATGCTTGTAGAAAGTCCTTGCCTCCATCCACGACTTCTCGTCTTTATCCACCTTTCTTAAAAAAGGTATTGTCTGACGGCTGAAATACAAAGCCCTGCCTTTATTGTCAAAGACAACTTTCACCACGTTTTCATCGAAAAGCTCATCCTGATCTTTTATCGGTTTGCATAAAGAAGCGATCTGACTTTCTTCTGAAGATATCAATTTAGCTATCTGATCTATCTGTTCAGGATTGATGAAAGGTTCGTCACCTTGGATATTAACAACAGCATCATACAGACTGCCAATCTTTTCAACTATCTCGCAGCATCTGTCAGTACCGCTATTATGTTCCGATGATGTCATCATCACCTTTCCGCCAAAAGCCACCACTGCATCAAAGATACGCTGGTCGTCGGTTGCAACCACGACATCCGACAGCAATCCCGATTTAAGAGATTGTTCGTAAACACGCTGTATCATTGACTTGCCGTTTATAATTGTCAACGGCTTGCCTGGAAAACGAGTCGAGGCATAACGAGCTGGTATTATTCCGAGTATTTTCATTTATTTAGAATTTTAAAACTCTAGAATCCTAGAACTCTATAATTTTAAAGTTTTAGAATTTCAAAGTTCTTAAAAAAGTCCATTAAGCGAAGCGTTGACGCTATCGATGACCTTGCTCAGGTCTTCTGGATTCTCGAATTCGAGATTGTCGCTGTCGATGATAAGGACCTTGCCTTTATCATAAGAAGCGATCCAGTTTTCATATTTATCGTTAAGAGATTTCAAGTAATCGAGGCGAATTGACTGTTCATATTCGCGATTACGTTTTGCTATCTGACGCACCAATGTCGGGATGCTTGCTCTCAGATATATCAACAAGTCAGGAGCTTGCATATAAGACGACATCAAATCGAACAAGGAGCTATAGTTTTCATAGTCGCGGTCCGACATCAATCCCATATCATAAAGGTTGGAAGCGAAGATATAAGAATCTTCATAGATGGTTCTGTCTTGAACCACATTTTCGCCGCTGTTTCTGATATCCAATATCTGACGGAAACGCGATGTCAAGAAGTAAATCTGCAAGTTGAACGACCAACGTTGCATATCATAATAGAAACTGCTCAGATAAGGATTGTTGTCAACCTCTTCATAATGAGCCTTCCATCCGAAATGTTTTGCCAACAAACCTGTTAAAGTCGTTTTTCCTGAACCGATATTACCTGCGATAGCTATATGCATAATTTTTAGTTTAAAGTTTAAGGTTTAAAGTTTAAAGTTCATTGTTCTTAGTTCTTAGTTCTTAGTTTATACTATTTCGGTGCTTTCACCAAAAAGTAAATTCCTATTATTGAGAATATTATATTCGGGAGCCATGCCGCGATGAATGGAGAGAACAATCCAGACAATGCGAATACGCGCGAGAACTCCATGAACAATATATACGAGAACGTTATCACGATTCCTATTCCGAGATGCAGTCCCATTCCGCCGCGCACCTTCCTGCTCGACAGAGCCGCTCCTATGACCGTAAGGATAAAGATAGCCGCAGGAGAAGCGATGCGCTTATGCATCTCTATTCTATAAGGCAATGTGTTATCTGCGCCTTTAAGTTCCAGATTCTGAATATGATCGCGTATCTCAAAAAGATTCATCTCCTCGAACTCTTCCTTGATATTATAAAGGTCGCGGGGCTTGAGCACAAGCGTAGTGTCTTTCGATTTATCCCTTGTCATAATCTCCTCGCCTTCCAAACGACGCTCGACATAGTTCTCAAGTCGCCACTTACCGCTGACGGTATCATAAGAAGCCTTGTCGGCTATGAGTTTGTAAGTCATCTCATTGCCTTCAAATTTCTCAACAGAAAATTTATACGCAATCTTCCTTTTGATGTCGAAGTTACCGACGTAGACATATACTCCTTTTTCTATCTGAACATGTATGTTAGAACCTGAACTTTTTGTCAATCGTTCTATATATTTATCCTTAAACTCACGTCTTACGGTATCAGTCTTAGGTATCAAGAAGTTACCGAGATAGAAAGAGCCGACAGACAACAGCAGAGCTGCCATGATATAAGGGAGGAGAAACCTCCTGAAGCTCACGCCGCTGCTCAAGATCGCGATGATCTCCGTATGTCCTGCCATCTTTGACGTAAAGAAAATGACGGAGATAAAGACGAAAAGATAGATGAACAGATTTATAAAATAAGGTATGAAAGGTATATAATAATGGAGCACCACTTCTCTGAAGCTCGCCTCGTTTTTCATGAAGCTGTCGATGTTTTCCGACACATCGAAGACAATCACTATTATGATCAGCAGGCTTATAGAAAAGAAGAATGTTCCAAGATATTTCTTAAATATATACCAATCTAACTTTTTCATGATCAAAGTCTACGAGTAACTTTTTGCAACATCATGTCGCGCCATGTAGCAAAGTCGCCTTCTATGATATGTTTTCTTGCTTCCTTGACGAGCCAGAGATAGAAACCGAGGTTATGAACTGTAGCGATCATAGGTCCTAAAATTTCTTTTGACACTATGAGATGTCTGAGATAAGCCTTGGAATAGTCTCTGTCGACATATGTAGTTCCGTTTTCGTCCAATGGAGAGAAGTCGTATTTCCACTTTTCGTTTTTGATGTTTATGATACCTTCTGAGGTAAACAGCATGCCGTTACGTCCGTTACGACAAGGCATCACGCAGTCGAACATATCGACGCCGCGAGAGATAGCTTCGAGCAAGTTGGCAGGAGTTCCCACGCCCATGAGGTAACGAGGTTTGTCTTGAGGCAATATCTCATTGACGACTTCAATCATCTCGTACATCTGTTCTGTAGGTTCGCCCACTGCGAGTCCGCCGATGGCGTAGCCGTCAGCCTCGTGTTTTGTGATATATTCCGCGGAGCGGCGTCTGAGTTCTGGATAGACGCAGCCTTGAACGATTGGGAAAAGCGACTGATTGTAATCGTAGACAGGATCAGTCTCATCGAAGCGTTTCCAGCAGCGGTCGAGCCAGCGATGTGTTCTTTCCATCGACTCTTTAGCATATCTGAAATCCGCTGTACCAGGAGTACATTCATCGAAAGCCATGATGATGTCGGCGCCGATGACGCGTTCGATATCCATCACGTTTTCAGGAGTGAAGGTATGACGTGAGCCGTCGATATGAGATTGGAACACCACGCCTTCTTCCTTCATCTTTCTTATTCCTGTAAGAGAAAACACCTGGAATCCGCCGCTGTCGGTGAGGATAGGGCGATTCCATCCGTTGAACTTATGAAGTCCGCCAGCCTGTTTAAGCACGTCCAAGCCTGGACGAAGATAAAGGTGATAGGTATTGCCTAAAATGATCTGAGCTTTGATTTCTTCTTCAAGCTCTCTGACATGGGTAGCCTTAACGCTTCCGACAGTACCAACAGGCATAAAAATAGGTGTCTCTATAGGTCCATGATCGGTGGTCAGGACGCCAGCGCGAGCATTGCTCGCTGTATCATTTTTGACAAGTGAAAATCTCATAAAATTTTTTGGCAAAGATACTATTTTTCCTATTAAAAATAATCATACTTTTGCAGTGAATTTTCAATAAATTTTAACTAAAAAATCATAACGATAATGAGCTTCAATTTCGGCGAATTAAGTTTCTTCATACTGGTAATCTTCGTACTCGCATGGATCATCCAAATGATCTATCACTGGATATTATTCCGCAGATTAGCATTTTATAAAAAACACGATAAATCATGCAGTTACGAACCGGTATCAGTGATAGTATGCGCCCGCGACGCTTACGAATATCTTCTTGACATCATACCAGTTTTATTGAAGCAAGACTACCCTGAATATGAGATCGTGATCGTCAACGATTGTTCTCAAGACCAAACCGAAGAATATCTTAAAGATTTAGCCCGAAACAATCCAAAAATCAATCTAGTAAATCTCACTCAACACCTCAACTTTTTCCATGGTAAGAAATTCCCTTTGAGTATGGGAATAAAGTCAGCACGATATGACTTATTACTTCTCACCGACGCCGACTGCGTTCCATCGACAGACCAATGGATCAAGGAGATGGTCAAGGCTTACGACACAAACACAGAAGTCGTTGTTGCATACGGACCGTATTTCGAGCGTAAAGGATTGTTGAACAAACTCATTCGCTTCGATACTTTATACATCGCCATGCAATATCTTTCCTTGGCATTGGCGAAAAAACCTTATATGGGTGTTGGCAGAAATCTGTCCTACAGAAAAAGCACCTTCATGAAAAACAAAGGATTCATATCCCATTACAACATCCCATCTGGCGATGACGACCTGTTCATCAGTCAGGTGGCAAACAAGAGAAACACCAACGTCTACATCGACTCCGTCAACAGAGTCGAGTCGGAACCAAAAAGAACATGGGGCACATGGATTCGTCAGAAGAGACGCCATTATTCCACCGGTGTAAAATACAAACCACAGACTAACAGATTATTAGGTCTGTTATTAGGCAGTCGCCTCGCCTACTATCCAACTTTGGTCGCTTTATTTTTCATGCCACAGGCTTTCAATATTTCATTTGGCGAAATATACTACTTTGCCATTATCGGATTTTTTGCCTTGACACATTACATCACTCAATTCATAATCTATCATAAGTCAGCCAAACAATTAGGGGAAAAACATTTAGGACTTATCTTCACTCCTATCTACGACTGTTTCTTTATGATTTTCACTACAATCTTAGGCGTTTGGAGCACATTTTTCAAACCTAAAGGATGGTGATTTACCAATTAGGAGTTAGGAGTTAGGAGTTAGCAATTAAAAAACTCCTAATTCCCAACTCCTAATTCCTAATTTTTCTTATCTTTGCACCTTGTATATTTAAGCATTAAGAATAAATTCACAGATATATGAACGACTTTCAAAAAGAAATACTTGCAGGTATTCCTGACGAGTTACCATGTGTTAAAGAGTATGATTTAACAGTTAATCATGCTCCAAAACGTAAAGACATTTTAACAAAAGAAGAGAAAAAATTAGCATTAAGAAACGCTCTTCGTTATTTCCCAGCTAAACATCATGCTGTTTTAGCTCCTGAATTTGCAGAAGAATTGGAAAAATACGGCCGCATCTACATGTACCGTTTCCGTCCTTCATACAGCATCTACGCTCGCCCAATCGAAGAGTATCCTGCTAAGTCAAGACAAGCAGCTGCTATCATGTTGATGATCCAAAACAACTTGGACCACGCAGTAGCACAACACCCACACGAACTCATCACTTACGGTGGCAACGGCGCTGTCTTCCAAAACTGGGCTCAATATCGTCTCGTTATGCAATATCTCGCAAACATGACAGAAGAGCAAACTCTCGTAATGTATTCAGGTCACCCAATGGGATTGTTCCCATCACATAAAGACGCTCCACGTGTTATCGTCACAAACGGTATGATGATTCCTAACTACTCAAAACCAGACGATTGGGAAAGATTCAACGCAATGGGCGTGACACAATACGGACAGATGACAGCTGGTTCTTACATGTACATCGGACCACAAGGCATCGTTCACGGAACAACAATCACAGTTTTAAACGCTTCAAGAAAACAAGGCGGCACTCCAGCTGGCAAATTATTCATCACTGCTGGTTTAGGTGGTATGTCAGGCGCTCAACCAAAAGCTGGTAACATCGCTGGCGTTGTTTCAATCACAGCAGAAATCAATCCAAGCGCAACAGACAAACGTCACAGCCAAGGCTGGGTTGACGAAGTCTACAGCAACCTCGACGAATTGTTCGCTAAAGTAAATGAAGCACGCGCTCAACAAATAGCACGTTCTTTCGCATACCAAGGCAACGTTGTTGACCTCTGGGAATATGCAGCAGAACACGACATCCAAGTCGACTTAGGCTCTGACCAAACATCATTGCACAACCCATTCGCAGGCGGTTACTATCCTGTAGGTTACTCATTCGAAGAGTCAAAACAAATGATGGCAGAAGCTCCAGAAAAATTCAAAGACGCTGT
>JAZKYV010000051.1:0-78912 GCA_045612345.1 Bacteroidales bacterium
TTAGCGAGATAGAAACGACCTGCGTCGAGGAGAACGCTCTTAGGAACGAGACCAACGATTTCGCAACCTGTTACGCGAACGCCGCGAGCTGCTGCCTTAGCGCATACTTCTTCAAAGCAAACGTGAACTGGAGTCTTAGCGATGTTGGTGATGTTCATTGATACCTGAGCGATACCATATTCTTCGATGAACCAGCCGATAGCCTTTGTTCCTGGCAATGAACCTGGAATCATGACTGGATTGCCGTTTTCATCCTTAACTGGTTTGTCAGTTACTTTAGGACCTGATCTCATTGGACGGCCTTTTTCTCTAACGTCGAAAGCGATAGCATTAGCGCGACGTGTAGATGTTGTGTTTAAGTTGTAGTTGATAGCGATTAAGAAATCACGAGCACCAACTGCTGTTGCACCTGTTGTAGCAACTCTTTCGTTGAAAACTGTTGGTCCGAAGTCAGGTTTGCAACCTGAAGAGAATCTTTCTGACAATGCTTCGTATTCGCCAGCACGGCAAACTGCGAGGTTGCGTCTTTCTGGTGTGAAAGCTGCATTTTCATAGCAGAATACTGGAATCTCTAACTCGTTACCGATTCTTTCACCAAGTTGACGTGCGTATTCAACTACTTCTTCCATTGTGATACCTGCTACTGGAACTAAAGGACAAACGTCTGTAGCACCAAAACGTGGGTGATCACCGTGGTGGTTACGCATATCGATAAGTTCGGCTGCCTTCTTAACAACGCGGAATGCTGCTTCACAAACGTTCTTAGGCTCGCCTACGAAAGTGATAACAGTTCTGTTTGTTGTTGCTCCTGGATCGACGTCTAATAACTTAACGCCCTCAACCTTCTCAATCTCAGCTGTAACTTGATTGATAATGTTCATATCGCGACCTTCGCTGATATTAGGAACACATTCGATAATTTGTTTCATTTCTATTTATTTATATATAATTATTTATCTTCAAAACATAAAGAAAATCAAGGCATAACCACCGCCCTATTTTTCGGGTGCAAATATAATAAAAAGTCAACAGACTACGGACAACAGACAACAGTTTTTTTAAAAAACTCTTAACAAAAAAATCCGAGGAAAAATTCCGCGGATCTATAATTGTTAATTGTAAATTATCAATTGTTAACTTTCATAAGTTTTCCCTGCAAAATCACCTTCTCGACTTTATTCGCTCCATAATAATATGGCATGAATTCGAGGCCGTTCATTGGTTGGGTGATTATCACATTCGCCAATTTTCCTTTAGTAATCGAACCGAGTTCGTGACTTACGTCCATCGCATATGCTGTATTCAATGTTGTTGCGTTGAATGCTTCTTCTGGTGTCATCTTATATCTGATGCAAGCTGCTGACATGATAAACTGCATATTGCCTGACGGAGATGTTCCTGGATTGAAGTCGGACGCCATCGCTACTGGCAATCCCGCGTTGATCATATCGCGTACTGGCGACAATGGAAGATTCAAGAAGAAGGCACAGCCTGGCAATACCGTTGGCATTGTATCAGAACCTTTGAGCGCTTCTATTTCCTCATCGCCCATCTGTTCAAGGTGGTCTACGGAGATAGCACCGTATTTAACGCCCACCTGAACGCCGCCAGAGATAGCCATCTCATTAGCGTGAATCTTAGGACGCATACCGTATTTGATGCCTGCCATCAACACTCTTTCTGTGTCTTCAACGGTGAAGAATCCTTTGTCACAGAACACATCGACGAAGTCTGCGAGATCTTCCGCCGCCACCAATGGCATCATCTCATTGATAACTAAATCTACATATTCTTCCTGACGACCTCTGTATTCCATTGGGATGCCGTGAGCGCCGAGGAAGTTAGCTTTTATTGTAAGCGGTGAATTTTCTTTCAATCTCTTGATAACGCGCAACATCTTAAGTTCGCTGTCTACTGTAAGACCGTAGCCACTCTTGATCTCAACAGCGCCTGTTCCCATACGCATTATCTCGTTGAGACGTTGCATCGCTGATTCGTAGAGTTCGTCTTCAGTAGCGTTCGCTGTCGCCTTGGCAGAATTGAGGATTCCGCCTCCTCTCTTGGCGATCTCTTCATAACTCAAGCCTTTGATCTTGTCTACAAATTCCATCTCGCGTGAGTTGGCGTAGACGATGTGAGTATGAGAGTCGCAGAATGTTGGCATCACGATGCCGCCTTTAGCATCGATGACTTTTCTTTCCTTCTGAATATATTGCTGATATTCTGGAGAATCCATCTTGCCATAATCGGCGATCTTCTTACCTCTTATATATAGGAACGCATTTTCGATGCGGTTGACTTCTGACATAGCAGCGCCGGCTTTCATGAGACTGCCGTCTTCCACGATACCGACTAATTCTTTGATGTTTATTATTAACATAATAACGAGATTTTAATTTTGACAAAGATAAGAAAAGACTTTGAACTCTGAACTTTGAACTTTGAACTTTTTTTTAGTTAGGAGTTAGGAATTAGGAGTTAGGAGTTATTTTTTTTAAACTCAGAATCTCAAAATCTCAGAAACTTGGTGACTTGGCGACTCGGTGTCTTTAAAAAAAAGAGCGCTACTTTAACAGCAGCGCTCTTTTTTTTGTAGTCTTATCGGCTTTTTTTTGGTAAATCTTTTGCCAGTTTTTATATTCTCTTTCTTGCCATGGGCCGTTGTGGTAAACGTAAGAAGCGATCAAAGGAATAACTGTTGTACCTTCTGCGTAAACCATTTGTTGGAGTTGGTGGCTTACCTTACCCCATGAACCAGCTTCGAGCAATGTTGATGATGAGCAAGCACCGTCGCGAACGTCAGCGACTGTGATTTGGATAGCGTATTTGTGCATTGGTGTTTCGTAGCCGAGGATTTCAGCGCAAACGACTGTATCTTGTGCGAAGTTTTTAGGAGCACCGCCGCCGACCATGAACAAACCTGTTTCAGGAGCTTGCATCTTGATTTGTGTCAATTCAACGAAGTCTTTAACTGAGTCGATTGATAAATATTTTTCACCTTTTTGCATTCTTTCCCATTGGTGTTTACCAATACCGAAACCAGCTGATGAGTCGCTGAATGCAGGAACGAAGATAGGCACGCCGCATTCGTAGCAAGTTTGGATCAAGCTGTCTTTCTTAACTGCATGACCTTCGTGTAACCATTTACCGATTTCATAGATGAATTCGCGTGATGAGTAAGGACGAGCTTCGAGCATATTAGCGATTTCGAATGTAGTGTGGTCGCAAGCTTGAAGTTCTTCTTCATCGATGTATGTATCATAGATACGGTCGATATAAAGGTCACGTAATGTTGTGTCAGCGATAACGTTTTCTTTTTCACCAATGTAATGTTTAAAACCGAGAGCTTCAAACAAGTCCATATCGATGATAGAAGCGCCTGTTGCAACAACAACGTCGATCATCTTGTTACGCACCATGTCAACATAAACTTGCATACAACCAGCTGCTGATGTTGAACCGGCTAATGTCAAAATGTTTGTACATTCTTTTTCTTTACACATCATCATCAAGATGTCAGCTGCACGTGCAGTGTCGCGTGATGTGAATGACATATTACGCATTGCATCAACTAATTCTGTTGAATTGTAACTTTTTATGTCGATGTGTTTAATAACATCTTTCAATAAATCTTTTTTCTCCATTGTTATTAAATTTTAATTTGAAACTCTATTTTGTGGTGCAAAGATACATTTTATTATTAACATTTACAAGCAAAACAAAATCATATTTTAATTAAAAAAAATCGTATCTTTACAGAGATTTAAACCTATAAAGAAATCATACAAAATGAGAAAGACATTCATCACCATTTTATCAGTTTTAATGCTGGCATCATGTGGAAATTCCAACAAAGACAATAAGAAAACGGAAGCAACACAAGAAGTCGTAACCGTTGAAGAAGATACTTTCGTCAAGAACTTAGACTATAAGACATTCGTGAAGAAAGTATGGGACATTGAAACATATCCCGACTCATTCGCTTATAAAAGCAAGCTTCCTTGTATGATTGATTTCTACGCCGACTGGTGCGGTCCTTGCAAACGTGTGGCTCCGATAATGGAAGAAATAGCTCAGCAATACGAAGATAAGATAATCGTTTATAAAGTCAACGTCGACAAAGAACAGAAGCTGCCTTTTATATTTAAAGTCAAGAATATTCCAACGGTATTTTTCCTTCCTACCGAAGGACAGCCTTTGTCGCAAGTAGGAGCATTAAGCAAAGAAGAATATATCAGTATAATCAACAAGCACCTTATTAATTAATGTCACACATATTTCCAACAGCATATCTTCCTTCAATAGAATACGTTTCCTTGTTTTTAAAAGCCGAGGATGCCTCTATTGAATTGTTCGAGACTTACCAAAAACAATCATGCCGCACAAGAACCAACGTCATGACCGCAAACGGCATCCAGACACTGACGATCCCTGTGATAAAGACAAACGGCAATCACACATTGACAAAAGATATCGAAATAAGTTACAAGGAATCATGGCAACAGATTCATCTTCGCTGCTTGGAATCTGCTTACAGAAAATCAGCTTATTTTGACTATTACTTCCCTTATTTCGAAAAGATTTACAAGCAGAAATTCAACACATTAGTTGAGTTAAATGATTTTTGCCTAAAGACTATTCTGAAGATAATGAAAGTCAAGAAAGATTATTCCTACACTACCGACTTTGAAAAAATCATCGATGAAAACGATTACAGGATTTCATTATCAAAAGGTACAAATAAAATAGAGATGAAACCTTATTATCAAGTCTTTGCCGACCGACATGGTTTCATCCCTAATTTATCAATAGTCGATTTGCTCTTCAACGAAGGACCTAATTCAATTCATAATTTATAATTCATAATGCAAATAGATTATGAATTGTGCATTATGCATTATGAATTACTCAAACCGGATACGCTATTCTTACGTGATAGATATTCTTTAACTTCTTCTTGAACACCTTCTTGATCGTAGTAATATCACGGAATGTCAAGTTTGCATTATCGAACTGATTATCCTTAATCTGAGTATCGATAATATTATCGACGAGTTTATTTATCGCCTCTTCTGTCTTATCGACGAGACTGCGTGAAGCAGCCTCCACAGAATCTGCCATCATCAAGACAGCAGTCTCTTTAGTGAACGGAATTGGTCCGTGATAACGGAAATCTTGCTCATCGACCTCTGTCGGATCAACGCTATCACGAAGCGCCATTTGATAAAAATATTCTGTCCTTCTTGTTCCGTGATGAGTTCTCACAAAGTCGATAATCTGTTCCGGAACATGATATTTTCTACAAATCTCAATGCCGTCAATAACATGCTGAATGATAATAGATGCGCTTTCATGATACGACATATCCTCATGCATATTATATTTACTGCTTTGATTTTCTGTAAAATACAAAGGATTCTTAATCTTGCCTATATCATGATACATCGCGCCTGTACGAGCCAGAAGCATATTACCTCCGATTGCAAACAGAGCCTCTTCACATAAGTCAGCGACCTGCATAACATGTTGGAATGTACCAGGAGCCTCAGACGCCAGCTTTCTCAACAAAGGAGTATTTGTATTACTCAACTCCAAGAGTGTCATATCTGTAACAAATCCAAACAAACGCTCGAACAAGAATATCAAAGGCAATGTCAACATTGTGAACAAAGCATTCATTGCAAAGATTCCTATATCATTCCAGCTCACATTTTCCAATCCAGAATCAAATATCAAGGCAATGCCAAGTCTAAGGATTATATAAGCAAAGAAAACTATAGCTGATGTGAAGAAATATTTAGAACGCGAAGTCTTATTTGCCAAGACAAATATAGCCACCAATGAAACAAAGAACTGTATCACAAAATATTGATATGAATTTGGAACGGCCAAACTTATAATGAATAATGTCAATGTCTGTATGTAAATAGAAATTCGTGCGTCAAAGAATGTCACCAAAAGCATGGACAATATCGTCACTGGCATTAGGAATATCATATCCGGCACATGCTTGATTATGATAAAAGAAGGAAGTATAACCAACAACATCATAACTAGAATCATGGTTATAGACCTGGACTCCTTCAACAATTCAGGGCGTATCAATTTGATTGCCATGAATAAGAATAAAAACACCAATGAAACTATAAGTATTTGTCCATAAAGACTGAAGTTCTTGTTAAACAAACCGCCGTCAGAATTCATCGCATCATATTCTTTTCTTAACGAATTGATTATATTATATTTTTCATCAGTGATAAGTTCACCTTCCGATATTATCAACTCATCTTTTTGAACCATTCCGAAAGTAAGAGAAATAGCAGCCAAGGCCTGTTCTTCCGATTGTTTTGTCAAATCTTCAGAATAAACAACATTCTGATTAAGATAAGCCAACAATAACTTATTTATCAATGACTTATCCACATCAACATCCAAATCAGCCAAATAATCGGAGGCAAATTCCGTAGCCGTCTTCATAGTATAGAAGTCACGGAACGACTTGGTTTTAACAACTCTCTCCCTAACCACATCTATCATAGATTCTGGTTTCAATTCAATTGTTGATATATTGGTAATAATACCCTTATTAGTTATTGTATCATACAATTTTTCCAAAACAGCCTTATTTTTCAACTTATCATTTTCAGAACCATACCACTGACTTTCGAAATCCTGAAGCATCACAACCTTATTATTTTTCGACATATTGACATCGAAAACAAATATTGGATAAAAATCCTTAAGCGAAGCCTCCTCTTCCACCTTCAACTGTTCAGCAGTCTTGTAAATCGGAAAATTAAACGGAGCATACAAAGACTCATACTGCCACGGACGCATTTTATGGTATTCGTATTTAAACTTTGCGGTTCTAGGCATTTGCCATACCACTAAAAACAATGCCAGCATAAAAGCCAAAACCGTAAATATAACTTGGTACGAATGACCTATCTTTGATAAAAGAGAAGATATTTTACTCATTGTCAGTTTTTTATTAAGGTAAATAAAAAAATTATGTTTAAAAACAAAACTCTTGCTAAGATACAATATTTTTTCATAACTTAGCAATCATAATAATTAAAAAATGAGATACGGAATTTGCAAATTATCGGTAGTTCCAATGAGAAAAGAAGCTTCACACACAAGCGAATTAGTCTCAGAACTATTATTCAACGACATTTATTCAATCATTGACGAAAACGAAGAATGGCTGAAGATACAATGCATGTACGATTCATACGAAGGTTGGATAAGGAAGCTTCAGCACGAAGAGATAACCGACGATGAATACCATGACTATATTTCAAAAGAGAAATATATAGTCAATATGCCCACCATATATCATGACGATATGATATTGACTTTTGGAAGCAAAGTATTTGAACATATTGACGGCGTCATTCCACTAAGCAAAACTTACAATTCCGAAACAATCACAGAATCTGCATTCAAGATGCTTAACGTCCCTTATCGTTGGGGTGGCAAAAGCGTTATGGGTATCGACTGCTCCGCTTTTGTTCAGTTATGCGCAAAGGTCGCAGGTTACAAACTGCCGAGAGATGCGTCGCAACAATATGATTTCGGAGAAAGCGTAGATTTGTCTGAAGCCCAATCAGGCGACATCGCCTTCTTTGAAAACCAAGACCATCGCATCATACACGTAGGTATCCTGTTGTCGAGAAATATGATAATACACGCTTCAGGGAAAGTCCGCATCGATGCAATAGACGAGACTGGCATATTTAATATGGAACTAAACACATACACTCATTATCTATGTAAAGTCAAAAGGTTAAAATAAACAGTTAAATATTTTTCGGTTTTTTTAACTTTTATTTTCAACATATAATAATTATATTTGTTGCGATATATTAGAAAAATCAACAATCAAAAAGATAGTATTATGAACAACGCATTATTTCAATTCGCCAAACCTGCTAACGAAGCAGTAAAGGAATACAGACCAGGCAGTCCTGAACGTATTGCTTTAGAAGAAGACCTCAAAAGACAATCTAATGAAGTTGTTGAAATACCAATTATAATAGGTGGCAAAGAAATTCGCACTGGCGACATGGGCGAAGTTGTAATGCCACACAACCACAAGCACGTCGTTGCAAAATATCACAAAGTCACTGAAAAAGAAGTGAACATGGCCATTGAAGCCGCATTGAAAGCCAAGAAGGAATGGGAGAATATTCCTTGGGTTGAACGCGCTTCCATATTGGCCCGTATCGGACAACTCCTTGCAACAAAATATCGCGCAAGAATCAACGCGGCTTGTATGTTAGGACAAAGCAAGAATGCTTTCCAAGCAGAAATCGATGCGGCATGCGAAACAATCGACTTCTTCCGTTTCAACAATTACTATGCAGGCAACTTATATTCAGAACAGCCATCATCATCTCCAGACCAGTTAAACAGAACAGAATATCGTCCTTTAGAAGGTTTCATCATGGCCGTGACACCATTTAACTTCACTTCCATCGCATCGAACCTTAACATGACACCTGTATTGATGGGAAATACAACTATCTGGAAACCATCAACAACAGCCTTGTTATCAAACTACCACATGATGCAGATCTTTATGGAAGCCGGTTTACCAGAAGGCGTTATCAATTTCTTGCCAGGCAAAGGTTCCCTCATCGGTAATGTAGCCTTGAGCAATCCTAACCTTGCAGGCATCCACTTCACTGGTTCTACAGGAACATTCCAAGGCTTATGGAAAGGCGTAGGCGCTAACATCAACAATTATAAATCATATCCAAGATTAGTTGGAGAGACTGGTGGCAAGGACTTCATCTTCGCACATAGTTCTGCAAATCCTAAAGAAGTAGCGACAGCCATTGTCCGTGGCGCATTTGAATTCCAAGGACAGAAATGCTCGGCAGCATCACGCGCTTACATCCCTGCTTCATTATGGAACGACGTAAAACAATATGTTGGCGAAATGCTCAGCACAATCAAGGTTGGCGATGTAACAGACTTCACAAACTTCGTCAACGCCGTCATTGACGAGGCTTCATTCGACAACTGCAAAGGTTACATTGACAGAGCAAAAGCAGCAAGCTATGCAGAAGTAATATTCGGTGGAAACTGCGATAAATCAGTAGGTTATTTCGTAGAACCAACCGTCATCTTGACATCGAATCCTAGATATGAATCAATGGCAGAAGAAATCTTCGGACCTATCATCACAATCTACGTTTATGATGACAAAGACTTCGTCGAGACACTCGAACTCTGCGACAGCACATCACCATACGCATTGACCGGAGCGTTCTTCGCATACGATCTCAAGGCACAAAAGACCGCTGATGAAAAACTTAAATACGCAGCTGGCAACTACTACATCAACGACAAACCAACAGGAGCCGTCGTTGGTTGCCAGCCATTCGGAGGATCACGCGCATCTGGCACAAACGACAAAGCTGGCGGTTTATGGAACCTCATCCGCTGGACAAACCCTCGTTCTATAAAAGAAACATTCGTGCCAGCAACAGATTACGGATATCCTTTCTTAGCAAAATAACTTAAAAAAATATTAACGTTTGAGGCGTGCTATCTCAGTGCGCCTCATTTAATTTAAAAGACATGAGAAAAACACTACTACTTACAATTGCAATTCTTCTTTTCAAAGCGTCATTTTCACAAGAAGAAATCAGAGTTTTATTCTTAGGTAACAGTTACACTTACGTCAACGACTTACCTAAAATCATCGAAGACATCGCAACTAACGAAAACAAAGTCTTCACACACGCATCCGTCACACCTGGAGGCTGCACATTATTCCAACACGTTGAGAGTCAAACATCATTATCAAAAATACGCCAAGGCAACTGGGACTTCGTCGTTTTGCAAGAACAAAGCCAACTTCCCGTAATAGATTATTATCGTCACAACACATTGAAACCATCCTACCAAGCATTATACGACAGTATCATGCTTTACAATCCAAATGCAAAAGTCGTAGGCTATATGACATGGGGACGCCGTTACGGAGGTCAACAATGCGTCAACTTTGGAGAAGGATTATACTGCAGCGCTAACTTTGTCGATTTCAACCACATGCAAGACACATTGACAGCAGCATATTGCGAAAATGCATACGCAACAAACTCTTACGTAGCACCTGTCGGCGAAGCTTGGAAAGCAGCTCTTACAATGGATCCAAGTCTTGTTCTACACAGTAGCGACAACAGCCACCCTTCATACGATGGCAGCTATCTGGCAGCATGCGTTTTCTATTCCGTATTCTGGAACAAAACACCGATAGGCATTTATCACGACAAACAAATCGACGATACAAAAGCCGAACTATTGCAGACAATTGCCAACGACGTATTCTTTAACAATCTTGAAAAATGGAACTTCTCCACAGAAAACATCATCGAGAACCTAGATAACAAAAACTACAAAATCATCAACAATCCTAACGACAATAAAGTTATTATCGAAAACAAAAGCGAGTCATTTCTCAATGTCAAAATTTTCAACATCAACGGCACATTGATCAACGAAAAAGACATCAACAATTGCGACAGCATAGAATTAAACGACACAAAAGGCATCTACATTATCCAAATAACCGAAAGCACCAGCAAACTCAAGTTTTCAGAAAAGATTGCCAAATATTAATATTTTTACACGAATACCACTTTCAAGCCTAAAAAAACATTGATTTTTCGCCCCTGAAAGTGGCATTTTAACCACATCACAAACAAAAGGTCAAAAAATCACAAACCTTATTTTCAGTTTTAGTACCACAATTCTTTTTTCAATATCAATCCACCCCATATTTATATTTTTTATAACATCTTATTAATTGATTTATTAATTTTGTACAAAACAAATACAAAACAAAATCATGGAAGTTAAAAGACTTTTTGACATCTTAAAATCATACGTAGAAAACTACCCTAATCAAGATGTCGCATTAGCAAGAAAAGAAAATGGCGGCTGGAAAAAATACAGCATTCAAGAATATGTTGAAACAACTAACAACTTAAGTTACGCTTTCATAAAGTTAGGCATCAAGAAAGACGACAAAGTTGGTATCATCTGCAGCAACCGTCCAGAATGGAACATGCTTGACATGGCAATCATGCAACTCGGCGCCATCTCAGTTCCAATTTATCCAACAATCAGTCAAGAAGATTATCGTTACATCATCAACGATTGCGGAGTTAAACTCGTTGTTTTAGAAGGCAATGCTGTTTTGCAAAAGATAGAATCTGTCAAAGCAGAAACTCCTAATCTTGAAGCGATATATGCTCTTTCAACAAAATGCGACTATCCTACTTTCGAAGAATTAGTCGAGTTAGGAAAAGAAAACCAAAATCCTGAAGCATTAAAAGCTCTTGAAGAAAATGTAGACGAAAAAGATTGCGCTACAATCATCTACACTTCAGGAACAACAGGCAACCCTAAAGGCGTAATGCTTTCTCACTACAACATCGTTAGCCAATTGAAGAATTTACAACAAATTCCTTCTCCTTGGTCAAAGAAAGCTTTCAGTTTCTTGCCTATCTGCCACGCATACGAAAGAATGTTGGTATTCTTATACCAATACCTCGGAATGTCTGTATATTACGCAGAAAGTCTTGCAACAATTGCTTCTGACTTAAAGGACGTTCAACCAACAATGATGAGCGCTGTTCCACGCTTACTTGAAAAGATTTACTCAAAAGTAAAACAAAGCGGAAGAAACAACAAAGGCATCAAGAAAGCCATCTTCTTATGGGCATTGAACTTAGCCGAAAGATATAAAATAGATCCATGCAACAGAACATGGTTCTACAACCAAAAACTCAAAATCGCTGACGCATTAGTTTACAAGAAAATCCGCCAGACATTAGGCGCAGAGAACTTCGACATCGTAGTATCTGGCGCTGCAAGTATCCAACCAAACATCGCTGCATTCTTCTCTGCAATCAAGATGCCTATCTTCGAAGGCTATGGTATGACAGAATGTTCACCTGTTATCGCTGTATCTTGCAGATTACCTCACGGCCGTGAAATCGGAACTGTTGGTTTCGCTCTTCCAGGCGTTGAAGTCAAAATCGCTGACAACAAAGAAATCATCTGCCGCGGTCACAACGTTATGATGGGTTATTACAACCAACCAGAATTGACAAAAGAAGTCATCGACGAAGATGGTTGGATGCACACTGGTGACCTTGGCGAAATCAATGAATACGGACAAGTAAGAATCACTGGTAGATTAAAGAATTTATTCAAGACTTCTTTAGGTAAATATATCAACCCAGACGTTATTGAAGGCAAGTTCGTAGAATCAGGTTTCATAGAAAACATCGTTGTTCTCGGAGAAAACCAAAAACACGCTGGCGCTATCATCGTTCCTGATTTCGCATTCTTAAAGACTTGGTGTCAAAAACACGAAATCAAATACACCAACCCACAAGAAATGATCAAAAATAGCGACGTCAAAAAACGTTTTGCTGAAGAGGTAAAGAAGATAAACCAAAACTTCGGCGACACAGAAAAGATCAAATGTTACGAACTCGTCGCTGACGAATGGAGTGTTGCCAACGGCATCTTGACTCCAACATTAAAAGTCAAGAGAAGCGTAGTAAAAGAAATGTACAACGATCTTATCAATAAAATGTACAAAGATTGATTAAGAATTTAATCAACTAAAGACATAGAAACTCTCCTACTTAGAGTTTTTAGTTCATCATCAAAGTTATTAGTAGGCAAAGGTTGCGAATATCCGCAGCCTTTTGTTTTTATTTAAACTAAGGGCAATACCTTAATAACATCCATAAAAAAAACAATGAAGACCTTAACCAAAGCCTTCATTGTTTTTTTATTTTTAGTAAAATTTATTTTCTATTTTTCTTTGCTGCTTGCAAGGTGTTATAAAGCAAAGACACTATTGTCATTGGTCCTACGCCACCAGGCACTGGAGTGATTTTTGAAGCTTTCTTATATACTTCATCGAAATCCACGTCACCGATAATGTGATAACCTTTTTCAGAATCATCCTTGATACGATGGATACCCACGTCAACGACTACAGCACCTTCTTTTACCATATCAGCTTTAACGAAATGAGGCTGACCTACCGCAACGATAAGGACATCTGCCTGACGTGTTATCTCTTCAATATTCTTTGTCTTTGTATGGCATATTGTCACTGTTGCATCAACGCCTTTTCTTGAAAGCATCACGCTTATCGGAGTACCCACGATATTTGAACGGCCGAGCACCACAACATGTTTACCTGATATTTCAACATCGCTGCGTTTTAGAAGTTCCAATATTCCGAAAGGTGTTGCTGGAAGGTAGCATGGCTCACCGAGCTGCATGAGACCTATATTATATAAGGTAAATCCGTCAACGTCTTTATCAGGGCTGATAGATTGAATCACTTTTGTTTCGTTGATATGATCAGGGAGTGGCAACTGAACGATGAAACCATCCACTTCTGGATCATTATTCAAGAAGCTGATAGTATCGAGTACTTCTTTTTCAGTAGCTGTAGCCTTCAATCTATAGACAGAAGATATCATGCCTACGCTTCTTGAAGCTTTTTCTTTAGAAGCCACATATGTTAAGCTTGCACCATCTTCACCGACTATAACTGCTGCGAGATGAGGAGCATCTTGACCATGATCTATCATATTAGCAACCTCAGTTGCTATTTCTTTTTTTATTGTTGCGGCAATAAGTTTGCCATCAATGATTTTATTATCAGCCATAATATCAAGTTTTATTATGTTTATCTTCTTCTCATTTGTGACATCATCTGCATCATTTTCTTTGCACCGCCTGTTGTCATCAATCTCATCATCTTTGATGTTTCTTCAAATTGTTTTATCAATCTGTTGACTTCAACGATATCGGTACCGCTACCCATTGCTATTCTTCTACGACGGCTGCCGTTCAAGATTTTTGGGTTTTCGCGTTCTGCTGGTGTCATTGAACCGATGATAGCCTCTATGCTCTTGAATGCATCTTCATCGATATCTTCGTCGCTAATTTTATTCATTCCTGGAATCATAGCAGCGAGATCTTTGATATTACCCATACGTTTGATCTGCTGAATTTGTTTTAGGAAGTCATTAAAATTAAATTCATTTTTAGCGAGTTTCTTCTTAAGTTTAGCTGCTTCTTCTGCATCGAATTGCTCTTGAGCTCTTTCTACGAGTGTTACGATGTCACCCATACCGAGGATACGGTCGGCCATACGTTTTGGATAGAATATGTCGAGAGCATCCATTTTCTCGCCGAGACCGACGAACTTAATAGGCTTGTCAACGACAGAACGTATTGTAAGAGCAGCACCACCGCGTGTATCACCGTCTAACTTTGTAAGAACAACACCGTCAAAATCGAGACGATCGTTGAATGCCTTAGCTGTATTGACAGCATCCTGACCTGTCATTGAGTCAACGACAAACAATGTTTCATGAGGATTTACCTTAGCCTTAACAGCCGCGATTTCATCCATCATTTGCTCATCAACTGCAAGACGGCCAGCGGTATCTATGATAACGACGTTCTTGTTATGTTCTTTTGCATATTTGATAGCATTATCAGCAATGCTTACTGGATCTTTGCTTTCAATCTCGGTATATACTTCAACTCCTACTTGTTCACCCAAGACCTTCAACTGATCGATAGCTGCTGGACGATAAACGTCACCTGCTACGAGAAGCACGCTCTTGCCTCTCTTGCTCTTCAAGAAGTTAGCAAGTTTAGCTGAGAAAGTAGTCTTACCAGAACCTTGGAGACCTGCTATCAAAACGATAGCTGGATTAGCCTTGATGTTAATTTCTGTATGTTCACCACCCATCAACTCTGCAAGCTCATCATGAACAATCTTAACCATAAGTTGTCCAGGTGACACAGATGTCAATATCTTCTGTCCTAATGCTTTTTCTTTGATGTTGTTGGTAACATCCTTTGCTATCTTGTAACTAACGTCTGCATCCAAAAGAGCTTTTCTAACCTCTTTCAAAGTTTCTGCGACGTTAATTTCTGTTATATGACCTTGACCTTTTAATATCTTGAACGAGCGTTCAAGTTTCTCACTTAATCCTTCAAACATGTTCTATTTTATTTTTGCGCAAAAGTAATGTTTTTTTTCCAAAAACTCAAGTATCAAAACCTCAAAAATTCAAAAACATCATATCAATAAGAATTGAATAAATCGAAATGATACTGCATATATGCCTTGCCGTCCAAAACAACACTATCTGCTATATTTTCCGGCAGGTTGTTCTTTATAAATTTACCAGTGTTTGAGTACACGAACTCACCTTCTGGAGTCTTCCAACCGAGACCATCATTCAACTCGAAAAATGCAAATGGCTTGTAACATTTTCCAAACACATCTTTACTCCAGAAAAACTCGTCGTGACTTTGGCCTAATTGCGACAATATCGTTGCTGGCAAATCTGCATTTCCACAAATTTTATCAAATGTCCTTCCCCTCAAAGAATCTTCCAAAGGTTCACCATAAATCAGCATAGGAATTTTATGATGTGCAAATGACTCCAATCCATGATTCTTATACGAGGTATGGCTATGGTCTGCAACAAATACAAACAAAGTACTATCATACCAAGGCTGCTCTTTGGCCTTGTCCATAAACATCTTTATAGCGATGTCAGTATAATGTCCTGAATTGACGTATTGCTTTTCAATTTCAGGCCATTCCAATTCCTCGAAAATCTTAGGGTAATCATAAGGAGAATGTGTGCTTTGCGTAAACAAAGTACTAAAGAAAGGCTGCGGATATTTTGATATCTGCTCAACATACCAAGGCATAATATCTGTATCATGATAGCCAAGCTTTCCTTTATGGAAGCCTTCGTGTATATCTTTTGCCTCTACTATATCATCGAATTCATTATAGCGGAGATACGACAAAATATTACCATAATTCAGTTCTCCGCCAAAATAGAAACTAGTGTGATATCCTATAGTGTCCATCTTTTTAACCAAAGAAGGAACGGAATAATATTTATCAGGATGATTAGTCATCGTCGTCACTGGCATTCCTGGAAGTCCGCCGAACAATGACGACATGGCATGCTGCGAACGATTTGCACTAGCATAGATATTCGTAAATAACAGACCATCTTTCTCCAGCTTATGGAAATTCGGGGTGATTCCAGGTTCGCCTCCCAGCGACTCTATCAAGTCGGCAGACCAGCTTTCAAGAAGAACAACGATTATATTAGGCCTATCTGTTTTCAATATTGAGACTGCAGTATCACAAGATGTCTCATGAAGCCTAACAGTTCTTTTCTTAGCAGAATCAGAATCCATATAATTAAAATGCGCACGTGATTCCACCAACTTAGAATTCAAGATATTTTCCACTAGATAGTAAGCTGGATTGACGCACATCTCATTAGCAAGTTTATGACTGCTATAATACACCTTACTCGAAGAAATTGGAATCTCATTAAATCCGCCCCTCATCCCCAAGAAAAGGAATCCAAGAGTCAAGATAAAACTGCCAGAAAGAACTATCCTATTTGGCACTGGCGCCTCTCTGTTAGGAGCCAGACTCTGAGGTTCAACGAATTTTGTATAAAGCCAACAGAACAATATCGTAAAGAATGTCCAAAGAACTATCAGCAACAGAGTCTGCTCTGTCTCTGCCGTATTTATAACCTCAGTCGGATTTTCCAGATACATCAAGGCCCTGTAAGATAATTTCGTTCTCCACTCCCCATAGATACCGATATCTCCAAACGCCACAAGATTATACACTGCAACCATCAAGTAAAAATACCAACGTAACGGAGCAAAGAGAGTCTCCTTGTCGACCGCCAAAGAGATAAACATACATATAACTGGCAATGCCAAAATAAAACAAGCGGCGGATATATCGAGAGGCAAAGCCGACCAGAAACCTTTTAATATTTCAGCAAAAGGAATCTCCTCAATTCTCACTAGTGTCCAATACTTTGCCAAAAAAACAATTCTCATTGTCGCGAATAGCACCAACAAGAAAATCAGCATTCTCAATAATGTGAAAAGAAGTTTTTTCATATTTTCATTGACTAAAGAAAAAGTCTAAAGGCTAAAGAACATTTTTCTTTAACCCTTAGACTTTTGTCATTATACGTTATAATTTCTTGCACCAAAGATTTTACTTCCGACTCTCACCATAGTAGCACCTTCTTCTATGGCGATAGGATAATCGTCAGACATTCCCATTGACATCTCCTTGAAAGAATCCTTGTCTGCAAAGTAATTTTCTTTCAATGTATCAAATATATTCTTGAGATTTTTAAACTCGTTTCTGACCTGAGCAGCGTCATCGGTAAATGTTGCCATTCCCATCACGCCAACAATATTAACATTTTTCAAATCTTTAAAACTATCAGATTCCAACAAAGCCTTTGCCTCTTCAATATCAAGACCGAACTTCGTATCTTCTTGCGCTATATGGAACTGGAGGAGACAATCTATGACGCGATTGTTTTTAACAGCTTCTTTATTGACTGCTTCGAGAAGAGAAAGGCTGTCTATAGCATGAATCAAAGCCACGAACGGCGCGATATATTTTATCTTGTTTGTCTGAAGATGACCGATGAAATGCCATTTGATATCCTCTGGCAAAACCTGATGTTTGCCGCGCATTTCCAACGCCTTGTTCTCGCCGAAGATACGCTGTCCAGCATCATAAGCTTCCTGTAAATCAGATACTGGTTTTGTTTTAGAAACTGCAATAAGAGTGACATTTGAAGGAACTGTCGCTCTGACAATATTTAGATTTTCTTGTATCATTGTTGTTATTTTTTAAGAATTACAAAGATAACAAAAGACTATGGACAATAGTCAACGGTCATCAGATTTTTTTGTCATGATCAATCAAGACTTATTGCCACATCGACTTATCGACTTATTGACTTATATATTAAAAGCAAAGCCAAAATATAGATCGCCCAAAGGATTATTGTCTTTGGCCAGTTGATATGATCCAATCTTTGTTTTACGATATCACTGCTTTCGTGACGTGTTATCGGATTGAGATATAATGTCGTTCCGTCTTTAAATTCAACTTCCGTTCTTACGTAAGTATCTTCAGTTTTAACGACATAAAACGCTGTATGGTTATCCTTTTGCACATCAAGTTCTTTACCTTCTTGACCGATGAATCTTATCTTTGAAAAAGGTTGAGAAACTGATATTAATAATGTATCGCCACGAAGGTCTACCTGTGTAATATTAGGAAGGTCCTTTTTAAGACGTTTCATCTTTTTCAACGGATGCTCTCCCCATATCAATGAGAAGGCAACACCGACAGAATTGCCGTTTTCCAAAGCCTGAAGCAATTGCTCTGCCTCATTTTCCGGAGCATTAACCATTGTAAAACGAAATGCCACTTCCGAAATATCAGTAACATCATGAGAATCGTCATTACCTATAAGATAAACGAGATGTCCGTTGGAAAGAGCAGTATCCCAGTGCGCAGTTGAAATCACGAATCCATTAAGCACTTCCATCAGCTTATAGTTGCTGAGATATTTCATATCTTCAACAAGATAGCCTTGCTTCACAAAAGAAGGATGCGCCGGAATAACGAGACGATTCTGTTTCGCAAGACGATTCAAAGTATGCTGTTTCATACTCAGATTTTGGAAAGCGAAATAATCGAGGCGGCGTGCTTTTTCAGCTCCTATACAAAGCTGATGAATCTTAAACAGTCCGTAACCATGTTCATACGTTGGAATAAAACTTGGATTTACAGAATCGTAATAATTTATCTTGTTATAATCTGAAATTCCGACATGGTCAAAACCAAGAAGCGAATAAACACTATCCACCATCTCGTTAGTGTTAACCCTTCCGTTTGTAAACCCTCCGAACTGACGTGTATGCGCATGAAAATTAGCCTGTATCCAATTATCAGGATTCATATCTTTATATGGATTATTCAGATAAGTTCCATGGAATGGCTTCGGTTCATCGAAAGAATAAGAAGGTCGGAAAAGACTCACAGCAACAACAATTGCCACAAAACCCAAGATTACATATAGTATATATTTTAAAATCCTTTTTATCATCTTCAATTTCAAAGCACAGTAAGTTCTTAGTTCAAAGTTCTTAGTTCAAAGTTCAAAGTAATATAGTCGCAAAGATAAAAAAAAGAGGCGTATTATCTAGACGCCTCTGATGAATTTTGAAATATTTTTTCAGTCTCAACTATATTGAAAAGCTTCTTTACAGTCTCATAATTTGAAAGGTCTTCATTTTGATGTTTTGAATATAAGACCGCATCAATAAGCACAACCTTGAACTCCATGTCTGAGTTATAGAAATCACAAGGATTCTGATGTTGTTTAAGATCAGAATTGGTCCAATAGATTGTCAACATATAATCATAATAAACAGTTTCCAATGTCGCAGAATATTGGTCACTTGGATAAAGTGTCAATGGAAGCTGATGCCAGGCATAAAAATCTTCACCTGGATTTTCCATATAAACGAGAACTGCGCCATAATCAACCATATCATAATCTATTGCATCCCATTCCAAATCGAGATACCAGTTACAAGCATTTTCATCCCATCCCCAGTCTTCTGCTGTCACCTTCACAGTTCCAGTCTGTACATTGGCGTTTCCGTCTTTACCAGGACGTCCAGGATCTCCTTTAGGGCCTTGGCATGAAGTGATTGCAAACAAAGACATTACAAAAAATAGAGCAAAAGTTTTCAATGTTTTCATAGTATGATGTTTTTATTTATTGTTAAAAAAATGACAAGCGATTTTGTTCAAATATTATACCAAAAACTAGTCAATGCGTCGACGAGTTTTTATATCTATAAGTTTTTCTGAGATTTTGAGATTTTGAATTTCTGAGATTTAAATAAAGTCTTATTTTTGCAACATGAAAGACAAGAAATTCATAGTGCATCTAAGCGGTATCATCGCCATGGTTTTCTGGGGATTGTCATTTATTTGGTCGACGCAGGTCTTCGAATATCTGAATCCCACCACTACGATTTTCTTCCGCCTTATCATTTCCTCTGTTTTCTTAGGAAGCCTTCTATTGATTCTACGACTTTTTGAGAAAGTAAACAGAAAAGACTTAAAGCTATTTGCGCTTGCGGCATTATTCGAGCCTTTCCTGTATTTCATCTTCGAGAGTTACGGATTATTAAACGCCGCTCCCGTAGTGAGTTCAGCAATCATCGCAACGATTCCTCTCTTCACTCCTATCGCAGCATTTTTCTTCCTGAAAGAAAGACTCACGCCTTGGAACATCGCAGGTTTCATCATCTCGTTCTTCGGAGTGATATTCATGTTAGTGAATAAAAACCTGGAGTTGACGGTATCTTTAAAAGGCGTCATTTTCTTATTCAGCGCAGTGTTAGTCGCAGTGGCGTATTCTATCTCTTTAAGGAAATTAACATTATTATATAGACCATTGACAATTACATTCGTACAGAACGTAATCGGCATGATATATTTCATCCCTATGGTTTTCATAATGGAAAGAGTCACGCCATCAAACATAATGGGGATTAGTCATTATATAATCCCATTGGTATCCTTAGGCGTTTTTGCAAGTTCCATTTCTTATACATTATGGGCTTATGCTTTCAGCAAACTTGGCGCAGCTAAAGCCAACATTTACAGCAACCTGATTCCGGTATTCACTGCTGTTTTCAGTTGCATCATCATCAGAGAAAGTCTCAACACACAAAAGATATTAGGAATATTATTAGTCATTGGCGGACTTATTTTATCACAGTTAAAATTCAGAAATCATGATAACAAGCAAATCTAACCCAAAGATAAAGAATGTCGTTAAGTTACAGAAGTCATCAGAACGTCGCGAGCAGAACAGAATCATCATCGAAGGCAGACGTGAGATCGAACGCGCCGTGGCTTGCGGTTTCGTTGTTGACACATTATTTATATGTAACGACATTTTGAAAGAATCCGTCAATATAGCAGCTAATTATGTTGAAGAAGTGACACTTGAAGTCTTTGAGAAGATCGCTTATCGTGAAGGTAGCGACGGACTTTTAGCAGTAGCTATTCCAAAATACGCCGACTTGAAAAGCTTCAAGCCTAAGAAAAATCCTTTGATAATCGTTTTGGAGACAGTGGAAAAACCTGGCAACTTAGGAGCCATCATGCGTACCGCTGACGCCGCTGGCGTTGACGCCGTCATCATCGCCGACCCAAGAACAGACTTGTTCAACCCTAATGCGATACGCGCAAGTATTGGAACTATCTTCAACGTTCCGTTGTTTGCCTGCTCATCAGAAGAATGTATCAAGTGGTTGAGAGAAAACGACATCAAGATTTATTGCACATATCTCAAAGCTTCTATAGATTATTTAGAAGCCGACTTCAGACAAGGTTCCGCCATCGTGATGGGAACAGAGGCAACAGGCATCAGCGACATCTGGGTGGAGGCGGCAGACCAAAACCTCATCATACCTATGAACGGCATCGCTGACTCATTGAATGTTTCAGTAACGACAGCGATTGTGGTATTTGAAGCTGTGCGACAGAGAAGAAAACTCTAGAATTCTAGAATTTTAAAGTTCTAAAGTTTATTTAAAGAACGCCATCAAAACGACTTTGCCGTCTTCTTTCTTGATGGAGAATGAATATCCGTCTTCGCGTTCTTTTCTATAGATTGACAATGTCTCGCCTTCGAAGCTTTCGTTGAGATATGAAACCTCGACATCTTCCCATTGTTTTGACTCCAATTCTTTTACTGAGAAAGTATCGAGTAACATTGTAATATATACGACATTATTCGTATGATGTGTCACATCGATGTCGCCAGAGCGGACGAGTCTTTTATAGACAAGGTCTTCTTCAGTGAAGTCATCTTTGAATCTTCTGAACCTCTCCTCTATCGACTTCTCCTGAATCCAGTCGACGTCGTTAGGATAAGATGTTGTCTCGACTTTTCTTAAAGTACGAGTTGTCGCATCGATGATAACCCATTCTGAGATAGCGTTGATAAGAACCTCATCGCCTTTTTTAATCTGGTAGCAGCGATTGCAACGCACGCCTTCTGCGCCCATCGGCCAAGTTCTTACTGTAACCTCATCATCCCAGATAGGAAGTTTATTGATTTTCATTTTGGTTTTAGAGATAACCCAAAGAGCATTGTCTTTTTCCAAAATAGAACGATCATCGACTCCCAAGAACACAGCGTGAGTTCCGGCTACATCTTGAAATGTCATAAAAGCTGATTCTGTTCTGAAGCGCATGAGAGTGTCGCACTGACCAGATAAAATGGTGGTATTTAATACTAATTCGTTTCTTTTCATGATGATAATTTTGGTCAACCGTCAACAGACAACGGTCAACGGTTGATTTTTAGTGGTGCAAAATTAAGAAATTATACATCTAGTAATAATATTTCAATTTTGTTTTTCTCGACAAATTATTTATTACTTTTGCGGCAAAGAATTGAGCAGATGAAGCATATTTTTATAGTCAACACAACAGCAGGAAAGGAGTCATGCCTCGACATGGTTAAAGAAGGTATCTCTCAATGCAAAGAGTCGATTGACCATGAAATATACACGCCTGATTCTCCTAACGACTCCATCCATTTCATCAAGACATATTTAGAAAATCACCCTGAGGAAAATGTAAGGTTTTACGCTTGCGGTGGCGACGGAACAGTCAACAAAGTAGCTTCTGGAATTATAGGATTTCCTAATGCCAGCATGACAGTGCTACCTTTCGGAAGTGGCAACGATTATGTAAAATATTTCGGCGCCGACACTTTCACCAATGTCTGCGACGTCATTCATGGCGAAGAGAAAGAAGTTGACATTATGAAAGTCAACGACAAATACGCTTTAAACTCAACGCATTTCGGATTAGACAGCGTCGTTGCCAAGGCGATGAACAAGTTGAGGAGAAACGTCTTATTCGGCAAAAAGAGAGCCTATCCTTTTGCCGTCGTCTGGGGATTTCTTTTCGGAATGCGAACCAAATGTACGGTTTATGCCGACGGAGAGCAACTCAATGATGGCGACATTTTATTATGCACAATAAGCAACGGCAAATACGTAGGCGGCTCATATTTCAATGCGCCTAACTCGCTCAACGACGACGGATTGTTGGAAGTATGCTTAGTAAAACCAGTTCCGAGATTAAGGTTCATCGGGCTGATAAAATATTACGTTGCAGGCACACATATCAACAACCCTAAGTTTGAAAACATCGTTGTCTATCGTCAGGCGAAGAAAGTCGTCATCGAAGGGCCGAAGGGATTCTGCGTCTCTATTGACGGCGAGATTTACGAAAGCCAACATATTGAAGTCGAGAACTTGGAAAGGAAGATACGGTTTGCGGTTCCGAGGAAGAGATGAGGGTCCAAAATTTCGAGTAAATAAAAATATTTTAGGTCTACAACTTTTATCAAAATATTTTTTACTTTTGCTCTACATTAAAACAAAATATCAATTAAACATTTTGCCTATGAACGATTAGCGTTTTTGATACGCATATTATAAAAATATTGGAAAAGCGTTTTGCTTTATTCTACTATTCAGAAAGTTTGGCGACTAAAAGAATACCAGTAGGAATATTGCGAAAAGGCTCGTGCTGTATAGCGCGGACTTTTGGTTATTCTGCTGGTAGGTTACGCCAAACACCTCTGAATAGGAATAAACATGAGTACCGCGTTTTTTTATGTGCGTATGTAAAAAATAAGGGACTCACCAATTGTATTATTAACTAAAATTCAAATTATGAAAAAGATAATAATGATTAGCATTATGTGCTTAGGTTTAATAGTCACATCATGCAGTAAAAGCAAATTCAACTATCCAATGGAATCTCTCTATGGAAAATGGAATGTTACTGATATCCGTTTAGACAGCGGCTGGATTGATATAACAGTTTACCCTTATACAAAATTTGGAATGCAAATTACATTTTATTCAGACGGCACTTTTTATGGTTCTGGATATTTTGGCAACGGCAGTGGCACATATGAAGCTGAAGGCAATACAATTCAAACATACTTAAATGGAGAAGAATATTTTAGATATCAAGTAAAAAGTTTAAGTAACACCAAAGCAGAATTAACTATGTTTGATAGAAGCGGCGACGCTTTAGATATTATCGCTGTAAAAATGTATTGATTTTATATCCAAAATAAGATTGGATCTAGTAAAAATCTCACATCACAAGTGTCAAACCTCAGCTCGAAGTTTGACACTTTTTTTTATTTTTCTATTAATATATACTTTAATTAATAGATACATCTATAACTGATTGATTGTTAATAATTTTTAACTTTATTTTCCTTGACAAGTTTTGTTTTAGGTTGTATATTTGCGAAGTAATTAAAAAACTAAAATGTTATGGCAAGACCTATTAAAGAAACTCCGATACTTTACGGAGAAGACGCTCGTAGATTTGAAAAAAGAGCAAATGAAAAACGTTATGAAGATCCTGAGAAAAGAGCGAAACGTTTAAGAGATTACGAAATGATAAAGAAAATCTTTGAAGGGTGATTTATGACAATTTTCCAAATCAGTGATTTCGGCACATGTAAAGTACGGAAATTACGAAAAGATGAAAAGGTAAAGTCGTTCAACTGCGGAGACGATGATTTGAACGACTTCCTTTTAAACAAGGCTATTCCTTACAGGAAATCATTATTAGCAGTAACCTACGTTTTTGAAAACATCGAATCTAAAGAAGTTATCGGTTATTTCAGTTTAGCTAACGACCGTGTTTCACTAAATGATTTTGATGACAAGACAGAATTTAATCGTTTCAGACGAAACCGTTTTGTCAATGAGAAACGTATGAAGAGCTATCCTTCGGTTAAAATATGCCGTTTAGGAATTAACAAGGATTTTCATGGCAAAGGCATTGGTTCTATGTTGTTAAATTTTATCAAGTCATATTTTCTTGAAGAGAATAAGACCGGATGTCGTTTTATAACCGTCGATGCTTATAATGATGCTATTCCATTTTACCATAATAATGATTTTCAATATTTAAAAAACGAGGAGAACGATATTGTAACAAGATCTCTCTATTATGATCTGAATGATATCGCTTAAAAAAGAATATTTTAAAAAAATCTCTTGACTCGTACCTTGGGTCATGATATATCTTTGCAATCGCTAGCAAAACATCGTACGATTATGAGTTATAAAATCAAGTTAAAAATCGGAGAGTTCTCACGTTTAATGCAGGTTACTGTAAAGACGTTGCGTCATTACGAACAGAAGGGATTGCTTATTCCTGACGAAGTGGATGAGTGGACTGGATATCGCTATTACAGCATCGCTCAGATGCAAAAACTGAATTCCATCCGACATCTGCAACAGTTGGGATTTACGCTTGATGAAATAAAAGATTTATTCGATGATGAATCTCATTTTCCAAGCATTGAGCAGCTGACAGAGAAGATTGAAGAAACCAAAAGACAGCTTAAACTACTGACGACAAGACGCAATCAGCTGCAAGAATGGATAGACTCTCGCAAAAAGATCAAGAAAATGGAAAAATTTAGTATTGAATCATTGCCAGAAATGATTGTTGCTTCACATCGCGGAATCATTTCCAACTACTCTGAATTAGGAAAGTTATGTTGTAACGTAATTGGTCCTGAAATGCTTCGACTCGGTTGCAAATGTCCTCTTCCTGGTTATTGTTTCACAATAGAGCATAACGAGGAATACACACCTACTGACATCGATATAGAGTATTGTGAACAGGTAGAAGAAATGGGTACAGACAGCAGTATAATACAGTTCAAAAAACTACCAGCAATTCCAAAGATTCTGTGTATGAAGCACTATGGTCCGTACGAACGTTTCTACGAAGCATTCACCGAAGCATTCGCCTATATTGAAGAGCAGGGATACAAGGTAACTGACAAAGCTCGCGCCAGTTACATAGACGGTATCTGGAATCAGGAAGACCCAGAAAAATGGCTCTCCATCATTCAGATTCCAATTGAATAGAATTCATAAAATAGTCAGACTCATCTCCGAGTTTGACTATTATTTTACAGCATCTGCCAGAAGGATTTAATTTGTTCATTTTTCACTTCTTCCATATTCTTTTTTTTCATAAATTTGCGCAAAATGATATTTTCCTATATCATTTATTTTTGATTATTATTTAAACATCATCAATATGATAGCAAAAGAATTACTAAATCCTAAAAGCATTGCAGTTATCGGTGCTTCTGGCGACACACAAAAACCAGGTGGTAGCATTTTAAGAAACCTTCTCAACAGTAACTTCAAAGGCGAGGTTTACACTGTTAATCCTAAAGAAACTGAAGTTCAAGGTGTTAAATGTTATCAAAAAGTTGAAGACCTTCCACAAGTTGACTGTGCAATCATAGCAATCGCAGCTAAATACTGCCCAGCAACTGTCAACACTTTGGCATTTGAAAAAGGCACAAAAGGCTTCATCATCGTTTCTGCAGGCTTCAGCGAAGAAAATGAACAAGGCGCTGAATTCGAAAGACAAATCGTTGAAACAGTAAATAAAGTCGGCGGCAGCCTCATCGGTCCTAACTGTACAGGTTTCTTGAACCGTAACTACTGCGGTGCTTTCGACTCTCCAATCCCAACATTGGATCCTCATGGCGTTGACTTCGTAACAGGTTCTGGCGCAACAGCTGTATTCATCAAAGAATACGGTATGACAAACGGTCTCACATTCAACAGCGTTTGGGCAGTCGGTAACTCTGCACAAGTCGGTATCGAAGACGTTCTCGAACACTTAGACACAACTTTCGATCCTGAGACAAGCTCTCGCGTCATCATGATATACATGGAAAAGATCGGCAACCCACAAAAGTTATTGAAACACTCACGTTCACTCATCAACAAAGGTTGTCACATCGCAGCAATCAAATCAGGCGGTTCAGCAGCAGGTAGCCGTGCAGCATCTTCACACACTGGCGCTTTAGCAACAGACGACGCTGTAGTTGACGCATTATTCCGCAAAGCAGGTATCGTTCGTTGCCACAACCGTCAAGAATTGACAACTGTCTGTGCTATCTTCATGCACCCAGAAGTAAAAGGCAAAAACGTTGCTGTCATCACACACGCTGGCGGTCCTGCAGTTATGTTGACTGACGTTCTTTCAAACGGCGGCATGGACGTTCCTCATATCGAAGGTCCTAAAGCTGACGAACTCTTGGCTAAGTTATTCCCAGGTTCTTCAGTAGGTAACCCAATCGACTTCTTGGCAACAGGTACAGCAGAACAATTAGGTCACATCATCGACGCTTGCGAAAACGACTTCGACAACATCGACTGCATGTGCGTCATCTTCGGTTCTCCAGGTTTGTTCCCTAACTGGGAAGTTTACGAAGTTTTGAACGAAAAGATGAAGACTTGCAAAAAGCCTATCTTCCCTATCCTTCCTTCAATCATCAACGTAAAAGACGAAATCAACGATTTCATTACAAATAAAGGCAGAATCAACTTCCCAGAAGAATGCATCTTCGGTAACGCTTTGTGCAAGATTTACCACACACCAAAACCACAAGCTGAAGTTGTTGAACTTCCAAAAGTTGACGAAGCAAGAATCCGCAAAGTCATCGACAACTGCGAAAACGGTTACATCGGACCAGATGAAATCTTCGAATTGTTAGATGCAGCTGGCATCGCTCAAAAACAAATCCGCGTCGTTGATCAAAAACAACAAGCATTAGACTTCGCTAACGAAGTTGGTTATCCACTCGTTATGAAAGTTGTCGGTCCTCTCCACAAGTCAGACGTTGGCGGCGTTACATTGAATGTTCGCGACATCGAAACTGTTGACAGAGAATTCGACCGTTTGATGGCCATCCCAGAAACATATGCTGTTGAAATGTATCCAATGCTCGACGGTACAGAAGTTTACATCGGTGCTATCCGTGACGAAAAATTCGGTCACCAAGTATTCTTCGGTTTAGGCGGTATCTTCATCGAAGTATTGAAAGACGTTCAAAACGCTATCGCTCCTATCACAGCATGCGAAGCTAAAGATATGTTAACTAAGTTACGCGGTTACAAGATCTTAGAAGGCGTCAGAGGACAACAACCAGTCAATGTTGACATCTACGCAGAACAAGTAGCAAGAGTCAGCGCTTTGGTTATGGTAGCTCCAGAAATCGCTGAAATGGACTTGAACCCATTACTCGGTAATCCAAAGAACGTCGTCGCTGTTGACGCTAGAATTAGAATCGAAAAATAAGAATACGATGAAAAAAGGTGATATAATTACCATATTAGCTGTCTTGGCAGTCATTGGAGCTTTCGCTTTCGTTCCTGGAGCGATGGATGGTTTCAACAAAATGACTGCCGAGCACGGCATGATCATGAGTTTCTTCAAGTTCGCTATCTTGGGAACTTTCGGAGAGATGTTAGCTTTAAGAATCCGTAAAGGCTGCTATGTCGAAAAAGGCTTTGGTCTCGTGCCAAAGATGATTGTCTGGGGTTTCCTCGGCGTCATCATCGCATCAGCCATGACGATATTCAAGAGCGGCACTGTCACATTACTTGAAAAAGGCTTCGGCGTTTCAGAAGCAGGCGCTTGGTTCAAAGGCGACTTTAGCGGAGGCAAAGTCTTCGTCGCTCTCTTAGTCAGCGTTTTGATGAACACCATCTTCGCTCCTGTCTTCATGACATTCCACAAAGTGACAGACATCCACATCGCTGAGACAGGCGGAACATTGAAAGGATTCTTCTGCAACAAATTAAAAATCCAAGAAACAATAGCTCATAAAATCAACTGGGACTTACAATACGGTTTCGTCTTCAAAAAGACCATCCCATTGTTCTGGTACCCAGCACACACAATCACATTCCTTTTACCAGGAAACTACCAAGTGTTGTTCGCAGCTTTCTTGGGCGTTGTGTTAGGATTGATTTTGAGTATTAAGAAATAAAAATGTAGAGACGTCACCAGGTGGCGTATTTATTAAGACAAGAAGAAAGAGTCGTAAGTAATTACGGCTCTTTTTTGTTATTATTGGCAATTTACATATTTTGAAATCATATTTAAATACAATTCATTATTTGCCAAATCCATGAAGTTTTATATAAGCATTTTCATACCAATCTGCATTATATATTTCAAAGAAATATTGGCTTTTCCCCCAATCGCTCTCAATAATTTTAACTTTTATATTACCACCTTTCAGCAGAATATCATGCATTTTCTCCGAATCAGACATTGTTTCGCCATAATATACTGTATTACTGAATCTTATCCTATCTGAATTATTATATGCTCTAAACTTATACTGATTACCATCTTTATCTTGAACTAACACCCTATAATCATCATCATAGCCTTTCACCGGATTGTTTCCATTATACTCAAACAATTTAATTGCCACTGATTTTTTATTTGCTATAATAAATCTCACTCTCAAGTCTGAATTCTCAGTTGCAGAATTTGAAAATGTACCATAAATAGGATAACTAGTAGTTATATATCCTTCTTTCGTTTCTTGCCCAAAATCATCAACAAAATATTCAATTGCCCAACACCCTAAATTATTTATATTTGCCATCCTTATACTATCTTGTCTATGTTTCTCAATTACATCTTTCTGTTTTTTAACTTTAGGAGCAATTGTCTTTAACATGTCTTCGTAATATTTTCTCTTATTACTTTCAGGATGTTTATCAAACAATATTTGAATATATGATTCAACCATTATGTAATTCTTATCAAGTAATGTATTTTCAATTAAACCAATTATTCTTTGCTCTCCATATTTTAAAGAATCTATCTCTTTTTCCAAAAAATTAACATACAACAACAATGAATCACGTTCTAACACTAATGTGTTATTTAAAGAGCTAAGTGTTTCATATTTTAATTTCAACATATTATGTTCATCTATATCAACACCACACCCAAACATAACCACCGACAAAACAATGAGCAACAATACTTTTTTCATACAACTTAATTTAATATTCTATCCCTACTCACTTAACGGCTTTTCGGTTACTCCGTCAGTACCTTATGGAATATCAGACACGCACATAAAAAAACGCGGTACTTCCGTTATCCCTGCTCAGAGGTGTTTGGCGTAACCCAGACAGTAGAATAACCAAAAGCCCGCGAATTAATCGCAGGCATTCTAACCATTATTCTTTCCTGTCTTTTTAGTCGCCAAACTTTCTGAGCAGAAGAATAAAGCTAAAACGCTTTTCCAATATTTATAATGTACGTATCAAATACGTCAATTGATCATAGGCAAAATGTTTAACTAATACTTTGTTTTATCCTGACAAAATTAATAATTAATTCTTAATAAACCTTTACTCTTTTTAACATTTTTTAACTTTTTATTTCAAGGTATTATCTTTAATTTTGTAAAACAATTTTTAATATTTATATATGGCTAAAATCAAAGTTCAAGATACCGAAATTACAATTATATCAAACAATAATGACGATTACATTTCTCTTACAGACATGGCTCGCAGCCAATTACAAGAGCATATTATTTTTCGTTGGCTTAGTTTAAAAAGTACAATTGAATATCTTGGAGAATGGGAAATATTATACAATCCAAACTTTAATTGTACCGAATTCGGTACAATTAAAAATGCTTCTGGCAGCAACAACTTTGTATTATCTGTTAAAACTTGGATTGAAAAAACAAATGCTATTGGTATAATATCCAAAGCAGGACGATACGGAGGTACATTTGCACACAAAGACATTGCTTATCACTTTGGAATGTGGATAAGTCCTAGATTCCAACTATTACTTATCAAAGAATATCAAAGATTAAAATCAGAAGAGCAGAAATTGTTAGGATGGAATGCAAAAAGAGATTTAGCAAAAATCAACTATCACATCCATACCAGTGCCATAAGAAGTAATCTAATCCCTAATGAAATCACCAATTATCAAGCAAACTTTATTTATGCAGAAGAGGCTGACGTATTAAATGTCGCTTTATTTGGAATAACAGCAAAGGAATGGAGAGATTCTAACCCTCATTTGAAAGGAAATATCAGAGACTACGCTTCAGTAAATGAACTGATATGTTTATCTAATATGGAAAATATAAATTCTGTACTTATTGATGAAGGTATTCCGCAAAATGAGCGTCTTATCAAACTAAATAAAATCGCAATTCACCAAATGAATATTTTAGAAAACACAAACAAGCAAGATTTATTAAAACAAAATAGGACGCGATGAATCGCATCCCTACATTGTCAACTCCTAATTCCTAACTCCTAACTAATCAAACCCTCCGCTGCTTTCAGTGCTTCTGCTGTGACTTCAGCGTTGGAAAGCATCTTCGCAATTTCCATTACGCGTTCTTCGCGTGTCAGAGTTCTGATATTGGAACGTGTCTTTTCGTCAACTACGTCTTTATATACAAAGAAATGATTCTTCGCTTTACTTGCTACTTGTGGCAAGTGAGTGATACTTACGAGTTGGAGTGTCTCACCCATCACCTTCATAATGTCACCGAGTTTAGATGCAACCTCACCTGAAACACCAGTGTCAATCTCGTCGAATATCAAAGTTGGGATGTAATTATTTTTTGCAGCAATGCTCTTGATAGCTAACATCAAACGTGAGAGTTCACCTCCAGAAGCGGCTTTCGCCATATTATCAGGAGCGTATCCTTTATTGGCAGAGAACATAAATGTAACTATATCAGTTCCGTTTGAAGAAAGTTCTCCGACATCTTCACACTTGATTTCAAATACGCCGTGAGGCATAGCAAGCTGACGAATGACTTCTGTAACGTCTTTTTCAAAAACCGTCTTCGCAGAAAGACGTCTCTTGTTCAATTCTTTAGCCTTTTGATACAAAGCCTTTTCCATCGCCTTGACTTCTTTTTCTTTGTCAGCGACGATTTCGTCTATATTAGAAAACTCATCAACCTTACGTCTTATCTCTTCCCTGAGCTGAAGCAATTGCGAATAGTCATTAAGATGATGTTTCATCATAAGACGCTGAATCACATCAAAACGCTCTTGAAGTGCCTCAAGTGATGAAATATCCATCGAGTCATCTTGGAGATTATTCAGATCTGAACAGATATCTTTAAGTTCAATCTTAACAGAATTAAGACGTTCCGACATTGAATCAAGTTCAGAGATATAACGTTTCAGTTTATCTACATTATATAATAAGGTGTTGACACCGTCAAGAACTGATGTCTCGCTATTTTCAAGAATCATTGTAGATTCATTCAGAAGTCGGCTTATCTCCTCTTGATTTTCCAGTATCTCAATACGCTGAGCCAGTTCTTCGTATTCATTATCTTGAAGTTCTGACTTCACAAGCTCATCGAGTTGAAACTTAAGATAATCGTTTTCATCTATATTATTTATTGACTTCTTACGAAGTTTCTCCAGTTCGTTCTTAGCTGAAGAATATTCTTTATATGCTTTTTTATATTCGGCAAGAAGCTCTTGATTTTTAGCAGCGTCGTCTAATAAAGAAAGCTGGAAATCAGAATCGCACAACAATAGAGAGTCATGTTGTGAATGAATGTCAACCAGATGAGAGCCTAGTTCTTTCAACACCTGCAAGTTGACTGGAGTATCATTTATGAAAGAGCGTGATTTTTTCTGAGGATTAAGTTCGCGACGAATGATACACTCTTCTTCAAAATCAATATCGTTTTCTTCAAAGAAAGACTTCAATCTATCATCATTCAATACGAATGACGCTTCAACAACGCATTTCTTTTCTTCATCAAAGAGGACATTCGAGTCGGCGCGATTACCGAGAACGAATCCCAATGCACCAAGCAATATTGACTTACCGGCACCGGTCTCACCGGTAATGACAGAGAATCCATTATCAAACTCGACTGATAATGAAGATATTAAAGCATAATTAGATATTGATAATCTCTGTAACATAATTATCTTCTACCAGACAAAATTTCTTCATATTCTGAAGCATGCGATGGGTCTATCTCTCTAAAGATATTCACAGCCTTAGTCCTATCTTGTTGGTTACCTTCAGAATATATGCTTTTCCACTCATTACGTTTCGTATCGTTCAACACTTGTATAAACAAGAGACTTGGTCTTTCAGAATACACTTGTTTTACATATTCCAAAGACTTTGTCATTGCTGCCTTACCTTCTTCTGGTTTTGTTGACATCTTATCCAAACCAAGACGGTGGAATTCATACATAAACTGACGTAATGGCTTATATGAGGCATTAACCATATTTTCATTAAGCCAATAACGGTTTCTTTTATCATCGAAAGCCTTCCATCCAGACTCTGTTGCGCCTTGTGCTGATGTAACGATTTGATCTGTCACTTTAAAGAAAGGATCACCGCCATAAAGTCCGAATGAGTCGAAATAAAGTCCGAGGCAATAGTAAGCATAGAATGCTAATGTTGATGTCAGATTCGATGTATATGAATTCTCTGAAAAATCAAGAGGCTGTGATTCAATATATTCGAATATGAAATCATCATCAATATAATTAAATAAAGGTGTATTGTAATTCGCTTTAAATGTTGGACGTCTCAAAGCTATATTCAATTCTGCCTCAATTACGTTGCCTGTTTTCTTCTTCACATTAATCACCATTGCTCCTTCAATGCGTTCTTCTGGTTCTAACTTGATATTGGTCCAAACTCTATTATTCATAAAGTTTGTTATACCTTCCTTAAGAGACTCGTATGCACGTTGGTCGGTACCTCCCACCTGTGCAGAAGATACAGTCACATTGATATTAAACTCTTGAGAATTAAGATTCTTTAATCCAATCAAAGAGCACAATAAGATTAATATAAAACAGGTCTTTTTATTCATAGTCAATTAGTATATTGATAAATAGCATTTAAGATATCCAGAGCGACTTCATTCTTAGGTTTAAGATCGTATGTAGACACATGGTCATCTTTAGTAATGATAGAGACCTTATTGGTCTTGGTCTTAAATCCCACGCCTGATTCGTTCATCTCATTAAGAACGATAAGATCTATGTTTTTGGTATGCAATTTCTTCTTTGCATTTTCCAAACCATTCTCGGTCTCTAAAGCAAAACCGACAACAGTCTGATTGTCAGTCTTCAAACCTCCAACTGATTTCAAAATATCTTCAGTCTTAACAAGTTTTATAGTAAATGTATCGTTATCAGGATTTTTCTTTATTTTCTGATCTGCAACCATTTCAGGTCTGAAGTCAGCCACGGCAGCGCTAAGCACTGCGATATCAGTCTTTGGGAACAATGCCATGACAGCATCATACATCTCTTTAGCAGATGTCACTGGCAAGACATTAACATTATTTTTATTTACCGATATGCTGGAAGGTCCGAGTACGAGTGTCACTTCCGCACCTTGATCAGCGAAAGCTCGAGCGATTTCAATGCCCATCAAACCAGAGCTATGGTTACCGATGAAACGCACCGGATCGATAGCCTCATATGTTGGACCAGCTGTGATAAGCACTTTCTTACCTTTGAAATTTTGTTTTGTCTGGAAGAAAGCCTTTATTCTTTCATAAATCTTCTGAGGTTCTTCCATTCTTCCCTCACCGCACAATCCGCTGGCGAGTTCTCCTGATGATGGAGCTACGAAGATGCAACCTCTTTCAATTAAGGTTTTTATATTTTGTTGGGTGGCTTGATGTTTGTACATGTCAAGGTCCATTGCTGGAGCGAACATGATAGGACATTTTGCAGACAGGCATACTGTAAGAAGATAATTATCAGCGATGCCGTAAGCCATCTTAGCCATTGTATTGGCAGATGCCGGAGCTACAACGAAAAGGTCAGCCCAGAGTCCTAACTCAACATGACTATCCCATTTACCTGTTTTCTCATCGAAGCCGTATGTCAAAACAGGATTGCCGCTTAGTGTAGACAAAGTAAGAGGCGTGACGAAATCCTTCGCTGAAGGTGTCATCACGACTCTTACATCGGCGCCGTCTTTTTTCAAAAGACGTACTAAAAGAGGAATTTTATAGGCGGCAATGCTACCTGTAATTCCTAACAGAATCTTTTTTCCGGTTAGCATTGAAAACTCCTTATTTTAGAAATCGTTACCGTTTTCCTTATTAGGATTGCGATAATAAATACTGTCATTCAAGAACTCACTGACTGCTATCAATGTTGATTTTGGCAATCTTTCATAATATTTAGCAACTTCAATTTGTTCTTTATTTTCGAAAACTTCTTCCAAGCTATCGTTGTTTGTTGTGTACTCTTCAATTTTTTTGTAGAGTTCTTCTTTCATTTCAGCAGCAATTTGATCTGATCTCTTTGCCATGATAGCTACTGTTTCGTAGATATTGCCTGTACCAATATAGAATTGGTCTTTTTGACGAGTAACACAAGTTGACTCGGCGTTAACTTTTTTGAAATCCATTTATTTAGTTTTTATATTTGTTAATTCTACTTTTATTTTCTCAACCATAGGTTCCAAGTCCGCTATATATTTGCTATCTGGATACATATAAGTCAAGGTGTTATATTTTTCCAAAGCTAATTCATAACGTTCTCTTTGTTTTTCAAAGACACTTTTCTCTGCATAGTGAGCATAAGTCAAAACCATATAATGAATGATTTCCTCACGATGTATTGTTGTAGGGTTCTTTTTAAGAAAACTTTCAAAACTTGTTATCGCTGCTTGATATTCTTCCATCTTGTAATACAACATACAAACATTGAAATCTTTTTCAGCGATTTTATATTTAAGAGTGTCTATCAAAACATTGGCGCTGTCAACAAGACTGCTGTGAGGATATAGGTCTATGAAATTTTGGAATTCTTTTATTGCTGTGTATGAATCTTCTTGGTCAAGTTCTATGCTTGGAGATTCCAGATAATAGCAGCAAGCGCTTCTAAAAACAGCTGATTCTACATTTTTTGCGAAAGGATAATTTACTGCATAACGCTTATAATAATGGCTAGCAATACTATAATCCTTCATCTTGTAATAACATTCTGCAGTGTAATATGCAATCTCTTCGCCTTGAGGTTTGCCTCTATATGCCGCCTGCAAAACATCAAACAACTGCAAAGCTCTATTATAATCCTTATGTTCATAATAAGCCATAGCAGCATTATATTTATATTCATTATCAGTGCTTTTCAAGATTTGTGCATGCTTATTGCATGATGCAAAAGCCATCAAACAAACAAATCCTATCAATATGAAAAACTTATTCTTTAGCATAGTGCAAAAATACATTTTTTTATCGTTCAAAAAACGTCTTTTTCAATAAAATATTTTCTTATTTTTTCATTTATCTTACAACGATTTTCCTACCCGCTTGTTTATCGCCTGCGACAACATAAAAAAAATAAATTCCGCTGCTCAATCCACACAAACTCACCTCAATATCCGCACCATCTTCATAAGATTTTTCAACAATCTGGCCTTGTATGTTTATCAGCTCCCAACGGATTTTTTCAGCAGTTTTATTCTTAACAAAAAGCACATTTCCCGATGTATTCAAAATCAACTCAAAACCTTCATATTCTTCAAGAAAATCATCTGGTTTACTAAGTTGTACATCAAGTGTAGTTTTTTCATTATCAACGACAACGACAGTCTCACGCTTTGGCAAATAGCCATCGGCATTTATTTCTATCGTATATGTCCCGGCTTTTATAGGGCGATAGAAATCGCCAGCAGGAAGTTGCGACTCCACAATAGAATATTCTTTATCGTGATTTAAAATCCTTACCGATGCTTTCAATGGCTGTTGCGTTTTTGCATCTTTCACAAAGCCATGAATCCCAAACAACGCTTGCCCCAAGAAAGCATAGATCGCGTTACGGTTATATTCCCAATAAAGCGGAAGATATGAAGCTGGCGGACATTTCGTACTAGAACACTCGACCGTCACTTCTCGGCACTGCCGATAATAGTTCATATAATCCTGACGGCTGCCGTTTACAACATACCATGTAGCGCCATTGGTAACGCCATTATCTCTATCCGTCATATAAGCAGGATTTTTCTCATGCACCAAATCCGCATATTGACGACTTACCATCTTCCACCAGGCATCATCCACATGAAGTACAGTCTGATTATCCCAAGGATAATTAACGACTTCCGCTCCACCATGATAATTGGCAGACATCGTAAATTGATACTCTTCAGCCAACCGCATAAACAGCTCCGTCTCCATCGCATAGTCCTTTTCATCAGGATGCTCTCCTTCAAGGCAATCAGGATAATTCCTATTCATGTCAACGCCAAAAGCATTTAAACGCGTCGCACCCGTAACAGTATGATTTCCTCCATGATACGTGCCGTCAGGATTTGCATTAGGACATACGAACAAATCAATATTATTCCTTACATTATCAATTTCGGGATTGCCTTTCTTAGTCAACAATTCATCTATCAACCTAAGCATCAAGATATACCCCGTCGTCTCATCACCATGTATTGTCGACGTAAGCAGAACTTTAGGTTTAGCTTCCGACACATCATCATTCAATCTTAGCATCAACAACTTACGTCCGCTCTCCAATATTCCAAGTTCAATCAAAAAACATTCTTCGGGATATAATTCCGCATATTCAGACATCATAGCCTCATAGGCCTCGTATGTTGGATACTCATCCCACCCATATCCGTCGCGAGTTTCCCCGTCGTACATCTCATGATTTTCCTGCATCGACGGCGGCGTCAACAATGTCGTTTCAATGCCCAATGTCAAGAAATTTTGATATTCCTCATTATTGGCATAAGCAACAACATTATCACCATCAACTTTATCTATAGACACGAGATTGGCGACATCGTAAAGTTGATGCAAATCATATTTAAAACTAAAATAGAATTCATTTCTATCTTTCATCAAAGGATACAAGTCATTATCCTGAGATGAAAGATTAAAAAACAAGGAAAGGAAAAACGTTAAAACAAATAAGTTTCTCATTTATTATAACATCACGTCTAATTCTTTTTTGATATCAGCCTGAACATTTTCATTAGCTGCAACCAAAGGAAGTCTCAATACATTTTTACATAAATTCCTTGAGGCCATCAGAGACTTGATTCCGGCTGGATTACCATCAGCGAAGATAAGATTATTCATCTTCAACATTTTATAATGAAGATCCAATGCTGATTCAGTTTCATTGTTCAACATTGATGTCACCATCTTGCAGAAAAGCTCAGGATAACCGTTAGCCGCAACAGAGATAACGCCTTTTGCACCGAGAGCCATCATTGGCTGTGTTATGCCGTCATCACCTGAAAGAACCGTAAAGTCAAATGGTTTGTCACGCAATATCTCCATGATTTGCTGCAAGTTGCCAGAAGCCTCTTTTACTGCCACAATATTTGGATGTTTGGCGAGTTCAACACAAGTTGAAGATTGAAGATTGACGCCTACTCTACCTGGCACATTATACAAAACGACTGGAACTGGGGAGTTGTCAGCGACAGCTTCAAAATGCGCTTTCATCCCCCTTTGGTTTGGTTTGTTATAATAAGGCACCACGCTCAATATTCCATCGACGCCTGTAAAATCCTGGTTCTTAATAGAATCAACGAGAGCCATTGTATTATTGCCGCCCATTCCAAGCATTATTGGACAACGGCCATTGGCTGTCTTGATGATGGTCTTCAAAACATTGCTCTTTTCTTCCTGAGTAAGAGTCGGTGCTTCTGATGTAGTTCCAAGAGCCACTAAAAAATCAGCGCCGTTTGACAATGTAAACTCTACTATATTTTCAAGTGATTTATAATCAACAGAGAAATCTTCATTAAACGGAGTTATCAAAGCGACTCCAGTGCCAATAAAAGGATTATTTTTCATTTTTATTTCCGGATAACATCAATATATATTTGTACAAAATTTTCAATCTCTCGACATCGTTTTTCTCTATGCCATAATCCATAATAAGATCATGCATTTTCATATTCACCTTTGAATGCCCAATCTTAAATGAGGAATTGATATATGATATGATATAGTCGTTCATCATATCTTCATTGTTATCAGACAGATTGATAAAAATATCATCAGAGAATGCCTTAAGGGCATCTTCCTTTTCCTTTTTCAACCTGCCAAGCTTATCAAAATCATCTTTCGAGATGAACACCATGAAATCACTCTGAAGAATATTATCCGGAATCACATCCGACAAAATCACAAAACGCAATCTTTTAGGATTGAATAACGTCTTAAGCAATGACTCCATTGCCTTTATATCCTTCTTTTGGTTTTCATCTACCAAAATTGAAATTATAGGGTATTTATTTATGTCTGGGAACTGCATCAATCGCTTGTTCTGCAGATTCCTGCGAATCTTTCTTTTCCTAAAAAAAAGGACTATCGATTTTAACATTTTCAAGTATATTAACTTGCAAATATACATTTTTAATGTGAAATATCATCGTTTTTTTCAGCAATATTTGTTGTATATTTGCGATTATTTAAATGCTATTCTTAATGAAGATTACAATATTAGGCAGCGGCACATCGCAAGGCATCCCCATCATCACATGCGACTGCGAAGTTTGTCGTTCTACAGACGCAAGAGACAAACGTTTAAGGACTTCCATCCTGATAGAAGCAGATGGAAACACGATATGCATTGACGCCGGACCTGACTTCCGTTATCAAATGTTAAGAGCCAATGTAAAAAAACTCGACGCCATACTAATAACGCACGAGCACAAAGATCATATCGGAGGTTTGGACGACGCCCGCCCTTTGATTTTCGCTCAGAAAAAGCCGATGACGATATATGCTTCAAAAGAAGCCCAGGAAGAAATCAAAAGAGAATATTCTTACGCATTCGTCAACGAAGACGAAAGATATCCAGGAACACCAACTTTCAATTTAATCGATATCAACGGCAATCCGATAAGAATCAACAATCTGACTATCGAACCAATTGAACTAAGGCATTTCACTTTAAAGTCATACGCATTTAGAATTGGCAACTTCGCCTACGTCACCGACCTCAGCGAATTATCCGAAGAAGCGTTCAACAAACTCAAAGGCGTTGAATATCTCATAATCGAAGCCTTAAGGAAAAGAGAACATTACTCACACATCAATCTTTCACAAGCCATAGAAATAGCGCAAAGACTGAATGTCAAGAAAACCTGGTTCACACACATAAGCCACGAAATGGGCAAGACAGCCGATATCAACCCGACACTTCCAGAAAATATGATGCTGGCTTATGACGGACTGGAAATTGAGATTTAGTTTTGGGTTATGATTCTTTAGACAAAAAACATTATATTTGCGAAAAAGTCAGTTATGCAAGAAATCATATTTGAATTAAGAGAAGGCGACGAATTCATCCCATTGATCGCCTTATTAAAAGCGACAGGACTCGTTGAGTCAGGAAGCATGGCACAAGAAGTTGTGACAGCAGGTCTTGTCAAACGCAATGGCGAAATCGAATTACGCAAACGCGCAAAGATAGTATCGGGTGACACTATTGAATTTGAAGGATACGCAGTTAAGATACTGAGTTGCTAAGACTCTGAATTACAGAGATGCTGAAACACTCATCTTAGAATCTCAGCATCTCTGCAACTTAACATCTTTATTTATAGTTATTCTCATCCAAGAACCATTGTTTATAAGTCACATAATCATCTGCATTTGTACGAGCCATCTGGCCTACAGCTTCAGATGCATCTTTGACTTTCTTAGCAGGCACGCCAGCATATACACCAGGTTCAAGAACACTATTGCTCAACACCACTGTTCCAGCTGCGATGACTGTATTATCCGGAATCACAGCATTATCCATCACGACAGCGCCCATTCCAACAAGAACATTGTTACCGATTTTTGCGCCATGCACAACAGCATTATGACCAATAGAAACGTCATCGCCTATATCACATACTGATTTTTGGTATATAGAATGTAACACTGCACCATCTTGAACATTAACTCTATTGCCAAGTTTTATGGTGTTGACATCACCTCTAAGAACTGCGCTATACCAGATACTGCAATCATCTCCCATAGTAACATCACCAACGATAGCGGCAGTCTCTGCTATAAAACAATCTTTTCCGATTTTAGGCACAAAACCATTCAATTCCTTAATTAAAGCCATAACACTTAAAAATTATATATTAAGTTTTAGATTTTGAACATCTATTTTATCGCCTTTATCTCCGCATTCATGTTCTGTGCAACCAATGCCAGAATCTACAACTTTACCTTCTAGATATGAGTTCACAAGCTCATCGACATTACCAGAACAACCACGAATCACATTGATATCATGAGCATTGAGTTTGCTCTTAGCACCTTCGCCCATATTACCCGCAAGCATCATCACCACGCCAAGCTCTTGCAAATCAGCAGCGATGCCTGACTTACAGCCACATCCTTGTGGAGACGCCATTGTTTCTCTATTGACAACTTTATTATTTTCAATTGTAAAAATAGTGTAGTGATCACAATGTCCGAAATGATCATCAACACGTTCATCTCTTGTTGGAACAGCTATTTTCATTATATAAAACTTTAATTATTCAATGTTAAAAACGAGTGACAAAGATACACTTAAAATTATTAAAAACCACAATCCATTATAAGTTTTGCCTCCTTGCCTTCAAAAACGAAATTCTTCATTTTTTGCATATATGGATCAACATGAGAAAAGAAATGATACAAGCCCTCACACAAAGAATTCAATCCCAATCCACCTTGCTCATCCGTTGCGAACCTATGTTTAGGACATTCGCCATGACAAGCAAAATAATAATTGCATCTGATGCATTTATTCGGAAGCATATTCCTTTTATCGATGCCAAAATTTGTATTTTTCCCAGAAGACACAATCTCTTCTAGCGACATTTCCTTTACATTACCAAGCTTATACTGCGGATACACAAAATGATCACATGGATAAATGTCACCATTATGTTCCATCACCGCATTTGCTCCGCAAGTCTCAGAATACACGCATGTTCCAGGATTGACACCACAATAGTTGGCCAATGTAGAATCAAAGAGATTCACGAAATAAGTACCGACATCATTCTTTACCCAATAGTCAAATATGTCACACATAAAACGTCCATATTCCAAAGGATTCACCGACCATTCCGCCAATGACGAATTCTTATCAGAAGGAGAAACGATATTATTATTTATCGGATTGACATATTCAAAGACTGGCATAAACTGCATATAACGACTGCCTATATTTTTCATAAACTTATACACATCCAAACCTCTGCCCTCACCAGCTTTACTTATAGTCGTCAACGTATTGAAATCAACAGCATAACGATGAAGCATTTCTATTCCACGCATCACTTTTAGAAAAGTCGGATTATCACCTTTATCCCTTCTAAACTTATCATGAACATCTTGAGGCCCGTCTATCGAAACGCCTACAAGGAAATTATTCTCTTTAAAGAACAATGCAAAATCACCGTTGAGCAAAGTCGCATTAGTCTGAACCGTATTGTAAATGCTTTTATTTCCCCTATACCTCTTTTGAAACTCCACGATCTTCTTGAAATAATCCAATCCTAAAAGCAAAGGTTCACCTCCATGCCAATCGAAGACAATCTGCTCATTATCGTTAATCTCGACATACTCCTTGATTATCTTCTCTAGCAGATCCAATGGCAAAACCGAGCGTTCATCAGACTTGAATTTATCAAGATAATAACAATATGAACATCCAAGATTACACACCGAACCAACAGGTTTAAACATCATATTAAACCTCAAAGGCTTCGACAATCTCAAAGCATCAGATAGTGTAAGTGTATTTTTCAACAAACCGCTCATCTAAACCTAAACAATTCAGATTCAACCCGTGACACCTTCATCAACGAATCCATTTCTGCCACCTTCTCCGGATACATTTCCGACACATCATACTCTTCTGCCGCATCAACGCTAAGATCATAAAGTTCTATTTTTCCATCATTATGGACATCATATTTCACAGCCTTCCAATCGCCTTGTCTTACTGCCTGACGTCCGTTATTCTCATGAAACTCCCAATACAGATAGTCATGTTCCTTTTGTTCACCTCTACCCGTCAGTTCCGGCAAGAATGAGATACCATCGATATTTTCAGGCAATTCTGCACCGATTATATCCGCCATTGTCGGCAAGAAATCCCAGAATGCCGACATATGATTAGACCTACTATTCCTTTCAACCACATCATTCCATTTTATTATCATCGGCACTCTTATACCTCCTTCATAAAGATCACGTTTATATCCACGGAACTCACCATTACCATCGAAGAAATCAGGATCAGCGCCACCTTCAAAATGAGGACCGTTATCTGAAGTAAAAACTATTATTGTATTGTCAGCGATTCCCAGACTGTCCAAGGTAGCACAAATCTCACCAACCTGTTTGTCAAGTATTGAAACCATTGTCGCGAAAGCCGCATGAGTATAAGACTGAGAACCATATCCTCCATTCTTATAATACTCGCCTTCATCACAACCTGCGTAAGATTTCTCCACTTCCATTTCCGGTCTTCCCACAAAGTCCATCAGTTCCTTCTGCGGCACCTTAAGTTCAGCATGAGGCAACACCGAGGTATACCACATAAAGAAAGTAGTATCCTTGTTTTCCTTGATGAAATCAAGAGCTTTTTTATGTATCAGATATGGAGCATAATCATTTTCATCTTTACCCTTATTGCCTTCTAGAATTATTTTTTCATCATTATGCCACAAATGATAAGGATAATAGTTATGAGCCTGACGCTGGCAGTTATACCCAAAGAACTCATCGACGTTCTGGTTTTCAGGAGCGCCTTCCGTGGCAGGAGCGCCAAGTCCCCATTTGCCGAAAACAGATGTCTTATAGCCATTGTCCTTCAACATCTGGAATATGGTATAAGTATCCGATGGCAACGGATGCTGACCTTCAACAGGCAGTTCCTTATTACCTCTTATAAAAGTATGTCCCGTATGCTGTCCTGTTATCAGACAACTTCTAGACGGAGCACTAACCGAGGAACCTGAATAATGCTGAGTAAACAGCATGCCTTTTGAAGCAAGAGCATCTATATTAGGTGTCGAGAACTTAGTCTGTCCCAAACACGACAGATCCGCATAACCAAGATCATCCGCCAATATAAACACGACATTAGGTTTATCCGAACGGTTCGCCGAATTAGTTCCACACGAAGCGAACGAAACAGCAGCCAATGCAATGGCGGGAGATTTAAGAGATATATTCTTCAACATATTATCCACTTTAATTATTATTCAGCAACATTTCAGCACTAACACATCTTCATCATTGATACACTTATACGCATAATCATAAAGCAGTCTGTACTCCTGTTGCTTATGCGTTCTATACACTCCTGTAATCACATCAAAATTGAAATTATTATCAATGAGAGTCTGCCTCTTCACGATTTTCCTTCTGCCACAAGTCATCGATTTAAGAACATTCCTATTATACAGCAACGATTTATTCACCTTATTCACAACGTCATTATCATATTTATTATGCTGATATGCATAATTGTTACGACAAGCGTCATCACAAAATTTCTTATCCGATCTACCAAGCAGTTCCCTTCCACAAAAAGCGCAAGACCTTTTATCTTCTGCGATGCTTCTCATTTGATCAAATATTATCAATGTGAAAAAGCATAGCTTATTATATTGGCGCCCATCTTCAAGGCTTTCAATCTCGCCTCATTTGAGTCATAGTGCACTCTTTGGTCTTCCCATCCGTCACCCAAGTCACATTCATAAGTAAGCAGACATATAAGCCTTCCTTCATATATCAAGGCAAAAGCCTGAGGCGCTTTATTGTCATGTTCATGAATCTTAGGCAAGCCATCAGGGAACGAATATGGTTTCTTGAAAATCTCATGAGAATAAGGAAGCTCAACCCATTGCAATTCAGGGAAAGCCTTCTGCATCTGACTCATAGCGTAATCCTTCATTCCGTAGTTGTCGTCAATATGAAGGAATCCGCCAGCCAACAAATAACTTCTAATATTGCTAACGTCATTCTCATCAAAAAACACATTGCCATGACCCGTCATATGCACGAATGGATAATTGAAAACATCAAGACTTCCGACATCCACTACTGCCACATTGACATCAATATCTGTGTTTATATTCTGGTTACAATACTTAACAAGGTTAGGCAATGATGTTGGATTTGAATACCAATCACCACCGCCTTTATATTTCAATACCGCAACCTGTGTTTTTTGAGCAAAAGCATTTATGGAGAACACCATAAATACTATCATCAATATTTTTTTCATAAATTTAAATTGGTTAAAGGTTCTTGATTTATTTCATTTGGTTAATCAGTTGTATTGTATGGCAAGCCACCACTGCAGCGGTCTCGGTTCTAAGACGCGCCTCGCCCAAGCTTACCGGAACAAAACCATTTTCTTTTGCCAATGCAACTTCTTCTTTGCTAAAATCGCCCTCTGGACCTATCAGCACCAAGGCATTTTCACCTTTTTTATACAAGTCACAGAGTTGTTCTTTGACATCATCATCAATCCACGCAATGAACTTCTGTCCGTCATAGTTTTGTTTCACCAACTTATCAAAAGACACCATTTCTTCAACAAGCGGCATCTTTGACTTAACCGACTGTTTCATTGCAGAGACAACGATTTTCTTAAAGCGTTCCACATTTGCCACCCTACGTTCTGAATGATACGATGAAAACAATTTTACCTCATCGATACCTATTTCAGTAGCTTTTTCAAGGAACCATTCTGTTCTCTCATTGAGTTTTGTAGGAGCAATTGCAATAGACACCTTAAAGTCTCTGATGTCATATCCAGCCCTTTGATTGGAAAGATTCGCCATCGCCCTCTTTGGGTGAGCGTCTATCAGTTCCGCATCATAGAGACTTCCGTTTCCATCTGTTACACAGAAACCATCTCCTTCCTTCATACGAAGCACTTTAACAATATGTTTCGACTCCTCTTCTGGGAAGGAGATAGTTCCTATTTGTGCATCAGGTAAATAAAAGACATTCATCTTTTTATGTTTTACATTTTTTCAGGCATTGATATTCCAAGTAAACCAGAAGCATTACGTAACAACTTAGCTGTCATGTCAGCCAATTGAAGTCTGAACTCTCTTCTATTAGCGTCATCTTCTTTCATAATGCTACATTCTTGGTAGAATTGGTTGAAGTCTTTTGCCAAGTCGTAGATATAATTAGCGATCATAGCTGGACTTCTATTGATAGCAGCTTGTTCTAACAATGCTGGCCAGTTATAAATGTTAACCAAGAGCATCTTTTCTTTAGCGTGCATATCCTTAACTGGAATTTCATCGCCGAAAGTAATACCATTATCTTGAGCTTTACGTATCACTGAACAGATACGAGCATGAGTATACTGGATAAATGAAGCTGTATTACCATTGAAATCTATAGACTCTTGTGGGTCGAACAACATAGTCTTCTTAGGGTCAACTTTCAAGATAAAATATTTCAATGCACCGATACCGATCATATCATACAAGCGATTTGACTCTTCTTCTGTGAGGCCATGTGCTTTGCCGAGCTCTTCTGAAACACTCTTTGCTGTCTTAACCATTTCGTCCATCAAGTCATCAGCATCAACGACAGTACCTTCACGAGATTTCATCTTACCGTTTGGCAATTCAACCATACCATATGAAAGATGTTCAATATCATTACCCCAGTCGTAACCCAATCTAACGAGAACTCGTTTCAACACATCGAAGTGATAGTTTTGTTCATTACCAACAACGTATATCAATTTCTTAGGCTGATATTCTTCATAACGAAGCTGAGCTGTTCCAAGATCCTGTGTCATATAAACAGATGTTCCATCTCTACGGAGCAACAATTTTTCATCAAGACCTTCATTTCTCAAGTCGCACCATACAGAACCGTCTTCACGTCTGTAAAGAACATTTTTCTCCAAACCTTCGTTAACGGTTTTCTTACCTAAAAGATATGTCTGTGATTCATAGTAGATCTTTTCAAAGGCAACGCCGAGACGATCGTAAGTCACATCAAATCCATCATAAACCCATTGATTCATGGTTTCCCATAACTGACGAATTTCTTCATCACCTGCTTCCCATTTTCTAAGCATCTCGCGTGTCTCTTGCATCAATACAGAATTTTCTTCAGCAGCAGCCTTAGCCTTTTCTTTTTCTTCGTCATTCAATTCGTCATAATTGGCAGGAAGCAACTGTTTTACTTCTTCTTTATAATGCTTGTCAAACAATACATAGAAGTCACCGATGAGATGGTCGCCTTTTTTACCTGTTGATTCAGGAGTGCAACCTTCGCCCCACTTTTGCCATGCGATCATACTTTTGCAAATATGAATACCTCTGTCATTTACGAGATTAACACGAACCACATTCTCGCCATTAGCTCTTAATATTTCAGAAACACTCCATCCTAAAAGGTTATTACGGATATGACCTAAGTGCAAAGGTTTGTTTGTATTAGGTGATGAGTATTCCACAACGATAGGAGCACCTGTAATCTGCTTTCTTCCAAAAAGTTCATTCTTATGATTTTCCGCAAAGAATGAGAGCCAATAATTATCAGAGATCAACAGATTAAGGAAACCTTTCACTACATTGTACTTAGAAACGATTTCACTTTGTGAGACAATTTCCTTACCGAGTTCATCAGCCATCACTTCTGGTGATTTTTTCGCCATTTTAACAAATGGGAAAACTACCACTGTCAAATCCCCTTCAAATTCAGGACGTGTCTTTTGAAAATTAATCTGTTGTACAGGAGGTTCCTGTCCGTATAACTTTGTAAATGCATCGACAAAAAGCTGTCTCAAGATTTCTTCTAACATATTAGTCTTTATTTAATTTAAGGCACAAAGATAGCAAAAAAACTCATGTATAAGACATTATTGTTTATTAAAAAACAATGTCTTGAAAAGGCTGTAACTAAATGGAAATGTTATCACTTCCTCCAGATATGGCTTTGGATATAATTCAAGCATCTCACCTGGCAACATCTGGAACACATTACCCACAACATACAATCTAAAATCCTCGACAAATACACCCAACAACTCACATGTATATTCAAAATCAGGATGGTCTGGAATCTCTGTCAACAATTCATCCAATATTGATTTTTTTATTTCACGACCCCTCGCATCCAAAGCTTCTTCACCAAAGCCTGATTCGTATATATATGAAGACAACAATCTTCGCGCTATAATTCCCAACATCTTTAAATCGAAGCCGACATCTTTAAACTTCATTGATGACAAAAACGGCTGGCCACTAAACCAACAACCCATTCCATGAGCCACAAGAGATATTATGCCATATGAGAACTCTCTGTGATAACTAGTTTCGAACCAACTTATTCCATATTGCTCAGTCGTCGGCTCAGTCATATATGTATACATAAAACATTTCACAAGACCGCTACCCAATCCATAATGCGATGCCGACTTAACAGCATTCCAATCATCACCGCTAAAATCAAAGTTACCATCTCCTATGCTAACCATACAATTAACTCCTGATATAACACCTTCAGTCAAAGCACCAATACCCACCTGCAAAAACCATGATTGTCCCATAGTGTACTCTGTAAGGAAACCTTTCACAAAACCAACTCCAAACAGCAAAGCCGCTTCTCCAAAAGAATCAATGTTTCTTGCATTAAACACAAGATTAGCAGCGCCTCCGACCACGCCAAAAGCAATACTTTCAACGAATTCCCCACTCGGATCTTTATATTTAAGCGGGTTATTAAGACAATAACTATATCTATTAAAATTCTGCGACGACTGCGGCATCTGGATATTATTATCAGGACTCAGCATCATAGAAATCAACGGATCATACAACCTGCCATTCATATTTATAAGTCCAAAACCGCAAAGATGTTCATGTCCCGTAAATCCTCTGTCATACAACATCGACATTTCATCAAAACCGTCTTCCCATCTTTCCGGGTCACGCACATTTCCCCATGCATCGAAACTTAGCTTCTGCAACACATTACCATCTTCATCCGTAATGACATTCCAAGACCCAAGATTATCTTTATGAATATAATTTATAGACTCATCGCCATCATTGACATGTACCGCAAAAACGCCCATTGGTCCTTCCAAATACGTCAAGACTGTCGTAACACCATCTTCTTCTATATATTCACAATTTCCTACATAAGTCTTCTTTTTCACTTTGTCACCAAGATTACATCGCATAAATATCCTATTGTTGTCACAGCCATAATTTACCGACAAAGACTTATTCTCACCATTTATTGAAATCACATTATCGTAAGTTGAGTATTCTACGCTATAACCAAATCTTTCATATATTTTCTCATCATCGCTATTTGCGCTCAAAATAGCATTAGGCTTGTCTACCGCATAAATGGCATCATACAACACCTTCACGCCATCAGCTTCTTTGTTGTTAATATTACCATTTTTATTATAAGCCACCTTTCCTTTAACATCTCCATTCAGCACTATCTTCGTCAATCTGTCATAACAATCATATTCAAACTCTTCGCAATTAGAATTATCAGCGTCACATCTGTATAACATATTACCCATCCCATCATAACAATAAGACAGATTCTGCACACTCTCATCCCCCTTCTTTGTCACAATCTTTTCAAGCATGCCACTATACGAATTATACGAATACTTCGACTCCAATCCATTACCGAAATGACATTCGGTTATACACCCATTAGAATTTGTCTTATCAGTTTTCCACAAAACGGTTCCGGTTTTATCATCACACACCATCCTCTCATAACCTGAGTTAGAGTATTTTTTAGACACACATAAACCTGAAGGATACGATATACTTGAAACCCTATTAGCCTCATCATACGAATAATCAGTCTTATATTTTTTCCCCATTATCGTCTCTATTTTATAATTAAGCCTGAATTTATTGTCATACGCATATTCAATCTGATGACCTTTAGAAGATGTGACACAACTTAGCAATCCGTCATAACCATTAGAGCAACTATACTCCCACCTTACCACCGACCTCTTATTATTTCGAAAATCACTTTCTTTTCTTACCATCATTCGGCCCAAGACATCATATTCCATCTCAACGGCATACTGTTCATTCGAGACTTTCCTTAAATTACCGAGAGCGTCATATTTATACGACATCTTTCCACAATTGGGATCATATACCGAGGCCCTATTCCCACGATTGTCATAAGTAACGGATATACGAGCAAGCCTATTTTCACCTATTTTCGCAGATTTAAGTTTTCCATCACTATAATATTCATATTTAACTTCGTTGCCTCCGTTATCCACAACACTCGTCATCCATCCCATAACATTATAAGACGCCTCACTGTATTTCTTCAATGCTTCTGCCGTAACACTTTCTGTATGGACGTTATTGCCATCATACATATAATTCACCTTGTTACCATTGGGATATACAGTCTCAACAATTCTATTGTATGAATCGTACACATTAGAAACGAACAACTTATCTTCATTTTCATAATACGGATACGATTCACGCTTCAAGTTTCCGAAATCATCATATTCCTTATCAACAATAACAGCTTTGCCATTTATGTCAAACGTAACCGACCTCAGTTCACCTCCTGACTTATGATAAAAGACCATCGACTCCGCCTTGCCAATACTTTTTTCCCAACAATAATAAGATGAATTTTCAGGTGCGTATTTGTTGTTTTTCGACCATCGCAGTACCTTAACCGTTTTCATCCCATCTGGCAAAAGCATACTGCTTTCAACCCCAAACGGTTTATTATCGGCACGAGTAATCTGATTATTATAATCAATAGTCGATTTCAATATACCAAAATTATCATCATATTTACAGACCACTTCCCTGCCAATCTCATCTATAGATTTTGTCTTATATCTATACTTATAATTAATGCCATATTCAGACTTTATGACTTTTTCATTTTTCAATGAAGGTGATGATATCGAATGTACTATAACATTACCAACTACATCATATTTATAGCAATGTACAATTGTCAAAGAATCATTAGCATCTGCATCTACATTGGGTATCATTGTTTCCTTTGCCAGCCTCATTGGATTTACTTTGTCATATTCCATAAGACGAACATCACCTATTATATTATTGTCTTTATCACCAACACACTTCACAATTTTCTCAGGTCTATTTACAATCCAATTAGAGATATCGTCATCATAACCCACACTCTTTTCTTCAAAGTACTGACATGTTTCTGGATCCAATGTTTTCACATTATCAAAACCTTTCTTCGTCATTTTCAAACACACAAGATTATCATAAGAATTTCCTGAAGAAGCATCAGATTCATAAGCATTTACTGTGATAATATTTTTTAACACCACAGCTTTTTTGTCAACATCAAAAACAGCCTCTCTATCTTTCAGCAATAATGGCACGATCACTTTAGCATTCTTGCTACAAGAATACACTTTATATTCAAAATAATGTTCTTTGACCAACTGGTTTTCCCCATGAAACCGTTTCTCAGACGTCAGCAGCGGTATGCAATAAGATCCTAATGGTTCCAGACTATATTCCCGCATCACTCTGCCAACAAGATTGTCACCAATGTAATTTCTGACATTCACTCTTTCAAAACCTAAAAAGCCATGACCTTTTTTATGAACCAATGCATTATAATAATTATACTTAACAGTGACAGACTTCCCATTTATATTGTAAGTCTTTTGCTCTTTTAATGCCAATATCGGCACTGATTTCCTTGCCACCTTATAATTATTCACATTACCACTACATGTATAGAATCCATCTTTATTTTTATCATTAGCAATCAGATAATCATAAGAAAGCTCCGTTATATTACCCATACCATCAATTATTTTCCCCACGCTATAAATTATAGAGTTAGGATACAAGGACACCACATACGCCTTGCTTGCACTTGACGGATTCCTTGGCAAAGACGACAATATCGAAACATTCTCCTGTGGGGAAAACCGACCCAGTTGTATGGTCTGATGCGAATAATTTATCGGCATATAATACCTTCTATAATATAAAAACGAGCATGACGACTGATCTTTTTTATACGGAGAAAAACCAATCTGAAGATAATAGTTACCACCCGAATTATTAAACACCCCGACATCAGCCGTACCATCTCCATCAAAGTCTGCCGTTCTAATCGCTATTGTTGGCTTTTGCATTTCCTGCAAAGAATAACGATATCTATCCTTTTCATTAAGCCTTACAGTTTGAAACAGATTATCTCTCAAAAAAACAGTTGGCGCAGTAAAAAACACACCTGTCGACATGACAATATTCCACGAGCCAGCAGGATCATAATACAGCAAATCCATTTTACCATCGCCATTATAATCATTAGGGAAAGGATATATTTTACTTGTCAAATCATTACCTGAATAATACTCTTCGAGCCGCAAACCTTTTGAATTATCTATACGATATAACTTATAACCGTTCTCTTCCAATGAAAGCAATTCTGCCAAACCATCTCCCGATATATCCATAGCCATACAACTAATGTTTTTTCCATTAATAGCATTGCTATTTTGCACCTCCTCAATCACGAACTCTCCGTTTTTAAAATAAATACATTTTGCCATATCTTTATTTTTCTTAGCATCATACGCTTCAAGAATCAAAAGACCACATTTATCTTTATCTATAAAATTACATGGCAATAACGTCACTGCTTTTTTATTTACATAAAGCTTTTTATTTATTAAACCACTGGCAGCCATAATCTGGACGGAAAATCTAACCGACTCAAAATTCCCATAACTATCATAATGAACTTCATATGGAACAATATCATCCGTTCCATCACCGTCAACGTCACAAACATATATCCACTCAAGATTTTTATTTAATGCGATTTTTATCAAAGGATCTTTAGCAAACGATCCATCACCATTATTCAAATATACCTCGCCTTCAATATCTGAAGTATACACACTCTGAACCTTATATGGCACCAACAAAACATCAGAGAAACCATCTCCGTTAAAATCACCGACAAAAGGCACCTTATTAAATATCCTCTTATCCAGTTCATATTTCTTATAATCGTCAGAATTGCCTTCATCCCATTTATCCTTAGAATTCCACACAATCTGCGTTGGATTTACCTTCACCCCATCTATTGTCAGCTGTATTGATTTCAACCGATAATGCATATAGTAATTACCATCGTAATTTCCCGGTTCATCATATTTCAGAGAATACTCAATCATCTTTTTACCAGAATAATTATTAAGCACTTCTATCTTACTTATTATTTTGGCATCAGAAACTTTAGAACCATGAACATAACCTATACTCACATCCGACCTTTCATCATACTGAAACACCACATTGTAAGCAGGTTTAATGCCAGCCTTTTCATTTGAAGTATACTTTATACTTTTTATATAAGATTCTCCCGTTGAATTATTTTCATAATACTCATAAAGAATCGCATTACCGTTTCTATCAGAAATCTTATTCAACAACCATTTAAGCACAATGCCATCATTGCCTTGAGGTTCCACTTTAGAATCTTCAGTACAGCCATACTCCCATATCGTTCCGTCACTCTTCCATACGACAAAATAATCTGGACCTTTTTTTGTTCCTTTATAAGAAACTATCTTATCAAAGTTATCGATCTCAGTTTTATATTCATTATCTCCGACCGTCATCAATCGTTGACCATCAATCGCATATCTGTCGTTCACAAAATCGACGCCTGTAAATTTTCCATCATGATATTCAGTCTGTCCAATACGTTCTATTGAAGACAAACCTAGCAAATCCCACGACCAGCCCAAAAGTCCATTAGCACTTTGACTATTATATGCCATTGACAATTTAGGATTCATTCCTCCCAATGCTTGCGGCAACTGAATATCGATTGAATAATTAGCAGCACCTGTGGAACCAACATTCAACACTCCTGGAATACTACCGACCACGCAATTCTCATCGATATCATTACCACCATAAACGCCATCTGACGGAGGATAAACAGAATACCGATCAATCGACAACGACATTTCATTATTAGATGTCGGGGCATAAGCAAAACCCGGCAACAACTCTATCGATGATGTCGCTTGACACAAATACGATTTATTATCATCAAATACATTATCTAATTCTATAGTTGTCTGCTGATATATATCTTGCGAAACAAGTTCTGACGGAAGCACCAATATCAACAATATATAAATAACAAACCTTTTCATAACACCCACTTTAAAGTTTTACAACGATCACACTTCTCACATCATCACTCATAGAAATTCTCAGCAGATACACGCCTGCCGGATTAGAGCTAATATCAACATCTATCACGTCGGTAAATTTCTGACTATTCACCAGAATACCTTTATTGTCATACACAGACATCTCCACCAGGTCATCAGTGTCATTATCCAGTTCTATTCTAAATCTTCCATTATTGGGATTTGGATAAATCTTCACTTCATCTTCTGTTTTATCACAAGCACTTTCTTCAGCATCATTATCAGCGAGGCCTCTCCAATCTTTCACGCACTCGCCCACATTGAAACTAATCCTGTTTCCATTTCTATCATAATACATCTTGAGACAATGCTGTGAAAACAATTCTCCATTACTAACAAGACATAGCAATCCCATTAGAAATATTGTCATATATTTCCGTTTCATATTATTTGGATTTTATTGATGTTATTTGGATAATAAAGACTCTATTACTTCCTGCTGGAGGAGTATATGATTGTTCAATTCAATGGCATACAATGTCAGTTCCTCTATCTTTTTCAAAAGAAGACCGTCCATTTTAACCATATCATAACCATTCGTCAGCACATCCTGTTCTGAAGGAATATCTGGAAGATGGCCATTTTCATTGACATACTGAGCGACATCATTGATAGATATTAATTTATAGTCATCATCAAAGACATAGTCATGCCACTCTGACACTTCCTTAACCATTACCTTTGTCGTAACGATTCCGCCAGACACTGACAAAGCATAATCTTCAGAAGAACCTTCAGGCATATCTATCATCACCTTAGCGTTCATCTGCACCTGATTGGCATCAAGATTAATATTTGAATTTTGAGAAAGTATAGACAAACCAACATTAGGTTTGAACATAATTCTATTCTTATCATCAAACAATTGGATATATGCCATTCTTGAAAGACTTGCAGGTTCCAGAATTATCCCGGCATCTTCATTGACATCAGACCTGACATGCAGCTTTGCTCTTGGAGAAATGACATTACCAATACCGACCATTCCTGTATTGTTACAATCCCTGGAAGCTGAAACGAATAATGTTGGATAGCAGCTATTAAATCCTACCATAAAACTATTTGGAATGCTGTTCGTCAGCAATTGTGATTCATCAGCATTTACTCCAGAACCTATCACAACAGAATTAGGAGCCTGTGCCTTAACATATTTTCCCATTGCGATAGCATTAGGCTGATAAGATTTCGCAACATATCCTAACGAAAAAGAGTACGGACCTCTACTTTCACAACCTGCGCCTATTGTAGCGGAATAATTTCCAACAGGTAAATTCTTATATGAACCTGAAGATGGTCCACATAAATCACAACCGTTCTGTGCACTTAAGTTTACATTGAAAACAGATAATACTATTGCAAGCATTATCACAAAGATAATTTTAGATTTCATAATAAATAAATTTGGTTAATTTGGTTAATTTGGTTAAATAATGGTTTTTCCTAGGTTCTAAAAATTATAAAACATACATAAACAACACCTCCTTTCAACAATTTTAGTCATATAATTTCTCTTACAAAAATAACACGCCAATAAGGCTTTGTCAAGTATTTTTTTCTTAAAAAAAATTATCATTTTTTTGTTGTAAGAAAATAAAAAAATCATAAATTTGCACTTTGATGACACGTAATATAACATTATTAAATAACAATGAGATAGGAGATTTACAAGTGAGTAAATCAGCAGTTTTATTTCATTTTTTGCAGACGGGTATTAGCCGTCTTTTTTTGTGTCTTTTTGTTAATTTTCTTTATTATTTAACTCTAAATCAAAATCAACAATGTCTATTTCACTTAAAGACCGTAGCCTGATTTCAATTTACGACTACACACCGGAAGAAATCTGTCACATTCTTGACATAGCTGAAGACTTTGAAAAGAACCGTCTTCAAAACTTATTAAATGGTAGAGTTATCGCTTCTTTGTTCTTTGAGGCTTCTACAAGAACAAGACTTAGTTTTGAAACCGCAATACAACTCCTTGGTGGTAGTGTTATAGGTTTCAGCAGCACAGCAGGAACAAGTCTTCAAAAGGGTGAATCTTTGAAAGACACAATCATGATGGTAGCCAGCTACGCTGACCTTATCGTAATGCGTAACCCTGTTGACGGATCAGCTCGTTATGCTTCTGAAGTATCAAAGGTGCCTATCATCAATGCTGGTGACGGTGCAAACCAACACCCTACACAATGCCTCTTAGACCTTTATTCAATCAGAAAAACACAAGGCACTCTTGAAAACCTTGAAATCACTATGGTTGGTGACTTGAAATACGGCCGTACCGTACACAGTCTTGTACAAGCCATGTGCAACTTCAAAGCAAAATTCAACTTCGTATCTCCAGTAGAACTTAGAATGCCAGAAACTGTAATTCAATACATCAAGAATGCAGGTCTCGAATATCATGAATATACAAACCTTGAAGAGGTTATCCCTCATTCAGACATCATTTATATGACAAGAGTTCAACGCGAACGTTTCCCAGATCCATTGGAATACGAAAAAGTAAAGAATTCTTATATCTTGCGTAATGAAATGCTTGAAAACTCAAAACCTAACTGCCGTATCCTCCACCCACTACCTCGCGTAAACGAGATTCATACAGATGTTGATGCAAATCCTAAAGCTTATTATTTCCAACAAGCACAAAACGGATTGTATGTTCGCCAAGCTTTGATAGCAGCAATACTTGGTCTTAAATAAATTTATTAACATTAAGATTTAAAAATCATGGACAAGAGAAAAGAACTTATAGTATCAGCAATTGAAAACGGAACTGTAATCGACCATATTCCTGCAAATAAAGTTTTTGAAGTCGTTAAGATTTTAGACCTCGAACATTCAAAAAATTCTGTTTACTTCGGAACAAATTTAGACAGCAAGAAATATGGTAAAAAAGGTATCATAAAGATCAGCGACAAATTCTTTGAACCAGAAGTTATCAACAAAATAGCTTTAGTTGCTCCAACAGCATCTCTTATTGAGATTAAAGATTTTGAAGTAATTACCAAACATAGCATTCAAATTCCTGACCACATTGACGGCATTGTAAAATGTTTCAACCCTAATTGCGTCACAAACAAAGAAAGCGTTCCTACAAAATTCAAGGTAATGAAAGATGAGTACGGCAATGTGAACTTAAAATGCCACTATTGCGAAAAATACACCAAAGAAGACAATATTGAGTTTATATAATAAGATAATAAAAAGAAAAAAAGCTGACTTTAAAGTCAGCTTTTTTTATGCCTGTGCTGCAGGTCCACCCATAGTAAATGGAGGCAACTTCTCGTTTACGTCTTTTATTGGACCATGTGTTGATTCATATTTACTTATGTTTTCTGCCAAAGCCTTGTAAAGTCTTTTTGCGTTTTGTGGTGTCAATATAATTCTTGACTTGACTTTTGCCTTTGGAGAAGCTGGCATCAACTTAATAAAATCAACAACAAATTCTGTTGGAGAATGAGCTATAATAGCGAGATTTGAATAAATACCTTCTGCTATTTCATCTGTCAATTCAATATTGATCTGATTCTTATTATTGTTATTATTTTCCATAATTATATTTTTTAATTTATCACAAAGATAATTTATTTTTTCAAAAAAAATAGGTCGGTTTAAAAAACCAACCTATTTTTAAATGTATCTAGTTGTATTATTCTTCAACTACAGTTTCTCTTTCGCTGACTATTGGTTCATAATCTTCGCGAGCGCCAACGATTAAATCATCGTATTCGCGTAAACCTGTACCTGCAGGAATCTTATGACCAACGATAACGTTTTCTTTCATTCCTTCAAGAGTATCTGACTTAGCGTTGATTGCTGCCAATGTCAAGACCTTTGTTGTTTCCTGGAATGATGCAGCTGAGATGAAGCTTTCTGTTTGAAGAGCTGCTCTTGTGATACCTTGCAACACTTGGTGTGCTGTTGCAGGTTGAGCATCACGAGCTTCAACAAGTTTCTTATCTTTACGTTTCAAGATAGAGTTTTCATCACGAAGCTTTCTTACTGTGATCATCTGACCGTTAACGAGGTTTTCTGAATCACCACTGTCTGTAACGATAACCTTACCGAAGATTTCGTCATTGCATTCTTGGAATGTGAGTTTGTTGACGAGTTCGCCTTCGAGGAAACGAGTATCACCTGGATCATCGATTTCAACTTTACGCATCATTTGACGAACGATAACTTCGAAGTGTTTACCATTGATTGTTACACCTTGTGAACGATAAACTTCTTGGATTTCGTTAACGATAAATTCTTGAACTTTCATAGGACCTTCGATAGCCAAGATGTTAGCAGGTGTGATAGCACCGTCTGACAATGGTTGACCAGCTTTCATGAAGTCGTTTTCTTGAGCAAGAATTTGTTTTGATGTTGGGATAAGATAACTCTTTTGTTCACCTGTCTTAGATGTGATGATAACTTTACGGTTACCACGAACGAGTTTCTTTTCAAATGAAACGACACCGTCGATTTCTGAAACAACAGCAGGTTCTGAAGAGTTACGAGCTTCGAACAATTCTGTAACGCGTGGGAGACCACCAGTGATGTCACCCAACTTACCTGTAGCGCGAGGAATCTTAACGAGCATATCACCAGCCTTAATCTTAGCACCATCTTCAACCATGATGTGAGCGCCTACTGGCAAGTCGTATGACTTAATAACATCACCATGTTTATCAACGATAGAGATAGATGGGTTCTTTGAATATTTACGGCCTTCGATGATAACGCGTTCGTTATAACCTGTTTGTTCGTCAGATTCGTTACGGAATGTTATACCTTCAACGATATTTTCGTATTGAACTTTACCTTGATATTCTGAGAGAATCAATGCGTTATATGGATCCCATTCGCAGATAAGGTCGCCGGCATTAACTTCTGTGTTAGGTTTAACATAGAGTTTAGAACCATAGCGGATATTAGCTGTTGTGAGAGCTACGCCTGTCTTCTTGTCGATGATTCTCATTTCAGCTGAACGACCAACAACAACTTGGTATTCTTTATGTTCACCTGTTACTGGATCAACTGAATCTTCTTTATAGTCAACGACACGAAGTTCATCGATTTCGAGGATACCATTATATTTAGCCTTGATTGAAGAATCGTCTGATGTTGTTGACGCTGTACCACCTTGGTGGAAAGTACGCAATGTCAACTGTGTACCTGGTTCACCGATTGATTGGGCTGCGATAACACCAACAGCTTCACCTCTTTGAACGAGTTTACCTGAAGAAAGGTTACGTCCGTAGCAGTTAGCACAAACACCGCGTTTTGATTCGCAAGTCAATACAGAACGGATTTCTACGCTTTCTATTGGTGATTCAGAGATTCTCTTAGCGATATCTTCTGTGATTTCTTGACCACCGTTGATGATTAACTCACCTGTTTGTGGGTGGAATACATCGTGAAGAGCAACACGGCCTAAGATTCTGTCATAGAGAGATTCGATAATTTCATCACCTCTACGCAATGCACTAATTGTCAAGCCACGGAGTGTACCGCAATCTTTTTCGTTGATGATAACATCGTGAGCTACGTCAACAAGACGACGTGTCAAGTAACCAGCGTCAGCTGTCTTCAACGCGGTATCAGCAAGACCCTTACGAGCACCGTGAGTAGAGATAAAGTACTCAAGAACTGACAAACCTTCTTTGAAGTTAGACAAAATAGGGTTTTCGATAATTTCCGCACCACCTGCTGATGAAGATTTCTGTGGTTTTGCCATAAGACCTCTCATACCGCAGAGCTGACGGATCTGTTCCTTAGAACCACGAGCACCTGAGTCCAACATCATATATACAGGGTTAAATCCTTGGTCATCTTTTGGAAGAAGTGTCATAACCTCTTCTGTCAACTTAGTTACAACATGACCCCAAATGTCGATAATCTTGTTGTAGCGTTCGTTTGATGTGATGAAACCCATATTATATTCTTCACGGATAGCAGCAACTTCTTCGTTAGCTTCTTGGATCAATTCTTCTTTTATTGAAGGTACCAAGACATTGCCAAGGTTGAATGAAAGACCACCTCTGTAAGCCATTTCGTAACCCATATTCTTGATAGCATCCAAGAATTTTGTTGTTGTAGCTGTACCAAGAAGTTTAACCATTACGCTAATGATATCACGTAAAGCCTTCTTATTTAACAATTTATTGATAAATCCAAACTCTTTTGGAACGACCTCATTGAAGAGAACACGACCAACAGTTGTCTCTATCTTTTCATTTACGATAGTGCCGTCTTCTTTACGTACGTCAACGTTGACGTAAATGATAGCGTGCATATCGACTTTCTTCTCATTATAAGCGATGATAACTTCTTCTGGAGCATAGAATGATTTACCTTCGCCCTTAACAGGATGTTCTGGTGTGCTCTTACGTGGTTTTGTAATATAGTACAAACCGAGAACCATGTCTTGAGAAGGAACTGTAATAGGAGCACCGTTTGCAGGGTTCAAGATATTGTGTGAAGCCAACATCAAGATCTGTGCTTCAAGAACTGCAGCATTACCCAATGGCAAGTGAACAGCCATCTGGTCACCGTCGAAGTCAGCGTTGAAAGCTGTACATACGAGTGGGTGGAGACGGATTGCCTTACCTTCAACGAGTTTTGGTTGGAAGGCTTGGATACCGAGACGGTGCAATGTAGGAGCACGGTTCAATAAGATTGGGTGACCTTTCAATACGTTTTCAAGGATATCCCAAACGACTGGATCTTTACGGTCAACTATTTTCTTAGCTGATTTAACTGTCTTAACAATACCGCGTTCAATCATCTTACGGATGATGAATGGTTTGTAGAGCTCAGCCGCCATATCTTTTGGAAGACCGCATTCGTGCATATCGAGTTCTGGACCTACAACGATAACAGAACGGCCAGAGTAGTCAACACGTTTACCGAGCAAGTTTTGACGGAAACGACCTTGTTTACCTTTCAAGCTGTCGCTTAAAGATTTAAGAGGACGATTTGAGTCTGTCTTAACTGCGCTTGATTTACGTGAGTTATCTAATAATGAGTCAACAGCTTCTTGGAGCATACGTTTCTCATTACGCATGATTACGTCTGGAGCCTTGATTTCGATAAGACGTTTAAGACGGTTATTACGGATAATAACACGACGATACAAATCGTTCAAGTCAGATGTAGCGAAACGTCCACCATCGAGAGGCACCAATGGGCGCAATTCTGGAGGTGTAACAGGGATGACTTTCAAGATCATCCATTCTGGACGGTTTTCGATACGTTTTTGAGCATCGCGGAATGATTCAAAAACTTGGAGACGTTTTAAAGCGTCTTGTTTACGTTGTTGTGCCTTTTCTTTACTTGCTCTGTCACGAAGTTCGTATGACATTTTGTCCAAGTCAAGACGTGATAACAAATCATAAACAGCTTCTGCACCCATCTTAGCGATGAATTTATTTGGATCATCTTCCGGTAAATATTGATTTTCGATTGGAAGAGATTCCATTATATCGAGGTATTCTTCTTCTGTGAGGAAGTCGAGATAGTTAATACCATCTTGTTCTTTAATACCTGGTTGGATAACAACATAGCGTTCATAATAAATGATGCTATCCAACTTTTTAGTTTGCATACCGAGCAATGCACCTATTTTATTAGGCAAGGAACGGAAGTACCAGATATGAGCTACAGGGACAACCAACTTGATGTGACCTGTACGTTCACGTCTAACTTTCTTCTCTGTAATTTCCACACCGCAACGGTCGCAGACGATGTTTTTATAACGAATACGTTTATATTTTCCGCAATGACATTCCCAGTCTTTAACCGGTCCGAAAATTCTTTCGCAGAACAAACCATCTCGTTCTGGTTTGTATGTACGATAGTTAATTGTCTCTGGTTTTAAAACCTCACCGAAAGAGCGTTTTTCAATAGACTCTGGTGAAGCAAGACTAACTGTAATCTTGGAAAAATTGCTATTTATTGTGTTCTTACTTAAAGCCATATATTAGGTTAATATTATAGAACATTATTATTCAAACGTAATTTCAAGTCCGAGTCCACGTAATTCATGGATTAAAACATTGAATGATTCTGGGATACCCGGAGTTGGCATGCTTTCACCCTTAACGATTGCTTCGTAGGCTTTTGCTCTTCCGTTGACATCGTCAGATTTTACAGTCAATATTTCTTGTAAGATGTTACTTGCTCCGAATGCTTCGAGAGCCCAAACTTCCATTTCTCCGAAACGTTGACCACCGAATTGTGCCTTACCACCTAATGGTTGTTGTGTGATCAATGAGTAAGGTCCTATTGAACGTGCGTGCATCTTGTCATCAACCATATGGTGCAACTTAAGCATATAGATATAACCTACTGTTGCTTTTTGGTCAAATGGATTACCAGTGCCACCATCATAAAGTTGAACACTACCATTTTCTGGGAGACCTGCTTCCTTCATGTAACCATTGATCTGATCTAATGTAGCACCGTCGAAAATAGGTGTTGCAAACTTAACACCAAGTTTCTTACCAGCCCAGCCTAATACTGTTTCATAGATCTGACCCAAGTTCATACGTGAAGGCACACCAAGAGGATTCAATACTATATCAACAGGTGTTCCGTCTGCTAAGAATGGCATATCTTCATCACGAACAACCTTAGAAACAATACCTTTGTTACCGTGACGACCAGCCATCTTATCACCGATGTTCAATTTACGTTTTTGTGCAACGTAAACTTTTGCCATTTGAACGATGCCGTTTGGAAGTTCATCACCAACACTAGCAACATTCTTCTTGCGACTATAAACACCAAGGATTTCCTTACATCTCATATTGTAGTTGTTGATAGTCTTAACGATCAACTCATTGATTTCTGCGTCTGTTGTCCATCTATATGGATTTACAGTCATATAATCAAGATTCAACAATGCTTTATGAGAGAATTTGATCTTCTTAGGCAATACTACCTCTTTGAAATTATTTTGAACGCCCAAAGATGTTCTTCCTGCTAAGAGGCTCATCAATTTCTCGATAAGTCTTTCTTTGAGGGCGTCAATTTCGCGATTGCATTCGAAATCTATATCAGCGATGATATCTCTATCTTTTGCTTTAGATTTACGATCTTTAATTACGCGTGAGAATAAACGTTTGCCTATAACTACTCCCTTCATTGATGGACCAGCCTTAAGAGAAGCGTTCTTAACGTCACCAGCTTTGTCACCAAAGATAGCACGTAACAATTTTTCTTCTGGTGTAGGATCAGTCTCACCTTTAGGAGTAATCTTACCAATTAATATATCACCTTCTGTAACTTCAGCACCAACTCTGATAAGACCATTTTCGTCCAAATCTTTTGTTGCTTCAGCGCTAACATTAGGGATATCGTTAGTTAACTCTTCCAAACCACGTTTTGTATCGCGAACTTCGAGAGTAAACTCTTCTATATGTATAGATGTAAATAAATCTTCTCTAACAATACGCTCAGAAATAACGATAGCATCCTCATAGTTGTAACCTTTCCATGGCATGAATGCAACCATTAAGTTACGTCCGAGTGCTAAATCACCACCTTGTGTAGCATAACCTTCAGTAAGGATTTGACCCTTTGTAACTTTCTGACCTTTCTTAACGATAGGTTTTTGGTTGATGCTTGTACTTTGGTTTGTTCTAGCGTATTTAATTAAGTTATATGTCTTTTCATCACCATCAAAGCTGACAAGTCTTTCTTTATCTGTTCTGTCATATCTGATGACGATCTTTGTAGAATCGACAAATACAACTTCACCTTCGCCTTCTGCTTCAACAATAGTACGAGAATCTTTTGCAACATAACGTTCAATACCTGTACCAACGATAGGAGCTTCTGGCATCATCAAAGGAACAGCCTGACGCATCATGTTAGAACCCATCAAAGCACGGTTAGCATCGTCGTGCTCAATAAATGGAATCAATGATGCAGCTATTGATGAAATCTGGTTTGGAGCAACGTCGATAAGATCTATTTCTTGTGGTGTTACAATAGGATAATCAGCGACATAACGAACTTTTATAAACTCGTCTGTCAATTTGCCATTATCATCCATTGGTGTACCAGCTTGAGCAATAATCTTTTCTTCTTCTTCTTCAGCTGTAAGATATACAGGAGGATTTTGGAAGTCAACAACACCGTCAACAACCTTGCGGTATGGTGTTTCAATGAAACCTAAATTATTGATCTTAGCGAATACACAAAGTGAAGAAATAAGACCGATGTTTGGACCTTCTGGTGTTTCAATTGTACAAAGACGACCATAGTGTGTGTAGTGAACGTCACGTACCTCGAAACCAGCACGGTCACGAGACAAACCACCAGGACCTAATGCAGAGATACGACGTTTGTGTGTAACCTCTGACAATGGGTTAGTTTGATCCATAAATTGGGACAATTGGTTTGTTCCAAAGAATGAATTGATAACTGATGATAATGTTTTTGCATTGATAAGTTCAGTTGGAGTAAAGTTTTCGTTGTCACGAACATTCATTCTTTCACGAATTGTACGAGCCATACGAGCCAAACCAACACCAAATTGAGCATACAATTGTTCACCGACAGTTCTGATACGACGGTTACTTAAGTGGTCAATATCATCAATTTCAGCTTTACTATTAGATAAGTTAATCAAATACTTAATAATAGCGATAACATCCTCCTTAGTGAGAACTTTCACATCAGCCGGAATGTCTAAACCTAATTTACGGTTGATGCGATAGCGGCCAACATCACCTAAATCGTAGCGTTTATCTGAGAAGAACAATTTTTCAATGATACCACGAGCTGTTTCTTCATCTGGTGGTTCAGCATTACGTAATTGTCTATAGATATACTCAACAGCTTCTTTTTCTGAGTTAGAAGGGTCTTTCTGTAAAGTATTAAATACTATAGAGTAGTCTGAAATGTTGATATCTTCACGATCTAGAAGAATTGTCTTCACGCCAGAGTTAACGATGACGTCTATATGTTCAGATTCCAACACTGTACCGCGGTCGAGAATTGACTCATGACGTTCAATAGAAACGCATTCGCCTGTTTCTTCATTAACGAAGTCTTCGAACCATGAACGAAGTACTCTTGCAGAAAGTTTACGTCCAAGAACTTTTTTAAGAGCTGTCTTAGACACTTTAATTTCTTCAGAAAGATTGAAGATGTCAAGAATATCTTTGTCTGATTCGTAACCTATAGCGCGGAGTAATGTTGTAATAGGTAATTTCTTTTTACGGTCGATATAAGCATACATTACGTTGCTGATATCGGTTGAGAACTCCATCCAGGAGCCTTTGAAAGGAATGATACGGGCAGAATATAATGTCGTACCATTTGCGTGTACGCTTGAACCGAAGAAAACACCTGGAGAACGGTGTAATTGAGATACAACGACGCGTTCAGCACCGTTGATAACGAATGTACCCTGTGGTGTCATATATGGGATAAGACCGAGGTACACATCTTGTACTTTTGTCTCAAAGTCTTCATGTTCAATATCTGTACATGAAAGTTTAAGTTTTGCCTTTAATCTTACGCAATAACTTAAACCACGTTCGATGCACTCAGCAATTGTATATTGAGGAGCATCAATATAGTAATCGAGAAATTCGAGTACAAAATTGTTTCTAGCGTCTGTAATAGGGAAGTTTTCTTGGAAAACTTTGAAGAGACCTTCATTTTTGCGGTTATCCGGATTGGTGTCTAATTGGAAAAAGTCATGGAATGACTTCAATTGGATATCCAAAAAATCAGGATAGTCGAATGGCCTTTTAATCGACGCGAAACTGATTCTATCTAATGATTTATCTGCCAAAGTGTTATGTTTTTAGTGTTATAAAGAAAGATGTTAAAAAATATTACGAATTTAATCAAGACAACTATAGGCACAAACCTCAACTCCAAAAACGGAGTTGAGGTTGATACCATTTTGTCTTGTGGAAATTAAATCCTTATTTAACTTCAACTTCTGCACCAGCTTCTTTAAGAGCTGCTTCAAGTGCATTAGCTTCTTCTTTGCTAACACCTTCTTTGATAGCTTTAGGAGCAGCGTCAACTAATTCCTTAGCTTCTTTCAAACCGAGGCTTGTTAATTCTTTAACGAGTTTTACAACTGCTAATTTTTGTGCGCCAGCTGATTTGAGGATAACATCAAAAGATGTTTTTTCTTCTGCTGCTGGAGCTGCATCGCCTGCTGCTGGAGCTGCTACAACTGCTGCTGCTGCTGCTGGTTCGATACCGTATTCTTCTTTCAATATAGCGGCAAGTTCATTAACCTCTTTAACAGTAAGGTTTACTAATTGTTCTGCAAAAGCTTTTAAATCTGCCATTTCTTTAAGTTTTTTAATTGTTATACAAATTTATTTTTTTTCTTTTTATTACTTTTTTATTATTCTGGTCTCTCTGATAATGTTTTAACAACACCACTGAGAATATGTCCGCCAGATTGTAATGCGCCGAGTACATTCTTTGCAGGTGATTGTAACAATGCTACAACGTCTGCGATCAATTCGTTCTTTGACTTGATGTTTACTAATGTATCGAGCATGTTGTCGCCAACGTAAACGCATTCTTCAATGTATGCGCCTTTTAAGATTGGACGAGCTTCCTTTTTACCACGGAATTTTTTTATCAACTTTGCTGGAGCATTGCCATTTTCTGACAACATCAAAGCTGTAGTGCCCTTCATAACACTGTAAAGATCACCGAATTCTCTACCGGTGTTTTGCATAGCTTTCTTTAACAATGCATTCTTTACCATTACAAGCTTGACGTTGCTATTGAAGCATTCTCTTCTTAAGCTACTTGTCTTCTCAGCATTGAGTTCTGCGATATCTGTCAAGTAGAAATTTGGACATGCGTTCAACTGCTCTGTTATAGAGTTGATAATAACTTCTTTATCTTCTTTTCTCATGTCAATAACTTATTAAAGGTTTAGAGGGCTATTGATTTAGGATCCACTTGCACTCCAGGACTCATTGTGCTGGAAATGAAAATGCTCTTAATGTAAGTACCTTTAGCTGCAGCTGGTTTCAACTTGATAATAGCTTGGATAACTTCTTTTGCGTTATCGTAGATCTTATCTGATGTGAAACTGACTTTTGCAATACCAGCGTCAACGATTCCGTATTTGTCAACTTTGAAATCGATTTTACCAGCTTTTACCTCTTGAACAGCTTTAGCGATGTCCATTGTTACTGTACCAGTTTTTGGGTTAGGCATTAAACCTCTTGGTCCGAGGATACGTCCTAATGCACCAATTTTAGGCATAACAGTAGGCATTGTGATAATCACATCAACATCGGTCCATCCGTCTTTAATCTTTTGGATATAATCCTCTAATCCGACGAAATCTGCACCGGCATTCTTTGCTTCTTCTTCTTTGTCTGGTGTACATAATACCAAAACGCGAACGACTTTACCTGTTCCGTGAGGAAGTGTAACGCTACCACGTACCATTTGATTAGCTTTACGTGGGTCAACACCTAAACGAACATTTAAGTCAACTGATGCATCGAATTTGGTGTAAGTGATTTGTTTCACGACATCAACCGCTTCTGTCAAGGAGTAAACCTTGCTTTTGTCGAACTTAGCTAAAGCTTCTTTTCTTTTCTTAGATACTTTTGCCATTTTTCTGTTAATTCTTTTTTTGTTCTACAAATGCTTAAGACTTAGTCTTTACTTTAAAGGTGATTCGCCTGTAATCTTAACACCCATACTACGTGCTGTACCTGCTACCATACTCATAGCTGATTCGATTGTGAAGCAATTTAAGTCCTTCATTTTACCTTCAGCGATTGTACGTACAGTATCCCAACTCATTGAACCAACTTTTGAACGGTTAGGTTCTTTTGAGCCTTTTGCGATTTTAGCAGCTTCTAATACAGATGCAGCAACTGGTGAAGCTTTGACAATGAAATCAAATGATTTATCCTTGTACACAGTAATAATAACTGGAAGTACTTTTCCAGCTTGATCTTGTGTACGAGCATTGAATTGCTTGCAAAACTCCATGATGTTAACACCTTTTTGACCCAATGCTGGACCAATAGGTGGTGCAGGATTAGCGGCTCCTCCTTTGATTTGCAGTTTAATTAATCCGCTTACTTCTTTCATTTTAATTTTCTATAAAAGTTAAATGAAAACAAAAAATTCAAAATTCTACTACTCTCTTTTTACTTGGAAATAGCTTAATTCAAGTGGTGTCTTACGGCCGAAGATCTTAACCATAACTTTGAGTTTTTTCTTCTCTTCGTTAACTTCTTCGATAATACCGGTAAAACTACTGAATGGTCCGTCGTTTACCACAACAGTCTCGCCAACAATGAATGATAAATCACTGCCTTCTCCCATTTCTGTAAGTTCGTCAACTTTTCCTAAAATACGACATACTTCAGATGGACGAAGTGGATCAGCTTCACCTTTTGTGCCAAGGAAACCTAACACATTTGGAGTATCCTTAATAACATGTGATACTTCTCCGTTCAAGACTGCTTCAACTAAAACATAACCAGGAAGGTAATTTCTTTCCTTACTGATTTTCTTACCGTTTCTAACTGAATAAACTTTCTCTGTTGGGATAAGTACTTGTGAAATCAGAGACTGTAAATCAGCACGTCTAGCTATTTCAGCATCAAGATACTCTTTTACTTTTTTCTCTTTGCCACTAATAGCACGAATAACATACCATTTCTTTTCGTTCTGTTCACTCATATTATTTAGAAATTAAAAGTATTAGAATGTTGATTAGATCAAACACCTCAATTAGAATATTTTGTAAAATGTTTCTAATAAAGTTTCAAAAGACTTATCCATCAGATAAACCACCAAGGCGATTATTAGGGAAGCAATGGACACGACGATTGCACTACTTTGGAGTTCTTTCCAAGTCGGCCAAGAAGTCTTCTCAACTAACTCAGTGTAACATTCTTTGATGTAGTTTATAAACCTTTTCATTTTTTGTTTGAACTATTTTATTTTACCTAGCACAGGCAGAAGGACTCGAACCCTCAACCAATGGTTTTGGAGACCACTACTCTACCAATTGAGCTATGCCTGTGTGTAGGGTGCCCTAAAGCACCCTGGATATTTTAAATTATCAATCTTCAATGATTTCGATAACTTGACCTGAACCAACTGTTCTACCACCTTCACGGATAGCGAAACGGAGACCTTTGTCCATAGCGATTTCGTTGATCAAGTTTACTTCGATTGTAACGTGGTCACCTGGCATAACCATTTCCATACCTTCTGGTAATGTGATTTCACCTGTAACGTCTGTTGTTCTGAAGTAGAATTGAGGACGATATTTGTTTCTAAATGGAGTGTGACGACCACCTTCTTCTTTTGAAAGAACGTAAACTTCACCTTTGAAGTGGTTGTGAGGTTTTACTGAACCTGGTTTTACGATAACCATACCACGACGGATTTCGTCTTTGTCTATACCACGGAGTAAGAGACCTGCGTTATCGCCAGCTTCACCTTCGTCCAAAAGTTTACGGAACATTTCAACACCTGTAACAACTGATTTAAGTTTTTCAGCACCCATACCGATGATATCAACTGGATCACCAACTTTAATGATACCTGTTTCGATACGACCTGTAGCAACTGTACCACGACCAGTGATTGAGAAAACGTCTTCGATTGGCATCAAGAATGGTTTGTCAACTAATCTTTCTGGTTCTGGAATCCATGTGTCGCAAGCTTCCATTAAGTCGTCGAGTTTTGGAGCCCATGTTGGGTCATCATTCAAACCGCCGAGAGCTGAACCACGGATGATAGGAGTGTTATCACCATCGAATTCGTATTGTGATAATAAGTCTCTAACTTCCATTTCAACGAGGTCTAACAATTCTGGATCGTCAACCAAGTCACATTTGTTCAAGAAAACAACTAATCTTGGAACACCAACCTGACGAGCGAGGAGGATGTGTTCACGTGTTTGAGGCATAGGACCGTCTGTTGCAGCAACAACGATGATAGCACCGTCCATTTGAGCAGCACCAGTAACCATGTTCTTAACGTAGTCAGCGTGACCAGGACAGTCAACGTGTGCATAGTGACGTTTTTCTGTTTGGTATTCTACGTGAGCTGTATTAATAGTGATACCTCTTTCTTTTTCTTCTGGAGCAGCATCGATAGAATCGAATGATTTAACTTCTGATAAACCTTTTTGTGCAAGGTGGAAAGTAATAGCTGCTGTTAAAGTTGTCTTACCGTGGTCAACGTGGCCAATTGTACCAATATTGACGTGTGGTTTTGACCTTTCAAATTTTTCTTTTGCCATAACTATTTATTTTTTACTTAAGGTTAATATTAATTACTCTTTTTTATTTTTTCTCCGAAGAGCCGGCGACGAGATTTGAACTCGTGACCCCTTCCTTACCAAGGAAGTGCTCTACCCCTGAGCTACGCTGGCTTTCTTTTTGAGCGGAAGACGGGGCTCGAACCCGCTACCTAAAGCTTGGAAGGCTTTCGCTCTGCCAAATGAGCTACTTCCGCTAATGTGGGGGAGGGTGGACTCGAACCACCGAACTCATCCGAGGACAGATTTACAGTCTGTTGCAATTGCCACTATGCGACTCCCCCGCCTAATCCCTTTCACAAGGAATTTGACTTGAGCCGGCGGAGGGATTTGGACCCCCGACCCCGAGATTACAAATCACGTGCTCTACCGCTGAGCTACGCCGGCCTTTTCATTCTGTTCAAAGAACCTCCTGCATGAAGCAGACCATTCCATCGGTCTCCCTTGAAATGGTCTGCAAAAATAATCATAATTCTTGAATCTACAAACGTTTTTATCAAAAAAAAATCTTTTTTTTTAATAATTAATATAATTTATTGATTCTCAAATATATCATTTATTTATCTCCCTTACCTTTATACTTCTCCAACTGCTTTTTCAATGCATCAATAGCCTCATCTGTTGACTCCTCAAACGATTTACTTACTTTACTTGCAAATAAATCATTTCCTTTTAACATAATTCTAATATCTACAATCTTATTTTCAGGTGTATCTGTATTATCTAACTTTAATGTTACCTCGGATCCAATTACATCAGAATTTTTAGCGCAAACCTTTTCTAACTTTAGTGTGATGAAGTCTTCTAATTTTTTGTCAGCTTTAAAGTGAACTGAATTGATGTTAATTTTCATATTAACCTCCTATTTTAAATTGGTTATTAATAATATTGGTGTTAAACCATGTTTTTATTTATCTCCATAAGGATGAGCTTTCTTATACACATCCTTAAGTTTATCTATTGTATTATGCGTATATATTTGCGTCGAGTTCAAACTGCTATGTCCTAATAATTTCTGTATTGCCCTAATATCCGCACCCCTATTAAGCATATGCGTAGCAAACGTATGACGCAACACATGAGGACTTTTCTGTTCTATAGTTGTTATATCTTTTAATATATCGTGTATCAAATTATACATAAAGCGAGGTGTGGCCCCATTCCCTTTGTCATCCACAATCAATAACGAATTGTCTCGAATAGGAAAACGTGAATCTCTTATCTTCATATAATAATTTATCATATTCAACAACTCCTCACCTATTGGTATTATTCTATCCTTGTTTCTTTTTCCGTGAACCTTTATAGTTTTTGCACCATTGTCGACATCTTCATCTTGAACAGATCTCAGTTCCGCCTGACGCATTCCTGTCTGATACAATATTTCAAAAACTATTTCATCTCTTCTTACCAAAAAATCGCCATTTTGTTCAAACTGTATTTTTTTAATATCATGTTCTGGAACAAATTTAGCCAACTCCTTTGGTTGTTTCATGGATTTCACATCCAATAGCGGTGTCACTACCACTTGCTTCTCCCTTAAACAATAATTATAAAAAGAACGTAATGCTGATATTTTTCTATTGACGCTTCTATTCTTAAGACCAGTATCTTTCAAATCTATAATATAAGAGCGTACAATTTCAGAGTTTACCGACAGAATATCTTCAATTTCATACTGTTTTTTTAAAAACGAAGAAAACTGTTCCAAATCGCACTTGTATGCCATAACAGTATGTTCAGAATATCTTTTCTCCGCCTGTATGTATCGAATAAACCTTTCTATCATTTAAAGCTCTTTATGCGTCAAAGATAGTAATTTGTTTTCAAAAAAGCAACAATTTAAAATAAAAATAAAAAAAAACATTGCCTTTGTTAAGACAATGTTTTTCTGAGAAATCATTCTTGCAAAAAGTGCAAATAAGAAATCAATTGTTTTCTTCTGCTTGACGAAGCTGTTGAACGTAGATAGCCTTCATACGTTGTTCACGTTTAATAATTGAAGGTTTTGTGAATTTTTGACGGTTACGTAATTCTTTTACAACGCCAGTTTTTTCATACTTTCTCTTGTAACGTTTAAGAGCGCGATCAATGCTTTCGCCTTCTTTTACAGGAACAATAATCATGTTAATACTCTCTCTTTCTTTAAATTGTTAAACTAAAAATTCGTTTTTTCTTAAGCGGGTGCAAAGATATATATTTTTTCAATACATCCGATTAATTTTCTAAAAGATTTTCAAACAAGAAATTATTTATTTTTTCAAACAAATGCATTCTAACTTCAACGCCACCTTGCTCATACTGACCATAGATGCTATGGTTCTTGTTTGGATAAACCATCAAATCAAATTGTTTTCCTTCAGAAACCAAAGCTTTGATAAGTTCCATTGCATTTTGGAAATGCACATTGTCATCACCGCTACCATGACACAAGAGATAATTTCCTTTTAATTTTTCCACAAAGTTTATTGGGGAATTATCATCATATCCTGAAGGATTTTCTTGAGGTGTACGCATAAATCTTTCTGTATAGATGTTATCATAATAACGCCAGTTTGTAACAGGTGCAACAGCAACAGCTGTGCTGATATAATCTGCGCCTTTTGTTATACCAGATGTGGCCATAAATCCACCATAACTCCATCCGTAAATAGCAATCTTATCTGGATTTACGTAAGGTTGCGCTGCCATATATTTTGCCAAAGTAATCATATCTTCAGTTTCATGTTTACCTAATTGTTGGTAAGTCATTTTCTTAAATACCTCTCCCCTTGCGCCACCACCTCTATTATTGATAGACACACAGATAATTCCATTTTGTGCTAAAATTTGCATCCAGGCATAGTCGCTATGATTCCAAGAATTCATAACAGTTTGATGCCCTGGACCACCATAAACATAAATCAAAACTGGATATTGTTTTGTAGAATCAAAATCTGGAGGCAAAATACGCCATGTTTCCATTTCCAATTGAGTTCCATCTGGCAATGTGAAAGCAGGATCTGTAATTGTAACGAATTCTTTTTTAGCAAGATTATACTCATTATTGATTCTTTCTGCAAATTCCTTATTATCTTCTAAAACTCTAACTTGCTTACCTTTGTTGTCAAACAAAACATATTGATGAGGTTGTTCAGCAGAAGAGTTGATGTTTATTAAGTATTTGAAGTTTGAACTAAATCTAGCATTATTTGTACCTACCTTATTAATTAATGTACGCATATCGCCATTTAAGTTTACAGCATAAATCTGACGCTCGATCGATCTGTTTTTAGCAGCTTGAAAATAAACTTCCTTTCCATCAAAACCATAGACTTCTGTCACTTCCCAATTACCAGATGTAAGTTGTTTAACAAGTTTTCCATCCATTGTATACAAATAGATGTGATTAAAGCCATCTTCTTCACTTGTCATTAAGAATCGTTTTCCATCTTCAAGGAATGTCCAGTTATCTGTAATATCAATATAATAAGGATTTGTTTCATCATAGATAACAGAAGTTTCGCCAGTTGTAGCGTCAGCGGTTAAAATTTCAAGATGATTTTGATGACGGTTCAAGCGTTGGATTGCCAAAACATTTGGATTCTGAGTCCATTTAATTCTTGGGAAATAAATATCAGTCTCTTCTCCTGTATTCATTTTTGTAGTTTTGCCTGATTCTACATCATAGACAAACACTTCAACTATTGAGTTATCTTCACCAGCCTTAGGATATTTGAATTTATAATCTTGCATATACAAGCCTTCTGTCATTTGCATATTAAACTCTTTCACATTTGACTCATCAAAGCGATAGAATGCAATTTTCTTACTATCAGGCGACCAGAAGAAACCCTGAGCGAAACCAAACTCTTCTTCATAAACCCAATCAGGAGCACCATTAATAATATGGTTCCATTTACCGTCATGAGTAAACTGGACCTCTTCATTTGTTTTCAAATCCTTAATGAACAAATTGTTATCACGCATGAATGCCACTTTTGTAGCATCTGGAGAAAATGTAGCAAGACGTTGGTCTCCATTTTCTGAAAGAGGTTGTAACACCTTATTATTAATATCATAAACATAGAAACTAGCAGTATATGAATGTCTATAAATAGGATTCATATTATTCATAAACAAGACTTTAGTTTCATCATCGCTGAGAGTGTATGTACCATACAATGGCAAGGCTACTGTATCACCAGGAAGGATAAGATCTTTCATATCGAAAAGGGAGTTGACCTTCTTACCTGTTTTATAGTTATAAATATTCAATTCTCCTCTTTCCAAAGTAGCATAAGTATTGCCATCTTTCATTGGATTCATACCTCTAACACTTTTCATTGAGAAGGTTGGGCGTTCATAAATGTCGGCCAATTCAAAATTTTTCTTTTCCTGAGCATTAAGCACTAAGAATGCATTCAACAGGAACATTGTGATTAACAAAGACTTAATTTTATTCATAACAATTCATTTAGTGAATTCAAAAATAAAATAAAAAATGACATAAAAAATATTTGGACGAATAAAAAAAAGTTGTATCTTTGCACTCGCAAATGGGACGGTAGCTCAGTTGGTTTAGAGCGCATGCTTGACAGGCATGAGGTCACAAGTTCGATTCTTGTTCGCCCCACATAGAGAACGTCATTACGGCGTTCTTTTTTTATACATTTTCGGGACGTTAGCCCAGTTGGTTCAGAGCGCTGCCTTCACACGGCAGAGGTCACTGGTTCGAGTCCAGTACGTCCCACTCCCAAAGAAATTCCCTTAAAATTTTTAACTAAAAATATTCTTCATTTAAGACTTTTTATATTAAATATTTTCATAATTTTGACGTTCAAACTCAATTATGATATTTTTAATAAAAAAAATTCAAAATATTATCATGAAGAATAACATCGTTCCGGTTGAAATAGCTCAAAAAGTATTCAGCGACAGCAACCTTCCTTGCATCGGCAAAGCCGGTATCCGTGAAATCAACAAGCTTGCAAGAGATCTCGAAGCAGCAAGTGGCGTGAAATTTATCCATATGGAAATGGGAAATCCTGGCCTTCCAGCATCAAAAGCAGGCGTTGAAGCACAAATAAAGGCTTTACAAGACGGCGTTGCAGCAACATACCCTCCAATCGACGGTATACCATCTTTAAAGAACGAAGCATCACGCTTTATCAAGAACTTCCTTGATTTAGAAGTCAGTGCATGTAACTGCGTTCCTACAGTAGGTTCAATGCAAGGCGCATTCGCATCATTCATGATTTGCGGACACACCAACAAAGAAAAGAACACTGTATTATTCATCGACCCAGGATTCCCTGTTCATAAATTCCAAAACAAAGTATTAGGCATCCCTATGGAAAGTTTTGACATTTATGAATATCGCGGCGAGAAATTACGTGAAAAATTAGAAAGCATTTTCGCTACAGGTAAAATCCATAGCGTATTGTATTCAAACCCTAACAACCCAACATGGGTTTGTTTGACAGACGAAGAACTTCGTATCATTGGTGAATTAGCTAACAAATATGACGTCATCGTTCTCGAAGACCTCGCATATTTCGGAATGGACTTCCGCAAAGACTACAGCCATCCTGGCGTAGCACCTTATCAACCAACAGTTGGCAAATACACAGACAACTACATCTTGATGATTTCTAGTTCAAAAGCATTCAGCTATGCAGGTGAGCGTTGCGCTATTTTAGGTGTCAGCGACAAACTCGCAGAACGTGTATATCCAGACTTAAAAGAATTCTGCGGACAAGACATCTTCTTAAGAGGTATTATCTTCGGAGCATTACACCCACTCAGTTCAGGAACATCACACTCAGCCCAACATGCTGTCGCCGGCATTTTAAAAGCTGTTAACGATGGCGCATATAACTACCGTGACGAAGTTTTGGAATACGGTGAAAAAGCAAAGATGATGAAAGACGCTTTCACATCTAACGGATTCAAATTCACATACGATGAAGATTTAGGTGAACCTATAGCTGACGGTTTCTACTTCACATATTATTATCCAGGATTCACAGGAGCAGAACTTCTTGAAAAAATGTTATACTATGGCATCTCAGCTATTTCATTAGACACATGCGGCAGCACTCGTCAAGGAATCAGAGCTTGTACATCTTTAATACAAAGAGATGAAATACCAGTCTTAGCAGAAAGATTAAAACGTTTCGCTGAAGATCACCCTATCAAATAATAATTTTTAATTTTTCTTCCTAAGATTTTAAAAAATTATATATATTTGTGAGTCTTGATACAAAAAAGAATTAAGCAAACAACAAACATTATAAGTAACTTAAAAATAAATAATTATGGCAAGTTTCAAAGGAGCCATCGTAGTTGACACAGAACGTTGTAAAGGTTGTAGCGTATGCGTTGCAAACTGTCCGGTCGGTGTAATCAGCTTGGCAAAAGAAGTAAACGGTAAAGGTTACAATTACGCTTATATGGCGGAACCTGACAAATGTATTGGTTGTGCATCATGCGGCATGGTATGTCCAGATGGTGTTATCACTGTTTACAAAGTCAAATTGTAATTTAAATCAATTGTCTAACATTTAAAATTAACACATAATGGGAGAATTAAAACTGATGAAGGGTAACGAAGCATTAGCCGAAGCAGCTATTCGCTACGGTTGTGATGCTTATTACGGATATCCTATCACTCCACAATCAGAAGTGATTGAATATCTTATGGAACAAAACCCTTATGAACGTACCGGTATGGTCGTTTTACAAGCAGAAAGTGAAATAGCAGCTATCAACATGGTTTATGCAGCAGGTGCATCTGGCAAACGCGTGATGACATCATCATCAAGTCCAGGCGTCAGCTTGAAACAAGAAGGTATAGCTTATATAGCAGGTGCTGAAGTACCTTGCGTTTATGCAGACGTTGTTCGTGGCGGTCCTGGTTTAGGAACAATCCAACCATCACAAGCTGACTACTTCCAAGCATGTAAAGGCGGTGGTAATGGTGACTACAAAAACATCGTATTAGCTCCAGCTTCAGTACAAGAAATGGCTGACTTCGTAGCATTAGGCTTCGAATTAGCATTTAAATATCGCATGGCATGCTGCATCTTATCAGACGGTGCAATCGGTCAAATGATGGAAAAAGTTGTTCTTCCTGAACAAAAACCACGTATGACAGAAGAAGAAATCAAAGCTAACTATCCTTGGGCAACAACAGGTCGTAAGAGAGGTACACAACACCGTGTTATCACATCATTAGACTTAGACTCAACAAGAATGGAAGCTCACAACCGCCATCTCCAAGAAAAATACAGATTAGTTGAAGAAAACGAAGTACGTTTCGAAGAAATCGAATGCGAAGATGCAGAATATGTATTCGTAGCTTACGGTTCAAGTGCTCGTATCGCTCAAAAATCAGTACAATTGGCACGTGAAGCTGGTCTTAAAGTTGGTTTATTACGTCCTATCACATTATTCCCATTCCCTTCAAAAGCTATCCAAAACCTCATCGACAAAGGCGTTAAAGGTTTCTTAGCAGTAGAATTAAGCTGCGGTCAAATGATTGAAGACGTTAGATTAGCAGTCAACGGTCGCGTTAAAGCAGAACACTTCGGTCGCGTTGGTGGTATCATCCACACACCAGAAGAAGTTCTCGAAGCAATGAAAAAACAAATTATAGGAGAATAAGAACATGTCAATAGAAGATATCATTAAACCTGAAAACTTAGTTTATCAAAAATCTAAGTTATTGACCGAAAAACCATTCCACTATTGCCCAGGTTGCGGTCATGGTACAATCCACCGCATCGTCGCTGAAGTTATCGAAGAACTCGGCATCGACGAAGATACAATCGGTGTAGCTCCTGTAGGTTGCTCTGTTATGGCATACGACTACTTCGATGTTGACTTCCAAGAAGCAGCTCACGGTCGTGCTCCAGCTTTGGCAACAGGTCTCAAACGCGTATGGCCTAACAAGGTTATCTTCACATACCAAGGTGACGGTGACTTGGCAGCTATCGGTACAGCAGAAACAATCCACGCTTGCAACCGCGGTGAAAACATCACAATGATTTTCGTTAACAACGGTATCTACGGTATGACAGGTGGTCAAATGGCTCCAACAACATTGGAAGGCATGAAGACAGCTACAACTCCTTACGGACGTAAAGCTACTTTACCAGCAGGCGCTGGCTTCGATGGCATCCCATGCAATGGTTATCCATTAAGAATAACTGAACTTATCGCTCAACTCCCAGGTACAAAATACGTTACACGTCAAGCTGTTTATAACCCAGCATGCGTACGTAAAGCAAAAGCAGCTATCAAGAAAGCTTTTGAAAACCAAATCAACGGCAAGAGCGGTGTCAACTTCGTTGAAATCGTTTCTAACTGTAACTCAAACTGGAAAATGGAACCAGTAGCAGCTAACAATTG